>NZ_JASJOU010000012.1 GCF_030068605.1 Xanthocytophaga agilis
GTTCAGGTGTATGACCATATGAATCTAAGCTCATTTGCCGGATGTTATTATGTGACAGTGGTAGACCGAAGTGGCAATGAGAGTGCTCCAAGCAACATTGTTTGTCAGGATAATTGTCCTTACTATGCATTGCCCAATGTAATTACCCCTGATAATGGAGATACACTAAATCAAGTGTTTGAACCCTATCCTTGTCCCAGATTTATTGAGTCAGGAAAGATAACTATACTGAACCGTTGGGGACGTAAAGTTTTCGAAACCAGTGATATACACATTAATTGGGCTGGTGGTTTAAATAATAATGCAGAGGTCTCAGATGCAAACAACGTATCACCAGGTGTTTATTATTATTCAGCTGAACTAAAAACAATGAGGCTCCGTCGAAGAGATGAACGAATAGTCATAAAAGGTTGGGTCCATATACTTAAATAAAAGAAAACGCCCGATTCAATAATGAGTCGGGCGTTTTCTTTTTTTATACGAAAGATCATTTTTGTAGCAATGCAAATTCTTTGGCAAAGTAGGTGAGGATTATTTTGGCTCCTGCACGCTTAATACTTACTAGCATTTCCAACATAGCTCTTTCTCCATCCAGCCAACCATTCTGAGCTGCTGCTTTAATCATTGCGTATTCTCCACTCACATTATATGCAGCAATAGGTATGGGAAAATTTTCGTTCAGCGTTTGAATGATATCCAAATACGAAAAGGCTGGCTTAACCATTAGAAAGTCAGCTCCTTCTGCATAATCTAACTCTGCTTCGATGAGAGCTTCTCTTCGATTAGCCGGATTCATCTGGTAGGTTTTCTTATCACCAAATTTTGGGGCAGAATCCAGTGCATCCCGAAAAGGACCATAAAATGCACTTGCATATTTAGCACTATAGGACATAATGGCTACATTCGTAAATCCTTCATCATCCAGTGTTTCACGTATATAACCTACTCGTCCATCCATCATATCTGATGGGCCAATGATATCTGCTCCAGCTCTTGCCTGAGCTAATGCCATTTTACCCAACACAACTAACGTCTCATCATTCAGAATTTTTCCATCCTTCACAATACCATCATGGCCATCACTGCTATAAGGGTCCATGGCTACATCTGTCATAATTGTAGCTTCAGGCAGTTTTTCCTTAATCTCACGAATCGTTCGCAAATAAAGCCCATCTGAATTATAGCTTTCAGTGGCATATTTATCTTTTTTACTTTCCTCTAATTGAGGAAAGATATCAAATGTTTTGATGCCTAACTTTAGACAACTTTCAATTTCTTTTAGCAATAAGTCGGGCGAGTAACGATAAATTCCTGGCATAGAGCTTACTTCAACCGCTTTATTTGTTCCTTCTGTTACGAATAGTGGAAAAATCAGGTCGTCCGTGGATAATGTTGTTTCCTGTGCCAGGCGACGAATTGTTTCTGATTGGCGATTACGTCGGGGTCTTCTAATCATTATAAGAAATCAGTTAGGTAAGCACACTAAGAATGAGAAAGGAATAAAATCTTTGTATTAATGTTATCCTTTCTTATATAATAGGTTGCAAAAATAGAGAAAAGAAGATAAAACTTCTTAAGCTCCTAACACTTGTAATCGATAGCCTGTTCCATGAACATTAATGATTTCTACCTGTGGGTCATCTTTTAAATATTTGCGAAGTTTTGTTATATAAACATCCATACTCCTCGCGTTAAAGTAGGTATCGTCTCGCCAGATAAGACGCAGGGCCAGGCTACGCTCCAATGTCTGGTTCAGATTGTTGCATAATAGTTTAAGTAATTCTGCTTCTTTGGTAGTTAATTTGGTGGTTTTTTCATCTTTTTTTAACAATTGTTGTTCGTAATCAAATAAATAGGCTCCTATTTCGAATATCTTTTTTTCTTCTGCCGAATTTGTCTGTGGTTGAGACCGACGAAGGATGGCTTTCATTCGCAATAACAACTCTTCCATACTAAAAGGCTTTGTCATATAATCATCAGCGCCTATTCGTAGTCCTTCTAGTGTATCTTCCTTCATTGATTTTGCGGTTAAAAAGATAATGGGGATCTGTTTGTCAACACTACGAACTTCTTTCGCCAGAGAAAATCCATCTTTTTTGGGCATCATTACGTCGAAGATGCAAAGATCATAGGTCTCTTTTCGGAAGAGGTTAAATGCTTCTTCTCCATCCCGGGCTAGTCTTGCCTCATATCCTTTCAGATCCAGGTATTCTTTTAGTAGTTCACCCAGATTATTGTCATCTTCAACCAGTAAAATTTTGAGTTTACTCATATTAGGATAGTAATAAGGATCAGATATTTTAAAAGATCTCGAAGTCTTGTACAAGGATAATAAATTCAAATTTCATTAGAGTAACTGTTTCTTTGAGTAACCTTTCTTTGGGCATCCACTATAACTGGAAGCTTAGAAAGAGATCTACTTTTATAATTGCCTATTACCTGTACTATCCTATTCTTCTCTCTTTATAAAAGAGGGACCACAATTACCACATGATTCATCGAAAACAGTTTTTCCTGTCATGATTCTTTTGATAGTATGAATATTCTTGTCTTTGGGTAATACAACTATGAAGTATAAAGGGTCAGTTTTTTCATTCTGATATTCCTTATAAGAAATTAAGGCAAGCAACAAGACAAAGATTATACAGCGATTATTTATATTTTAATGCACTGCATAAGAGAGCCTATATCTGGCTATAAGGTAAAAATACTTCAAATGTACTTCCTACCCCTGGCTGACTTTCTACTGTAATCTGGCCATGATGGACATCTATCACAGTTTTTACATAACTTAATCCTAGTCCAAAGCCTTTTACATCATGTAGATTACCAGTAGAGACACGATAAAATTTGTCAAATATTTTACTTAGGGCTTCTTTGCTCATACCAATGCCATGATCTGTAATACTTATTTTTAAACCATCTGATACATTTTGTGTTGATATTTGAATCTGCGGTTTATCTGGAGAATACTTATTTGCATTATCCAGTAAATTATAAATCAGATTAGTGATATGTACCTCATCTGCCTCAATTTCAGTATTCTCCGCATCTAACTGAAGGTCTACGGTTCCCTCACGTTTTTCAATCTGAACGCCAATATTTTGTAACACATCTTCAATTACCTCATGTACATTTATAGTACTAAGTTTCAGTTTCAACTGACCTTTATCAAGAGTTGCCGCCTGAAGAACTTTTTCTACCTGAGACCCAAGTCGGCGGTTTTCATCGGAAATTACCCTCAAATACCGGTTTAAAGAGCTTGAATGTGTTTGAATATCAGGGTCCTGGAGCATCTCGCATGCTAACGAGATCGTTGCAATAGGCGTCTTAAATTCGTGGGTCATGTTATTAATAAAGTCATTTTTTACTTCTGATAATTTCTTTTGTTTTAGAATCGTATTAACTGACACATAAAAAATTGCCATAATGACTCCACACAAGACAATAGAGGTTAGTAAAATCCAGAATGTAGAGCTATTGATAAATGTCTGCTTATCTGGAAATAGTACATATAATATATCATTTTTTGCATGCAAGTCATTGGTAAACAGATTAATTGTAAATGCCTCTGAAGGAATCGAACGGTCAACAGATTGATTTGATGCGAAGAATACTTGTTTGGATTTGGATGAATGAACGCCATATTCAAAAGGAATGTCTATACTCTGATTTCTAATCTCTGCTTTTAGTAGAGAATCCAGTTTAATAGGATCAATGCGTTGCTCAACAGGTCTTTCTTTGGAAAATAACTGTTGGAAGACTTCTTTGACAATAGTAGATTGTTGTTGAACCTTATCTACTTTAGTCTGTATCTCAGGTTGAGGAATAGTAGCAATTACTTGATTATTATCTTTTTTGCCTTTTCGTGTTTTAGATGGTTTTTTTGTCTGAAGAGCTCCTGATGTATATTGATTTGTTGTGTCCAATATCAATGAATCTACCGGAATCCCCATCAAGCGCATTTGTTCAAGCATTGCCTCATTTAGCCAACGTTCCAGTGCCTCATTCTGTCGTTGCATTTCCTGCATTTCTTGTCTAAACTCAGACATATCACGAAAGGGATCATGTCTGCGAAAAAGATTATTTTGAGGCTGGCTGCTTGGATAAATACTTGCAGAATCATATCCACTATATAAAGGACTATACTCTGTGTAAGTTTGCTGAATATGAAACTGAACGATTCCAGGATAAATTATTTCCATGGAGTCTGTAGCAGCAATATAATTATCTTTTTTAGAATCGCTTTTGCGATTCCTTTTATGAAGGTTCTTTATTGGTTTTGCTGCTTTTACTAAAGCATCATTATTTTGAATAGTAGTTCCTCTTATATTTTGATGACTGGTATCTCGCAGTTGTTGAGATGCTAGCCATACTACTTCTTCCCGTTGCAATTTATTGGCGACATGTTGCAATGCCTCCTGTACATTCTGATCAAATCGTTCTTCTGCAACCGTACGTGCCTGAAAGATCCAATATCCCTGAAAACCGATAAGCCCAAGTGTGGCTAATGCCATCAGGAAGATAATCCATCTGATTTGTTGCTTTTTCATAAACGTATATTCACACACTTATTTATTTCAACTAAGGCTGTTACCATACTATAGTACAGCCTATTCTAAGATAACAAAATTACAAGTCGTTTATCTTTACTTTTGGTTTTTAACACTCTTTAACACAATTTCTTAAGTAATAGGTTACTTTTTTGGAATACTCCCATAAAAATAAAATGCACACTGCTGCAACCATTTATCCGCTTTTTGCATCTTATTACTGTCTTGTTTCACCGACCGTCCGATTTTGAGATAAAGTGTCCGAAATCGGATAAATAGATTTTGAAATATAGGCTGAATTTTTAAAAGAAAGCATTTTTTGTTTTTGGCATGTGGCTTGTAGTTGTTAAGAGCTGGGTAAACTGTTTCCAGAGACTCATCTGCCAGAAATCGCACTTCACGCTGTAATTTTATGAGTTACGCGGAATAATCTTGTTCAAAACACTACAATTTGTTTTTTTGACATTATTCAATAAATGAAAAAAATATTTTTCAAAATATATAGTACTATGTATTGCAAGGTATTGTCTATTAACATATATTTGTCACTATAATCCATACATTTGATTTTTAGCCTTTTATATATATTATCATGAAACCAGTAAAAGTTTACTCCCAATTAGCATTGCTTTGTCTGTTATTGATGAGCATGGGCTTTCCGAGCGTAATAGCGGAGGATGACACAGGTTCGGATAAAACTAAATCTGTACGGTACGTAAAGGTTGGCTTTCTAGCTTGTACTCGCCAAGTGTCACAGGCGGAGGATACACAGAAAATCCAGGAGACCAAATGCGTAAATAAGATAGATAAAGGAGAAGATGGCAAAATAATTAATAATAACTCTCCCAAAATCTCGCAAAAGGTAGGGGCTAGTGTGGAAACTGTAGCTCAACACATTGAGCAGTGGATAAGACATTAGGATTAAACGATTGTTACAAAAAGAAAAGGTTCCTGTATAGCACAGGAACCTTTTCTTTTTGGGTAAAACCTTACACTTGTCAACAATCTTGATTAAAAAATCCAGCCTGCCAGTATAAGTCTGAGGTTAGCATAACTCTTTTTGTTATTTTTGAGACGTCATTATGTGCAGTTCTCTTATACACTTTTGCAGGACAATTTTTCATTTATCGAATGATTTCAGAATTACCTTTATTTACCCATTATCCTCCCTACATAAATATTCTATTTTGTGTATTTGTGGGTACTATTATTATATCCCTGTTTTATCAATTATTTTTCTTTAGTCGACTGGCATTTTACAAAGAGATACAGCAAAAAGAGTCTGAACAGGAATGGCCTGGTGTCTCAGTTGTGGTATGTGCTTGGAACGAACTGGAAAATCTGAAAAAGCTAATTCCACTCTTATTAAAACAGAATTACCCTCATTTTGAGATTGTTATAGTAGATGATCGTTCTGATGATGAATGTTATGACTTTCTATTGTTTGAATCATTTAAGCATCCACAGTTAAATCTAGTTCGGATTAATGACACGCCTGATCATATATCTTCCAAAAAGTATGCGTTAACATTGGGTATCAAGGCCGCTCAATATGATATTATATTACTGACAGATGCAGATTGCCTTCCTGAGAGTGAGAATTGGATTTCTTATATGACTAGTCCCATCCGAGATGAAAAAAAGGTGGTTTTAGGTTTCTCTCCTTATAAATATGACACTGGATTCCTGAATTTTCTAATCAGGCATGAAACTTTTTATACTGCAGTTCAGTATATGTCTTTTGCAGTAGCAGGATTACCTTATATGGGTGTTGGCCGTAATCTTAGTTATAGGAAGTCACTTTTCATACAGAATAAAGGATTCCACTCACATTTAAGAGTAGTAGGGGGGGACGATGATTTATTTGTGGGAGAAGTGGCTAACAAAAAAAATACTTCAATATGCATTTTACCTGAGGCCTTTATGGTTTCTGAGCCCAAATCTACATTTAAGACATGGTTCAGACAGAAAAGAAGACACTTGAATGTTGGGAAAAAATATAAATTGCGTAATAAAATCTTATTAGCTATGTTGTCACTGTCTCAATTATTATTTTGGATTTGTGGCATACTTTTAGTCAGCTTTCAAGCGTTTATACCTTTTGTAGTAATAGGTTGGCTGATACGTACCATAATACAAACATGGTTATTATATCGTATTGCCAGACGTTTGGATGAAAGTATTGAATGGTATACATTACCTTTATTTGATTTCTTTTATACATTTTACTACATGTTCATTGGAACCTGGGCTTTATTTACAAAACGTGCCTCATGGAGTTAGATAAAGAATTCTCATCGAAAGCCTTAGAAGATTTTAAGCTGGTAGACCAGGCTATTGGTGGTGACCAGAAGGCATATGCCGAGTTAATGAAACGGTATAAGAAACCACTGTACCATACAGTATTGAAAATGGTCCGGAATGTTGATGATGCAGAAGACCTGACAATCGAGTCTTTTGCCAAAGCGTTTCGTAATCTGGATAAGTTTAAGAAAGATTTTAGTTTCAGCACCTGGTTGTTTCGTATAGCGACTAATAATTGTATTGACTTTTTACGTAAAAAGAGATTGGATACCATGCGTATTGCAGGCTCATTGCGTGATAGCAATGGTGATGAAGTAGCTATTGAAATAAAAGATAGCAAACTGAATCCGCAGGAAGAAGCTATTAAAGATCAGAAGAATGAAATCATTCGGTTGATTATACATAAGTTGCCTCCAAAATACCAGACTCTTGTAAACCTGAGGTATTTTCAGGAGCTTTCTTATGAAGAAATTGCAGATGAATTACAAGCTCCTTTAGGAACTGTCAAGGCTCAACTGCACCGTGCCAGAGAATTACTCTATGACCTGGTAAAAGACAAACAAGAACATATCTAATAGTTTTATTTTTGCTTTATGCATCTTTTAGCATCTGAAAAGATGCTATTTTTGAAGCATTAACAAAATATAATAACCTGTGGATATAATCCTGAAGTATTTTCCTCATCTTACCGAAAAACAGAAGGAACAATTTGCCTTATTGGAATCTCTTTACAAAGAGTGGAATGAGAAGATCAATGTTATTTCCCGAAAAGACATTGATGCGTTATATGAAAAGCATATTCTACATTCATTAGGCATTGCAAAAGTGATTACCTTTAAATCTGGTACTGATATTTTGGATGTTGGTACTGGAGGTGGCTTTCCTGGTATTCCTTTGGCTATCTTATTTCCGGAATGTAATTTTCATCTGGTAGATTCAATAGGAAAGAAGATTAAAGTTGTGCAGGAAGTTGCAAATGGCGTTGGGCTTACCAATATCAAAGCAGAGCAGACCAGGGCTGAACAATTGCCTCTTACCTATGATTTTGTTGTGAGCAGAGCTGTTACTCAAATGAAAGAGTTCTACGGGTGGGTAAAGCACAAAATCAACAAACATTACCAGCACGATCTGCGAAATGGTATTTTATATCTTAAAGGAGGCGATTTGACAGAGGAGCTTGAAGCTGCACGGGTAAAGTATAAGTTATACCCGCTGACAGAATACTTTGAAGAGGAATTTTTTGAAACAAAATATGTAGTATATATTCCAATAGACAAGAAATAAAAAACAAAGGGCAATCTTTAGATTGCCCTTTGTTTTTTATTGTGCATAACCTGGATTCTGTGTCAGGTTTTTATTGGTATCTCTTTCTCGTTGAGGAATTGGTAAAACTAACTCATCAGCGTTGAAAGGCAAATCTCCTACAGGTTGTTCTGTACGTTTCAAATCATACAAGAGGTGCCCTTCAAAGGCCAGCTCTAATTTTCTTTCTTTTAAAATCTGTGTGAGATTAACAGTCGCTAAAGGATTGAGTCCAGCTCTTTCACGAATAACATTGATATCATCTACAGGGTCAGCACCTACACTTTCACCAAGTCTGAAGTTAGCTTCAGCGCGAGTCAGATACATTTCGGCAAAACGAATAATCGGGACGTTTCCATACTGATCTGTGTACTTTTCAGTGAATACCCTATTACTGGATGTATAAAAGAATGTTCCTCTTACATCATTTTCTTCATATAACTGCAAATGCTTTTGTTGTACACGAATATCCCCACGGCCTCCATAACCAGAAGAAACAAAAAATGTATTTAGTCCATTGACTCCGTCCTGGTTTGTCACTTTGATTGAAAATATATTTTCAGCAGTAGGTGTTCCTCCAAAAATTTCATAATTATTGAATGCTTCTGTAAAATCACTTAATAAAGTATATGCTTCTGATTCAATAACAGCGTTTGCTGCATCTCTTGCTGCTGCATAATTTCCCTGCATTAAATAAACTCTGGATAACATTGCAGTAACAACTTGTTTATTGGCAAGAGTACTGCCTCCTGAAGCATCTTCTAATAGACTTTCTGCTTTGGTTAAATCACTAATGACCTGGGCATATACCTCTGCTACAGTTGCCCTTGCTGGATAATCTGTTTCATCAAGCGGAACATGAGTAGCAGTTAATATAATAGGTACTCCTGGGTTTTGTGCTGGATTACCATCATTCCAGGATTTTGCAAATAACCTAACCAATTCAAAGTGCATGGCGGCTCTAATAAATAACGCTTCTCCTTCAACTCTTGCTCTTTCATCTTCAACAACAATAGGCAAGGCCTCTAGAACATTATTTACCCGATTAATAACATCATAGCATCCTAGCCAAGTATCTCGAACCTGAGTATTGGTGGTTGCAATGGTTTTACGCCATAATTCATCCAAACTTGAGAATGTACCCGCGAAAACGACTTCCCTGTTATCACCTACTAAATCTGCAATATAGGAAATAGCCCCTGCATATGTATCATCAGATTGTAGGCCATCATACGCTCCTGTGAGTGCAGCAATAACTGCAGTAGAAGTTGTTAATGCATTTGTTTCGTCTATTTCTTGTATAGGAGTTACATCCAGCTTATTGTTACAAGAACTCAAAACAAATAGTAAAGCAGATGTAGTTATTGTAAAGAATGATCTGTAAAATCTCATATAGTGGTTTTTATTAAAAATTAACATTTATGCCTACTAAAAACGTCTTTGCTTGAGGTGCAGAATAAAAGTCATAGCCTTGAGCAATATTCGAAACAATATCATCGGCATTTACCTCTGGGTCCCAGCCTTTGTAATTTGTAATAGTAAGTAGGTTCTGAGCAGAAAAATATATATGAGCCTTACTGATTTTAGCCTTATTGATAATGGATTGTGGAATCGTATATCCAAGTGTCAGTGTGCGGAGGCGCAGAAAGGATCCATCATAGATAAAACGTGTAGATGGCTGTGCTCCATTGTTGTAAAACAGACGAGCCTCTGGGATATTTGTATTAGTATTTTGTGGAGTCCACGCGTTTAACTGATCCGCAGTTTGATTATCCTCATAACGACCATTTGCAGATGAATAGCGACCTACACCATAAAAGTTTATTTTATTTCCATATTGACCGTTAAAGAATACACTTAAATCAAATCCTTTATAGTTAAAGGTATTGGTGATGCCACCTACTAGAGATGGCCATGGGTTTCCAGATACCACTCTTTGGGTTTCTGTATAATCATTTGTTGTAGTACGATCTCTTGACCCATCTGCATTTGGTGTGTTTTTATACCAGAGAGCATCTCCATTGGCTGGATCTACACCAGCATATTCCGCTGTATAAAATACTCCAATAGGCTGGCCTTCCACAACTCTACTCATATTTTCAAGGCCAGCTTCAATAATTTGTCCTTGAATATTGATTACCTTATTGCGATTACTAGATAGATTGAGCGAGGTTGTCCATTTAAACTCATTCACCAAGTTTTGTGTATTTAGGACAAATTCCCATCCTTGATTCTGCAATTTTCCCACATTTTGAACAATCGTAGGAAATCCTGTTGACCCTGGAACATTTACATTTAATAATAGATCTTTAGTCTCTTTAAAATAATAATCTATTTCACCACTAATACGGTTATTAAAGAAGCCAAAGTCGATTCCAACATCTGTCTGAGTAGTTGTTTCCCATTTCAGGTTTGGATTTGATAGCTGATAGGGGCGTTGTCCAGGAGTGTCACCATAGTTGCCATCTCCTGCAAATAGCCCTAATTGAGGAAAATTACCAATTTCTGCATTTCCTGTTAATCCATAACTGGTACGTAACTTAAGAAAACTCATAAAAGAATTATCTTTTAACCAATCTTCTTCTGAGAGTACCCATCCGGCAGAAGCTGCGGGGAAGAAACCATATTTACTGTTTTTACCAAACCGGGATGAGCCATCAATACGAGCACTGACAGAAAGCAGATATTTCTCATTGAGTTTGTAGTTAGCTCTCAGGAAATAGGATAAGAATCGAAAATTACTTTCTCTGGAGAAGCCACCAGATTTTAATGCTGCACTTTGAATCAAACGATACGCTTCTCCTGGAAACTGGCGACCTTCAATGTAATTACGTTTTGTCTGAGATTGTTGATAAGATGTACCTAAAGTTAATCCCAGGCTGTGAATACCCAATACTTTGTTATAGCTAAAATAGTTGTTGGTAGTATAATTGAGCACTCCCGTATAATAATTCTGCCCTAAACCATTTGCACCGGAAGTATTACGGTTGGTTTTTGCATTATAATATGCTTCTTCCTGTTGGTTTAAGATATCTATTCCAAATTCAGAGCGGAAAGTCAAGCCTTCAAGAAGTGTTAACTCTCCAAACACATTACTGATATTGCGGTAACCTATCTGACGATAATAGGCATTGCCAATATTAATTAAAGGGTTATAATAGTTTGGCAAATCTGGGTCTCCTGGAGGAGTTCCTATTGCTAAACCAGTAGTTGGATCAATGGTTGGAGAAATAGGTGTTAATGCGGCTGCTTGTAACGGATTGTCAAACTGGCGATCTCCTGACAGCCGATCATTAAAGCTACGAGCTAAACTTAAATTAAATCCGAATTTAAAAATCTTGGAAACTTGCTGATCTAAGTTTATTCGTCCTGATATTCTGTTGAATGCATTTCCAATCAGAATACCCTTCTGATCAAGATATTGGCCTGAGATAAAAAATCGTGTCTTATCTGAACCCCCACTTACATTTAGATCAATTTGATTGGAAGGAGCATCATTAAGAAATATCTCATCTTGCCAATTTGTATTTACAGCTTTATCTGTACCAAATGTTTCTGCACTATAATAGTCAAAGAACCCATTCATATAGGTTGTATAAGAATCTTCAGATGCAGGGTCTATTTCTTCAATTCGATCAGAGTTGGCCGCTGCCTGGCGGTAGAAGTTAACATATTCTGTTGCATTAAGCATGCGAACTCTACGTGTAGGTTTACTGATACCTGTTTGATAGTTTACAGCTACATTTGTTTTTGCACTTTTTCCTCGTTTTGTGGTAATAACGACAACGCCATTCGCAGCCCGTGAACCATATATAGCTGCAGCAGAAGCATCTTTAAGGATTTCAAATGACTCAACGTCATTAAAATTTATGTCTGCCAGAGGATTGGTTGCCCCTCCTGATGAAGATTGATCACCAGTCGTAAGGACAATACCATCAACAACGTACAAAGGTTGTGTGCCTGCTGATATGGAAGATGCCCCCCGTATACGTACCTGAACAGCCTGTCCAAGTTTACCTGTACCTTGATTAACAAGTACACCGGCTGCGCGTCCTTGCAAGGCAGCATCTAAACTAGGTGTAGGAGTATTTTCTATTTCTTTAGAAGTAACTCTGGCTATATTACCTGTTACATCTCTTTTAATCTGTGAGCCATAACCTGTAACTACTATTTCAGATAATTCATTTACATCGGTAATAAGTGGCACATCAATAATAGATTGGTTTCCTACTGGAACTTCTTTTGAGAGATAACCTATGAAACTGAATACCAAAGTCGCATTTTCAGGGACAGAAAGTGTGTACTTTCCAGATGCATCTGTTGAGCTACCACGAGCAGTTCCTTTAATAATAACTGAAACTCCTGGTAAAGGTTGTTGGTCTGAGCTGGATGTGACTTGTCCTGTTATGGTTCTTTCTTGTGCTATCAGCCATCCAGAGATGCAGAAAAAGCACATACTAAATAGGAAAAGTTTTCTCATAAGCGTTTAATTAATGGTTAAATAAATGGTGTTTTATACTAACTGTCATTGTAAAAATCTTATATCTTGGTATTATACAGAAAAAAGATTTTTATTTGGGTAATTAGAAAAGGTAATATACAAAATAAACTATTTTGTATATTAATAAATATCTTATTTTGAAAAAATGTCTAATGACAGATAATATTTTGGATATATGGCAAGATAAATTATTATCTTATTAGTAGAAATTGGTATAATACATAGCTTAAACCGCCTTTTTATTCTCCGATGTTTTTCTGGTTTTCTGACCACGTTACTAGTTTTAGTCAAAATTGTAAATTATTAAAAATAAGATCTTCTCAAAAGTGTGAGAGAAAAGTACTATATCACAATACCACACACTTTATTTACTAAAATAGAATCGTTGGCAAGTCAAAATCTTAACTGTTTGCCTATGTATGCATCTTTTTAGCCTTTAACCTGCCTTTACCTGCAAATTCTTACACTCTCTTACATATCTTTTCTTCTGTCTGTATATGAGTGATTTAACTAAATACAGGTGATAAATGTCATTCATCTAAAGTTCCTGATAGAAAAATAGCTAAGGGATAGTTTTTAGTGGGGGAAACTTTAATAATATATTACGTGCATTAGTAATCAGTTACTTAGCACTACTCAATAAAGTGGGTTTCTATTACTTTTGGCTTACGATTATAGAAAAGAACATCCAATCTTCTCATTGAAAATATGATTGACTTAGTATTATTGGTGGATGATAACGATACTGATAATTTTATCAGCAAACGTATTATTGAAATCACCAAATTTGCCAAAAGAGTGGAGGTGAAGAACTCAGGAAAGAGTGCTCTGGAATTTCTGGAACGTGAACAAAACAATCCGGAGAACTTACCAGAAATTGTCTTTCTGGATATTAATATGCCTATTGTTGATGGATTTGTTTTTCTTTTTGAATTTGAAATGTTTCCAGAAGCGTTGAAAAACAAGTGTAAGATTGTAATTCTTTCAAGCTCTGATAATCGTCGTGATATTGAAAAGATTGTAGATAATGAATATGTGATTAAATTTGTCACCAAACCGTTGACAGAAAGTATTTTAAGCGAAGTAAAAGCTCTTCCACAGGTAAATCCGATTTTCAGATAAGAGCTTAATAAGAATATAGTCTTAAATACCTGCCGTGTTTTATGGACAGGTATTTTTGTATTTTTAGATGTATCAATACAATGAACCGAAAATATCTGTATAGTATAACAGGTGCTGTCCTGTTGGGAGTAGGTGGATGGTTTGGATATCAGAAATATCGGGAAGCGCAGCCTTTGTTTGCACTTTTACAGATAAAAGATGCCTATGAGACACATGACCTTTCGTTATTTAAAAAACATGTAGCTATTGAATCTGTAGTTAATAATGCTATTGACCAGATTATGGCACAGACTATTTCAAAAACTACATCAAATCAATCTGCTGATAATGAGATAAAGATTGCTACTGACATTATTGCTTTTGTAAAACCACGTTTGGTGGAAACAATAGGAGAACAAGTTTACAAGGCAGTAGAAACGGGTAGTCTAAATCTGGAAAATTCCGGAGATCTGGCAATTACATCACTAAAGGATGCTTCCGGCCCTTTTATGAATGGAAGCTATCAGTTTGATGAGATTGAAAATATTGAAGTTCATGATACGGATGCATTAATTACTTTACGATTTATGCCTTCAGATCGGCATAAAAAACCCTTTTTATTAAAATGTAAAATGAGTAAGGAAGAGGATGACTGGAAATTAGTAGAAATACTCAATACAAGTGAACTTATGGAATTACATAACATAAAACAGTGAATTTCCTCTTTAAAAAAAGAAGCCATCCCATTTGGATGGCTTCTTTTTTTCAGGTTTTCTGCTTTTTCTTTTTAGCAGCAGGAAATAAAATATTGTTTAATATGAGACGATAACCTGCCGAGTTTGGATGTAAGCTAAGATCGGTAGGTTCTTCACCAACTTGGTGCTGGTAATCCTCAGGATCATGCCCACCATAGAATGTCCAGGTCCCTTTGCCAAAAATTCCATGAACATATTTGGCCTCACCAATAGACTTGCTTTCACCCATAATCACAACTTCTGGTTTAATAAGGCTTTTCTTAAAACCTGTAGTTTGACCTAGGAAACCTTTGACTACATTCAAATGATTTTGTGTTAGCATTGTAGGTACTGGATCCCATTTAGCTGAAAACTGAAACAATGTAAAATAATCATTGCTTTCATTAACAGGACGCTCATAAATCTGATTATCAATGTTTGAGTACTCATAATCAAATGGATCCTTATTCAGTATAAAATTACGGAAGGCAAAAGTTTTACTATAATCGAGCTTTTGCTGTGCATTAGGGTCTGCAGGATCACCATCATAAATGCTTTCACAAATATCCACACCATCTGCTGCCAGAGCGATGTCATATGTGTCTGCTGCTGAACACATAGCAAACAGAAAGCCTCCTCCTGCACAAAAATCACGTATTTTCTTTACTACAGCTAGTTTGAGTTGTGAAACCTTGGCAAATCCATACTTCTTAGCACAGGTCTCAAATTCTCGTTGCTGAGCTTTATACCAGGCGTGATGCCCATGAGTACGATAAAATTTACCATACTGGCCTGTAAAGTCTTCATGATGCAAATGGAGCCAATCATATTTGGGTAAAAGCCCGTCCATAACTTCATCATCAAAAATGATGTCATAAGGAATCTCCGCGTAGCTTAATACAAGAGTAACTGCATCATCCCAGGGTTGCTTAGATTTTGGAGAATATACTGCTACTTTAGGTGCTTTTTCCAGCTTCATCACATCCATATTCACATCTGGAGCACTGATTTCAGCAGTGATCTGACCTGCCTGTGCATCAGATATTACCTGGTAGCTGACTCCTCTAATTCTAAGTTCGCTTTCAAAGACAGGCTGATACTGAAACATAAAGCTACCTCCTCTGTAGTTGAGTAACCAGTCTACTTCTGTACTTTTGGTCAGTACCCAATAGGCTATACCATAAGCTTTTAAATGATTGGCTTGTGCCTCATCCATAGGGATCAAAATAGAGGATGCCCAACTGGTTCCAATACTGCAAATTCCCATTAGGGTCAGCAGAAAACGACGAAATGCCCTTATATGCATAATTGAAAAAATAAATTAACTATTCAAAACGTATTCATTCTGAGCAGATAACGTTTAAAAGTACTAGAACTATCAATCAAGATGCTACTTTTTACTAATAGACAAAGATGTACGCTGTTAATTATATATAAGTAGCTTATTTCTTGACAGTACGTTTATTGCCGCTTGCCTGCCAGCCTAGTTTTTCTACATTAAAATATAGCTCTTTTTGATGTAATTCATTTGGTTCTTCTAAGATAATTTTGTCAGTGCCACTAGAAAGATCTCGATTTTTAACAGTCAAACCAAGTGTTTCCATATAGATCTGTTCATCACCAATGGAAATAACAACAATGGCGGTTTTGGATGTTTTACCATCTCCGCTTTTTTCAAGGACTTCTAATAATTTCTCGAACTTATTAAGCCATTTTTGAGATTCAGCCTGCTGACCCAGATTATCGTAGGCATAATGCAAGCCAAAAATGTAATTCATATTAAATGGAGACTTTTTGATTCCCTCTTTACCTACTGCAATCGCCTTTTGGTAGTCTTTGGCTGCAATCAGTGCATTAAACTCTTTTTGGCGAAGGTCTTTCTCATAAGGATCGTAAGTGGGTTGTTGGGTGAATCCATAATATAAATGTTTGTACTGTTCATGTGTAAGTGTTGTGTCATTCTTTTCGTATCTGGACAGCAGTACCGGATAAAAATAAGATGAAGATGATGTTGAGATATTTTTGTATATATCTGTAAAATTAACATTGGAGATTTGCTGTCCATATCCTGTGTATAAAGACAAGCAAATGAATAAGAGGCTGAAAGTGAGGTTGCGTTTCATACAAATATAGTGTTTTTTCATTTCATACGTACATACACTCAAAAAGATACTGTAGCCGATAAACCATACTATTATCCGTTTGCCATAATTATTAGTAAGCTAGCAGGTTTTTTAGTAACTAGGAAGTTAATATATAAGAGATGTAATAAAATTTAATACTCAACGAGTTGTTGACAATGCTATTGGGTAAGATACTATTATTTATATCAACTGGTATATACTAAACGTAAAACCTAAGAAAATGAATCTGACTGAGAATATTAAAGAGGGACTGCGTTCTATTCAGGGAAATTTACTGAGGACGATTCTGACAGCTTTAATCATCACTATCGGCATTACCGCCCTGGTTGGGATCTTAACTGCTATTGAAGGAATAAGAGCACAGGTAGATAGTAGTTTTTCGTCGCTTGGGGCAAATTCTTTTACACTGGAAGGGACAAGATGGTGGAGAAGACAAAATGCAGGCAGAAATGAAAAAATATATCCGCCATTGGAGTATCGGGAAGCCAAGAAGTTTATGGAAGAATATACTTTTTCCCCAACTGTCACGGTGAATACAATGGTGTCAGGGAATGTAGAAGCCAAATACCTTTCCAAAAAAACTAATCCCAATTCCCGTTTGATGGGAGGTAATAACCAATATATAGCTATTAAAGGATATAAGTTGTCTTCTGGCCGTGAATTTTCGAATCCAGAGATGAAATACGCAGGTTTGGTTGCAATAATAGGCAGTGAAGTACAATCTACTTTATTTGATAAAGTAGATCCTCTTGGAAAAGAAGTTGTTGTAAAGGGACTACGTTTTAAAGTGATTGGAGTTTTGGAAAAGGCTGGCGGTATGTTTGGAGGGGGAGGAGCAGACCGTACCATACTGGTACCTCTGGAGACTGCGCGTAAAGTACCTACTAGTTTTGATCTTACCTATGATATCACTGTTTCAGTGCCTAAAGTAGAAGATCTGGATGAGGCAATAGGAGAGGCAACAGGACTAATGCGGGCTATCCGACATGACCGTCCCGGACAACCTGAATCATTTGAGATCGAAAGTAGCGGATCATTGAGAGAAGAACTGGATGGTATAACAGGTGCATTAAAAATAGGAGGGGGAGTGATAGGATTTGTTACATTGCTTGGTGCTGCTATTTGCCTAATGAATATTATGATGGTTTCTGTGACGGAACGTACACGTGAGATCGGAATACGTAAAGCATTAGGAGCAACTCCTTTACGTATTAGACAACAGTTTTTAATTGAAGCTATTGTGATTTGTCAGCTGGGAGGGATCGCAGGTGTGCTTCTGGGTATTTTGGTTGGTAATGGAATGTCTAGTTTGTTAGGGGCTAATAATTTTGTGGTTCCCTGGTTCTGGATGATACTAGGTCTGATCGTTTGTGTTACTGTAGGTTTGATCGCTGGATATTATCCAGCATATAGAGCTTCCAAGCTTGATCCTATTGAGTCTTTACGTTACGAATAAAAACTATATTTTTATAAAAAGAGTGTTCTGAATACGTATTCAGAACGCTCTTTTTATAGTATCGGAGTAAAAGCTATAAGAACTGATCAATATCTCCGAGCCCTTCTCTAATTACTTCTATCTCATCCCTTGTACAGTCTACTACAGTTGAAGCCACATTATTGCCATACCCTCCATCAATTACGATATCTACAAGATGCTCGTATTTTTCAAATATAAGTTCAGGATCAGTAGAATACTCTATAATTTCATCATCATCTTTCACAGAGGTTGTAATAATTGGATGTCCCAGTTCTTTTACAATCATACGTGGTATATTGTGATCTGGTACACGGATGCCAACTGTTTTTTTATTAGAGTGGAAAATTCGGGGAACATCATTACTGGCGCGTAAAATAAAAGTAAAAGGACCCGGCAGTGCCTTTTTCATAAGTTTGAATACAGGAGTGTCTACATTCGCATATTCAGCGATGTGACTAAGGTCATTACAGATAAATGAAAGATTTATCTTTTGAGGTTTAATGCCTTTGATATGGCATATTTTCTCAACTGCACGCTGATTATGAATATCACATCCCAACCCATATACAGTATCTGTTGGGTATATGACAAGTCCTCCATCACGCAGACATTCTACTACCTGTAGAATCTTTCGTAATTCAGGATTTTCTGGATGGATCTTTATGAATTGTGCTGACATAATTACGTATATATAATCTTGTTTACAGTTACTGATAAGTTAAACTGTAAATTATAGGATTGTTTTCAGCTATAGAGCCGAACTATTCAAAATTAACCTATTATATGTGTACAGACAAAAACCATACAAACTGTTTTTGGAGCCTGAACGAAAAACCATACTTTTGTTGTTGATTCTGAGTTGCTCTATAATTTAGAAGTCATATTTATTATTATAAAACCACAAAATCTTGCCGCTATGGCACAACCAAAAAACTGGAAGATAGGTCTTTTTCTCGCAATAGCGTGTATATTTATCACTGTTGCATTCTATGCATATCAGGTTACGCAAACTGCTAATTTACAAGTAGACAAAGAAGATACCTTTTTATATATACCTTCAGGGGCTGTGTATCAGACAGTAATGGATTCTCTGAAACAGAGGAAGATTATTCAGGATGAGCTTTCCTTTAGCTTTCTGGCTAAACTGCTCAAATACCAGGAAAGAGTAAAGGCTGGTCGTTATCGTATCAGAAAGAATATGGGTAATCTGGCTGCAATCCGTATGTTACGAGCAGGCTTACAAGACCCTGTAAAAGTTACGTTTAACAACATTCGTCTAAAAGAGGAATTGCCGGGTAAGATCTGTAAAAATCTGGAGGCAGACTCTGTAGCATTTGCAGCGTTGATTAGTGATCCTGAATTTGTAGGTAAATGGGGGTTTGATACAGTCTCTATTACGACCATGTTTTTGCCCAATACCTATCAGTTTTACTGGAATACCTCTGCTGAAGAAGTGCTGGAACGTTTACATAAAGAATATAAGAAGTTCTGGACAGACGAACGAAAAGCAAAAGCAAAGGCTATAGGTTTTAGTCCTGTGCAGGTAACAGTTCTGGCTTCTATTATTGAGGCGGAGACTAATAAGAATGATGAGAAACAACGTATGGCTGGTACGTATATCAACCGATTGACAGCAGAAGAGACTAATCGTCGGCTACAGGCAGATCCAACATTGAAGTTTGCTTTGAAAGATTTTGGTATTAAACGGATTCTGAATGTACACAAAGATGTAGAATCTCCGTACAATACATATAAGTATCCTGGACTTCCACCCGGTCCTATTAATTTGCCATCTATTCCTTCTATAGATGCGGTGTTGAATTACGAGAAAAATAACTACTTGTATTTCTGTGCTAAAGAAGATTTTTCAGGCCATCACAACTTTGCTGTCACTTATAAAGACCATTTGGCAAACGCTAGGTTATATCAGGCAGCATTAGATAAGCGGAAGATTATGAAATAATAAATTTCACATAAAAAGATGGCAGTTGAATTTTCAACCGCCATCTTTTTATTTTTTACCTGTACTGCCATATCCTCCAGTACCCCTCTGGGTTTCACTAAGATTATCTGTTGCTTCCCACCGTACTTGCTGATAAGGTGATACAATCATCTGAGCAATACGCTCTCCATGCTCTACTACAAAGACTACATCGGATAAGTTAATCAGCAGAACCATAATTTCGCCACGGTAATCGGCATCAATAGTGCCTGGGCTATTTAATACAGTAATACCATGTTTGAGCGCCAAACCACTACGGGGGCGGATCTGTGCTTCATAACCCTCTGGTAGTTCAATAAATAATCCTGTTGGAACCAGTTTACGCTGACCAGGTGGTAAAGTAATAGCTTCTGTAAGATTAGCCCGTATATCCATTCCAGCAGAATGTTCTGTCTGATAACTGGGTAGATCGTTGGTAGATTGATTAATGACTTTAACAGAAACGGTTTGCATGAATATGTTTGAGTTGTAAATGAATAATAACGAATTCAACTTTAAGGCTCTCGAACGTTATTTTTTGTTTGCTAGAGAAGTGATGCGTCTAAGTGGAATCTTTTCAAAATAAATTACAGCTGCTAGGAATGTGAAGGTAACAAGCAGATGAAATAATGCTGCCAGCCACTCTGAAGAGAATGTTATCAGAGGAACCACAAGGATAAGTAAAGCAGCACCAGTTAAATAAGCAATAGCTGAGAAAATAGAATAGGGTACAGGAAAATATTTATCGCCTAACAGATAAGACGCTACGGTCATCGCTGCACAAGACAACAAAAATGCTAGAGCGCAACCCATATACCCAATATAAGGGATCAATACAATATTCAGAATAATATTTACTCCTGCCCCCATAAATGTAAGCCAAGTACCATAATATGTTTTATCGGTTAATTTAAACCATACACTAAGATTATAGTATACTCCTAATAATAAGTTACCCAGTAGGAGAAAGGGAACTACTGCCAGACCTTCACGATATTCAGGACGACGTAAAAACAAGGGGCTGATCCAATCAAGGTTTACACTGATACCAACCCACAATACGCTACAGGCGATAATAAACCATTTCATTACTAATGCAAAAGTTCCGGGAGCATTCTTGTCTGCACTTTGGCTAAAGAAGAAAGGTTCGGCTGAATAACGAAATGCCTGTACTACCACATTCATTAGAATAGATAACTTGTAGCAGGAACCATAAATACCTAATGCAGCCTGAGAACTGCGACCAGGATAAAAACCTTTTGGTAGAAAAGAATCAAATGTAAGGCGATCAAATAACTGATTGGCTGTACCTGCTAGTCCCATAATCAAAATAGGATACCCATAGAGCCATACAGGTTCAAAAGACTTCCAGTTAAACTTAAATTTGAAATCGCGGAATAAATCCCACAAAAGGGGAATAAATGCCACATTGGCAATCAGATTTGACAAAAATACATAACCTATCTTGAAAGAGGGAAAATAGATATAGCTGATGGCAGGCTTTAGAAAGACCAAAAAGTTTTCTTCATAAATATTACGACAAAACCATAGGAAAAAGACATTCAAAAAAACATTCAGAAGAATGTTGACCATACGGACAAATGCAAACCTACGAGGTCTTCGTTCCAGCCTAAGTCGGGCAAATGGGATAGAAACGATTCCATCCAAAGCTACCACAATAGCCATGATGACAATGTATTGTTCTTGTCCCGGATAACCTATTAAGTTAGCAATAGATCCTGCAAACAGAATAAAAACAAGGCTAAAAAAAACTGAGACAGAGATAACTGCACTGAAGATGAGATTGTAATAGGATTTAAAATTATCACGTGAGGCAAAACGGAAAAACGAAGTTTCCATTCCAAACGTGTATACAATCTGAAGAAATGCGACATAGGTAAACAATTTGATTTGAATACCTGATTCTTCTGCAGTAAATGCAACGGTGTGTAAACTGACCAGCAGAAAATAAATAGACCGCCCAACAATGCTGGGCAGTCCATATAATGCGGTTTCTCCGGCAAGTCTTTTTAAAACTGACAATTCGTATCGTAATTTATAATCCTAGCTAATACAACAACGCCTCTTGCTTACCGTCCCTGGAAGTTAGCAGGGCGTTTTTCCAGAAAGGCTCTGGTTCCTTCTTTAAAATCTTCTGTCTTACAACAGATGCTAAAGGCGTTGGCTTCTGTCTGGTAACCATTCTCATCCTTATTGAAAACGGCATTTACACATTCAATTACCATTTCAATGGCTACAGGTGCTTTGGATAATATTTTGGTTAGCAGTTCTTCTGCTTTTGGGAGTAATTCTTCCTGTGTGGCAACTAAATGGTTTACCAGGCCATATTGATGTGCTTCCTGTGCTAAGATCATATCTCCTGTCATCATCCATTCCATTGCTTTGGATTTACCCACCAGTTGAGTCATACGTTGTGTGCCTCCATATCCTGGAATGATGCCCAAATTTACTTCTGGCTGCCCAAATTTTGCTGTTTCGATAGCAATTCGTAAATGGCAGGCCATTGCCAGTTCACACCCTCCGCCAAGAGCAAATCCGTTTACTGCTGCAATAACAGGCTTAGGGCTGTTTTCAAGTAGTGCAAATATTTCCTGGCCGTTTTCGGCAAACTTTCTGCTATTTACTTCATTCATTTCCATGAACTCAGAAATGTCTGCTCCTGCTATAAATGCTTTGTCTCCTGCTCCAGTTATAATAATACCTCGAACTGTGGGATTCGCATACACATCCTGCATTACCTGTTTTATTTCTTTTAAGGTTGCAAGATCAAGTGCGTTTCTTTTTTCGGGGCGATTTATTGTTATTATCAGAATATTTTCTTTCTGGCGAATGTCCAGATTCTGGAGTTTTTTCATAAAGGCAAAATCCTGTGTCATAGTTGACAGATACGTTTTGTTAATGGTTGTTTTTAACCAGAAATCACTTCAAAGGAATAAAAAATCCATTGCTTTTCCCAAAAAGGAATCAGTAATTTGGATCAGTTAAAATTGGAATAAATAACAAAGGGATTCTGAAAGTAGTTTCAACCCTTCTTTTCTGTTATTCTGGTCCACTAAATTTCTATTATTTTATTTTCTAAACAAACTAAGTTATGGCCAATAAAACCCCAATTACGGTTGCATATGGTGATGGCATCGGTCCGGAAATTATGCGGGCTGTTTTGCGTATACTGGATGCTGCGGGAGCACAGATTGCTCCTGAAGTAATCGAAATCGGTGAAAAAGTATATCTGAAAGGTGTAACAGCGGGTATAGAAGAGTCTTCATGGGAAAGTTTGCGCCGTACAAAAGTGTTTCTTAAAGCTCCAATCAGTACTCCACAGGGAGGAGGTTATAAGAGTTTAAATGTGACTACCCGTAAGTCATTGGGATTGTATGCCAACGTACGTCCAGTACAGGCTTATCATCCGTTTGTAGATACATTGCACCCTCGTATGGATCTGGTGATAGTTCGTGAAAATGAAGAGGACTTGTATGCAGGCATCGAACATCAGCAGACTGACCAGGTAGTACAATGTTTAAAGATCATTAGTCGGCCGGGTAGTGAGAAAATCATTCGCTATGCGTTTGAATATGCTCGAGCTTATGGTCGCAAGAAAGTGACTTGCTTTACCAAAGATAATATCATGAAAATGACAGACGGATTGTTTCGTAAAGTCTTTGATGAAGTAGGGCAGCAGTACCCTGATATTGAGAAAGAACACTGGATTATTGATATTGGCTCCGCCTTACTGGCAGATGAGCCAGAGCGCTTTGGGGTGATTGTTACATTGAATCTGTATGGAGATATTATTTCAGATATTGCAGCACAGATTGCAGGGTCTGTAGGAATGGGTGGTTCTGCCAATATTGGTGATCAGTGTGCTATGTTTGAAGCTATCCATGGTTCAGCACCTGATATTTCCGGAAAAGGTATCGCTAATCCTTCTGGGTTGCTAAACGGAGCTATATCCATGTTGGTGCATATCGGACAGGCAGATGTTGCAGCTAAAATACATAACGCGTGGTTATGTACCATTGAGTCTGGAGTTCACACAGGTGATATCTATAAAGAAGGTGTATCTAAAAAGCGGGTAGGCACTGAAGGTTTTGCGGATGCCGTTATTGAGAGACTTGGTCAATTACCACATCATTTCAAAGCCGTAAGCTATCAGACTGCGCCAAAAGATGTACAACCTACCCCATTGAGTTTACAAACAAGGAAGAAAAAGGAACTGGTGGGTGTGGATGTATTTCTAGACTGGACTCAAGGAACAGCTAATGACCTAAGTAAGATTATGGAAGAGATAAAAACTCCTGCACTGAAACTAAAAATGATTTCGAATCGTGGTGTGAAAGTATATCCCGATGGAATGCCTGAAACCTTCTGTTCAGATCACTGGCGTTGTCGATATACAGCCGTCTCTGATCCAATTATAAAACATACAGATATTGTTGAATTACTACAGAAAGTTGGAGAGGCGGGACTTGATTTTATTAAAACAGAGCATCTATATACATTTGATGGTGTAAGAGGTTATTCTTTGGAACAAGGAGAATAAAATCCGATAATAAATATAATTTTTTATGCGTACAGTGATTTTGCGATCCTGTACGCATTTTTTTTGTTCCATATTAAAAAATGTGTTATAGTAACTGATTTATGGTGTGTTTATTTTGATTTTAAGAGTTGTGTGAAATGATTGAGGTACATGTCTAGCAGTTATAGTAAAATTAGTAATTATAGTTTTTATTTGTAAAATAATTATACATTCATTTTGGCTATTGATATATAATTGAAATAAATTTTATATATTTGTGTTATTAATTTATTAATAAAAACAATATTTAACTATGTTAGGAATCTTCTATGATACTAGTTGAAAATGGGAAATATTATTCTATTAGTAACTCATAAATATGTGCGCATATCTAAAGTTTGATATGGTCTATTTAGAGGCAGTCATTTATTATTAAGTCACTATAACTATTTGAAAAACTTAATCCAATTATTCCAGCTTTATGAAACAGAGACTAATATTATTCAGCATTCTTTTAGTTATTGCTCTTATCGCTTGTAAGAAAGAAGAGTTTATGGGTTCATTTGTTGGACATGCTTCATCTTCAGCAAGAGTAATCTCACCTACATCAACCTGCTGCTTAACTAACGGCACTTGGTCAACACAAACGATCTCTACACAAAACTTGAGAGGGAGCTATTTTGTAAGTGCTTCCAAAGGGTTTGCTTTTGGCACAAGTGGCACATTGCTGAGCACCACTAATGGTGGAAGTACATGGAATTCTTCTATCTTAGGAAGTCAGTCTTTCTATAATATGCAGTTTGTGGATGCCAATACAGGTATTCTGATTGGGGCTGGAAGTACAATACGCAAGACAACAGATGGGGGAACTACTTGGAACTTAGTAACTTCTCCTGTTTCGTCGGATTTCAGATGGATAGATTTTCCTACTTCTACAGTTGGCTATGTAGTTGGAACAGGAGGTGCTATCATCAAAACAACAGATGCAGGTTCTAACTGGACAGCTTTGAGCAGTGGAACAAGTAATTATCTGGCAAGTGTATATTTCATAGATGCCAATACCGGCTTTGCAGTTGGAGATGCAGGAACTGTTCGTAAAACTACAAATGGTGGTAGCACATGGTCAACAGTAAGTGTTCCTGTTAGTTCAGATTTTCGTTCTGTTATGTTTTTTGATGCTACTACTGGTTTAATTATTGGATCTGGAGGAACAGTGCTTAAAACAACAGATGGAGGTTCTACCTGGATAAGCCAGACATCCGGTTCAAGTGCTTTTCTAAATTCAGTAAGCATTGTAGATGCATGTAATGCATATGCTGTAGGTCTAAATACGATTCTGAAATCAACAGACAAAGGGGCAAGCTGGCAAGTTATGGATTCTACACATGCATTGTATAGTTCATTTTTCTTGAATTCAACTACTGGTTTCGCTGTTGGCAATTCCGGACTTTTAATGAAGTTTACTGCTACATCAAATTGCTGTATCTATAATGGCACTTGGTCAACACAAATGATCTCTACACAAAACTTGAGAGGGAGCTATTTTGTAAGTGCTTCCAAAGGGTTTGCTTTTGGCACAAGTGGCACATTGCTGAGCACCACTAATGGTGGAAGTACATGGAATTCTTCTATCTTAGGAAGTCAGTCTTTCTATAATATGCAGTTTGTGGATGCCAATACAGGTATTCTGATTGGGGCTGGAAGTACAATACGCAAGACAACAGATGGGGGAACTACTTGGAACTTAGTAACTTCTCCTGTTTCGTCGGATTTCAGATGGATAGATTTTCCTACTTCTACAGTTGGCTATGTAGTTGGAACAGGAGGTGCTATCATCAAAACAACAGATGCAGGTTCTAACTGGACAGCTTTGAGCAGTGGAACAAGTAATTATCTGGCAAGTGTATATTTCATAGATGCCAATACCGGCTTTGCAGTTGGAGATGCAGGAACTGTTCGTAAAACTACAAATGGTGGTAGCACATGGTCAACAGTAAGTGTTCCTGTTAGTTCAGATTTTCGTTCTGTTATGTTTTTTGATGCTACTACTGGTTTAATTATTGGATCTGGAGGAACAGTGCTTAAAACAACAGATGGAGGTTCTACCTGGATAAGCCAGACATCCGGTTCAAGTGCTTTTCTAAATTCAGTAAGCATTGTAGATGCATGTAATGCATATGCTGTAGGTCTAAATACGATTCTGAAATCAACAGACAAAGGGGCAAGCTGGCAAGTTATGGATTCTACACATGCATTGTATAGTTCATTTTTCTTGAATTCAACTACTGGTTTCGCTGTTGGCAATTCCGGACTTTTAATGAAATTTACTGCTAATTAAATAATTGTGTAGTAAGCTTAAATTATAAAATCCTTAAAAGGCTATCATATATGATAGCCTTTTCTTTAGTGAATTTTCCTGAAGACATTTTATTTCAATCTGGAACATTATTATTGTATATATTTGACTTTATTAGATGGCCAGCATGATTATTATCGAAACTCCTCGTCTGATATTACGCCAGCTAGAGCTTGAAGATGACTCCTTTGTCCTTGAACTTTTGAATACTCCTTCCTGGCTACAATTTATTGGGGATAGAGGTGTAAATACACTGGAAGATGCCCGAAATTATATCCGTACAGGCCCTATGGATAGTTACAGCCGATTTGGGTTTGGATTATTATTGATTTTTTTAAAGGGAGAAGATACTCCTATCGGTATGTGTGGCTTGTTAAATAGAGACGTTTTGGATGATCCTGATATTGGGTTTGCCTTACTACCTGTATATGAAGGAAAAGGATATGCATTTGAAGCGGCTTCTGCTGTGTTGGAGTATAGCCACAACGAATTACGACTTAAACGCATTGTTGCTATTGTGATGCGGGAAAACCAGCGATCTGTTTCATTGCTTCAACGGCTTGGCTTCATTTATGAAAAAGATATTGTTTTTCCCTATTCTAATGAAGAGTTGTTGTTATTTGGGTGTCAACTCCTAAATTAGAGCGGTTCATATTTTTTACAATCAAAATCACAGCAAAATTACCCATGGATAGAAGAGTTGTTTTTGACTTCGATATTGAGTTTACCAATGGTGGAGGCATACAGGGACAGGACTTTCGCCTGGATATTGAAAAGGATGAGATATCAGATAAGGAACTATCTGATTATATTGTTGCTGATCTTCGTTTGTTGATGGTTGGAAAGGTCACTATTTTAAATAAATATTATATTGAGGAAAGACACAAACGGAAAATCCATTCAGAAAACACAACAAAGGAATTACTGATAGATTTAAGCCATACTATAGAAAATGGGCTAATTACCTATAAAGGACTTCCTGCACCAATAATATGTGATTATCTGAGTCGTGAAAATTCAAAGCAGTTTTATGAAGAAGGGACACAATTTCAGATTGGTAAAATAGAAATGGTAACCAATACTGGTACTTATCTGGATTGTCCGTTTCATCGGTATGAATATGGGAAAGATCTCTCAGAAATAGAATTAGCTGCATTCACAGATCTGGATTCCATTGTAATTCGCATTCCCTACACAGATACACTAAATATTACCGCAAAGCATCTGAAAGGATATGAGGTTCGGAATCGTGCCGTATTGATCCATACAGGATGGGATTCTCACTGGAATACAGAAACCTATTATGAAAATCACCCCTCACTAACAAGTGATGCTGCTGAATATCTTCGTGATTGTGAGGTAAAGCTTGTTGGTATTGATTCGCACAATATTGATGATACACGAGGTAAAAACCGTCCAGTACATACTATCTTATTAGGTGCCGAAATTTTAATTGTAGAACATCTCTGTAACCTCTCTTTATTGCCAGACGATGGATTTTCATTTAGTGCAATCCCTCCCAAGTTTAAAGGAGTAGGAACTTTTCCTGTACGAGCTATGGCAAAGATTTATACAAAATAGAGTAAGTTTTGCTTTACGCTTTTTTCACAGCAGTGACAGTTTTCTAAGGAATTATTTACTATGCTGGTTAAAATGCTTGCTGACCGGAACTCCGATCACTTTCATTTTTGCGAATAATTCACCGCAAACTTTATTTTGACCAGAACTCTGTTCATTTTTATGTTTGCGCATAACTCACGGCAAAACATTTTTTGATCAGAATTCAACGCAGGTTAATTAATATATATACAAGACATATCAAAATGTATAGGGAAAGACACAAAAAAACGCCTGTGATCAAATGAGATCACAGGCGTTTTTAGTTTTACAGTTATTTTTATTTTTTGATAATTACAAATTCTACGCGACGGTTTTGCTGACGGCCTTCTTTTGTTGTATTATCTGCTACAGGGTTGCTTTCGCCGTATCCCTGAGAACTAAGTCTGGTAGAGCTTATTCCTTTGCTGGTTAGGTACTTGACAACCGCTTTTGCTCGATTTTGGGAAAGAGTTATGTTATACATATCATTACCAACATTGTCTGTATGTCCCTGGATCTTAATCGCCATTTTAGGATTTTCTTTCAGCATTTTCACTAATTGATCAAGCTCAGTAATTGATTCCTTTCTTAATGCAAATTTATTTGTGTCAAAGAGCAGATCATTCAGACTAACAGTTTCTTCGGCTTCAGTTGGCTGAGAAGGATTAGTTTGTTTGGTATCTGGCTGGCTAACAGGCTGTTCTTTGGGTTCTGTTTTTTTCGTAGATGTCAGATATAAATCTCGTTTTATTTCCTCGTATTTATCTACTTCTTTTAAATCTATAGTTTCTGTTACAGCATTAAAATCTCGTTTACGCGCCATAAAAGTATAGGCAATACCTGCAGGAAGTGCAATTTTGTATGATCCATCTACAGGGTTAGAAGTGGCTATACCTAGTTCTTTGTTTGTTTTCTGATTACGATAAACAATGTCTGCCTGTACAGGTTTATGAGTTTGACTATCCAGAACATAACCATATACAATAACAACAGGTTTCGGTTTAGCTACTTCTGGCAAGTTCAATTTGATTATATCTAATAAGCCAAGGCTATTCTGGTCGCTAGTCAAATAAGCATATGCTCCAGATGCAGGAATATTGTAATAGCCGTCCCAGCCAGGTGTATTTACTCCCAGACCAAGGTTTTGAGGAGTAGACCAGTTTTTCCATGTATCATCCAGTCGTCGGGAAACAAATATATCTGCTGAACCAAATCCCGGATGACCTTCAGATGCAAAGTACAAGCTAACTCCATCTGCTGCCAAAAAAGGGGATGATTCATCTTTTTTTGTATTGACCACATTACCAATATTAAAAGGACTACCCCATTTTCCATTTGCCCCTTTTAAACTCACATAAATATCTCGTTCTCCATAACTATCCTTCTTCTTTAATGTAATCATAATTACTTTCTGATCTGCAGACATGGCCATTTCAAGGATTTTTGATTTGCTACTTAAGTCAGGGATATCAATATTTTCGCGTAACATCCAACCTGTATCGGTTTTTTGAATAATAGATAGTCCCCATTCTGGAATAACCGTCATATCATCATAGTACTTACAGTTCATAACCAATGTATTGTTATCTGGAAGTGCACTAACTACATAAGTTGATCCAATATCATTGGGTGGAGCAGGCAGTTTTTTGCGAGGGCCCCAGTTACCATTTTCATCCATTTGCGAATACCAGGCATCATCTGAATCTGAGGTTCCACCTGTGTTTTCTGGATGATTTTTTATACTATAATAAATTGTTTTCCCATCAGGAGCTATGCGTGGGATAACCTCGTCATATGTTGTATTAATGCCTGCCCCCATACTTTCCTTTTTTAGATAAGGAGGCATATCTGGAAGTATATTGGTCGCATTATCTTGTTTAAAGACCACTTGTTCTACTTCCATCTTCATTTTGTTGGCTACCACAAATCCAAAATTGCCGTTGAACCGTTCAAAATTTTTAGAATATCCTCCCCGAAATACTTCTGTATCATTGACCAGAAAAATAATTTCATCTCCTTGTCTGCGAAGGGTAAGTTTATTAAGTGCTGTATCTTTTTTGATAGAAGTACTAGTTCTGTAATCATTTGAAGAAAACTCCTTGCTGGTATTATTTATAATAGATTTCCATGTCTTTTTGAATGCACCTACCCAGCTTTGCTGTTTTTCAGAGTTAATACGAAACTGATAAACAGTTCCATTCTTTCCCAATACGGCTATTCCAAAATCCGCTATTTCATCTCCTTCTGCCTTGCGGGCTAATACTTCGTAGGAGAAATCTTTATCGGCATTCATAGAGATTTGTTTGCAGGTCCAATAAGGATTACTATTCTTAACCTCTATGGTATATGCTCCATTAGTTAGTGCATATCGGTTCTCTGCTGATTCACTAATGGGCCAGTTGGAATGATTGTCCACAAAATCGTCATAAAACCAGAGAGTGCTCTGAGCATTAGCACAATAAGAGATGAAAAGGAAAATAAATAGTATACAGTGTTTCATACAGCGATCTGTATTTATAATTAATCTGGCAAAACACACGAAAACTTGTTTGATATTCATTATCAGAACTATAGTAATTCTTACAAATGAATTAAAACTGAGTGTTTTGTCATATTACCAAATAAATAGCCCTGAAGTACAATAGATTATGCCCAAAAATCCATTTTTTACGCATAATCTATTGACTTCAGGGTCCTGAAATAGATGCTATATTTTTACTTAGGTAGTTCTTCGATTAAGAATTTTTCCAAAAACTGAGCAATTGCTACATTTACCTGATCGCGATTTGCTTTCTTGGTAATGCCATGACCTTCGTCTTTGGCCATTATATACCATACTGAATTACTGTTATTTTTGAGTGCATTTACCATCTGCTCCGACTCAGAAATAGGCACTCTTGGATCATTTTTTCCCTGGAATATCAGCATGGGTTTTGTTATATTTTTGATATTTGTAAGAGGTGATATTTGCTCAAGATGAAGGTTCATTTTGGGGTCTCTTTCATCTCCATATTCTGCTCTTCGTAAGTCCTGACGATAAGGACTTGTATTTTTCAGAAAGGTGACAAAGTTACTGATTCCAAAGAGGTCTATGCCACAACGTAGTCGTGCATTAAAGTGTGTCATACATGCCAGTGACATATATCCGCCATAAGATCCTCCATACACAGAAACCCGCTGAGCATCCAGATTGGGTTGTTTTTCAACCCAGTCCAGAAGCGACCCAATGTCCTTCACAGAGTTTTCACGCAAGATTCCATTATCCAGTTTGAGATATGTTTTTCCATAACCAGAAGAACCCCGTACATTGGGTACCAATACGGCAATCTTCATTTCATTAACCCAAAACTGAATAAGAGAATTGAAAGTGGGTAATGACTGACTTTCCGGACCACCATGTATGGATATTACAATCGGAGCTTTTCCAGATATATTTTTAGGAGTGAATAGAAAAGCAGGAATCATACGTGACTTACCATTCACTTTATCAAAGGTAGGATATTCGATTAGTGTCGGTTCGGTAAAATCAGACACTTTTAACCCTCCTGTTTCGCTAAACGTCCAGCGATCCAGTTTACCAGATCGTATGTTTACTACAAATACGTCACTTGGAATGGTTGCAGAATTGATAGTTAATGCGAGTCGTTCATTATCAGGATTGAATCGCATACTACCAATAACTCCATTAGGAATACTTTCTATAAATTGATATTGATTATTTTGTGTATCAAGAATATATAGTTTTGAATATCCTCCTTCATTTGTAGTGAATGCAATCCATTTACCGCTTTTGCTCAATTCTAAATTATCTACATCCCAGTTAATCTTTTGAGTAAGGTTGGTGATTTTCTTTGTGGAAAAATCATAAAAACGCAACTGCATAAATTCATTGTCTTCGTCAGATAAAAAGAAAAATCCTTTTCTATCTTTAGAAAATTGTGCATTACTATAAGCAATCTGCTTTTTTGAAGGATTAAATTCTTCCATTGTACCTGTAGTGTTTAACAGGTACAACCTGGATTCGTTGATAGAGATGTATTCCTGTACCAATAGTTGTTGTTCATCAGCAGACCAGTCACTGATTTGCCAGCCGCCTCCTTTGCCTTGAAAGATCATTCTGTTTTTGGAAGGGTCATTTAGCTGGGCTTCATAAATATCCAGATCTCCAGCATTACGATGATTGCTTGTATACAGATACTTATCCCCTTTATGATTCCATGTTAGATTACCATGTCGTGATTTTCCATCAGTTAGAAGGCGTTTTTGGCTTGAGGCGAGATCAAAGTAGTAAAGTTGATAGTTTTCATTTCCGCCAACATCCCGTAAAAAAATAAAACCTTGATTGGATGGGTCTGGACAAACAGATGCATTCGACACAGGTTCTTTCTCAAATGTAATTTGTTGTCTATCTCCACCCGGAAATGATACCTTATGTATTTGGTTGGCATCACCAAAGCGAGTAGAAATCAGTATGCTCTTTCCTATGGCATCCCAATCTGCCAAACTGGCAGCCCGGACATTTTGGTACTGCTCTAACCTTTCCTGTATTTCCTGTACAGGCATAGGAATATTCTCCAGTAACAAGTTACCAGATTCCCGTTTTTGAGCATAGGTAAACCCAGTACTAAATAGAAAGAAAATAAATAAGAGGTTTAAGTGTTTCATCTGTGTCAGTTTTAACTTGTAAGGTATTATTTTTGTGCCACTTTCGTGTGTGCTAATTTTTGAGGTTTCTGCTGGTATGTGCAGATATAGTAATAATAAAAATTATCTTGAGATAGAATATATTCAAATGTAATTTTACAGGGCTGTAATTAGTGGATTATAACAAAAGATAGCCTCCTGCAAGATCTGTATAGTATAAAAGCGATTATCTTTAGCCTGATGGAATAGTCACTTTAAAATGCTTACTTATCTAAAGCTATTCCTATTAAAGTATGAGGCAGTTTACTACTGCGAAGGTTCAGTATACCATTTATCAAAAACTATTTTCAGAACAGGAAATAATGTTTTTCTTTGATTTGTCTTTTCCCCTCTGGATTAGTTTTAATCTGTTTTACGATTTTAAACCGGCAAAAACGTTTATAGGAATATTCTCGTAATTTTGCCATTTATCCTTATCCTGATATGATTGACGACGTAGTGCATAACCATACCGAATCTGATGACGAAAGCCTATCTGCGCTCGTTCCAGGTTCTGAACATCCTATACAAAACTACACAGAAGCAGAAAAATACACTATCTTCGAGCAGGAGTTTATGCCACACATCCACTCGATGTATAATTTTGCATTTCGTCTTGCTATGGATGAAGATGATGCAAATGATTTAGTACAAGATACTTATCTGAAGGCATTTCGTTTTATTAATTCTTTTCAAAAGGGAACTAACGCCAAAGCATGGTTGTTCAGAATTTTGAAGAACAGTTTCATCAACGATTACCGGAAAAAAAGTAAAGAGCCGGCAAAAGTTGATTATCAGGAAATAGAAACGTTCTATAATTCTGAGGATGCGGAGGCAGATAATATTACAACAGACCTCCGAGTAGAAACCCTTCAGGAGATGATTGGAGATGAAGTTGCTAATGCTTTAAATACATTAGCAGTAGATTTCAGAACCGTTATTATCCTGGCTGATATCGAGGGTTTTACGTATGAGGAAATGGCAAAAATTCTGAACATCCCTATCGGAACTGTTCGGTCTCGCTTACACCGTGCCAGAAATTTGTTGAAAGATAAATTGAAAGAATACGCTAAAAGTATGGGATATGGAGATTAATGCTCTGTAATTTTATCCAACAATAAATAAGAACGAGGCATGGAAGTTTATCATCCGATTATGTCTTAATGTAAGCAGAAAAAATACTACAGCATTTCTTAAAACAAGTAACATATCTCTTAGAAGGGATAGAGGGATTTTTTGTGCAAAAATTAAATAAAAAGTAGAACTTTTTATTTAGCCTTTGTTAAAAAAAATGTTTTACTAGGGCGGAAATAAATTTTGTTATTCTTTATAAACGCGATATTTTGCGTAAATTTTGTGGATTTTAAAAGATAATCATATTGTTTCAGGTGAGGTCTGTGAAATCAGACTTATCTATTTAAATGTTATTTCAGAATCAAATTAAAAGCTATTAAAATTAATTATTATGTCTACGCCTAAGAAGTTGCCGTTACTCATTCAGAAAGAAGAGGGTGTCGAGTATCGAAAACAGTGTGAACATCACCATGAGTGTATGCAAGCCATACGGCTCATTCTGGACGGAGAAGCAACCACAGAACAAATAGCACACTTCAAAGCCAACATCAATCATTGCCTCCCCTGCATTGAAAACCATAATCTGGAGGTAACTATTCGTCAGATTCTCTGCGATAAAATCCAGCAAAAACCGGTTCCTGAAGACCTTATCCAAAGTATCCGCACCCAAATCCTGAATAAAACAAGCGAAGTGAAATAAGTACTGAACAGTTTACTGTTTTCTGTAAGAGCCTATTTATTGGCGTTTTTATATAGTAAAGCCAATAAATACATGCATCTATATACAAGGAATAGTAAACTGTTTTATTTTTGCGGCATATTAATCAAATTATTACCGCTATCAGTACCCATATTCATTTTCAGGGCCGAACTATCATCTTTTCAGCACCATCAGGATCTGGTAAGACAACCATTGTTCAGCATTTACTTAGTAAATATTCAAATCTTGGATTTTCAATTTCCGCTTGTACACGAGCTAAAAGGCCACATGAACAAGACGGGATAGATTACTATTTTATGACTCCGGAAGAATTTCGAAGTAAAATTGATAATCAGGAATTTGTTGAATGGGAACAAGTATATGCGGGTATGTACTATGGAACGCTGAAATCAGAAGTAGATCGTTTATGGAGCAATGAAAGACATGTTCTGTTTGATGTGGATGTAAAAGGAGGAGTAAATCTGAAGAATTATTTTGGTGATAAGGCCTTATCTATTTTTGTAAAAGTTCCTTCACTTGAATTGCTGGAGCATCGGTTGCGTAAAAGAGGAACTGAGACAGAAGAAAAGATCCAACAACGTGTGGCCAAAGCGGCCTATGAACTCTCTTATGAAGATTCGTTTGATGTAACACTGCTTAATGCAGACCTGAGTGAAACATTAGTTCAGGCTGAAAAACTTATTGATGATTTCCTTAGCAAATAGGTTGAATAGATTGAAAGCAGTGACCAATATTTGATAGTATAAGAATGAAAGTAGGTTTGTTCTTTGGGTCATTTAACCCTATACACGTGGGACATCTAATCATTGCCAATGCAATGGCCTATCATGCCGATTTGGAGCAAGTATGGTTTGTTGTATCTCCTCAAAACCCCTTCAAAAAGAGTAAAAGCCTTCTTCACGAATTTGATCGATATGATATGGTGCAGATGGCAATAGATGACAATCCACGTTTTCGGGTAACAGATATTGAATTTAAGCTGCCACGTCCTAGTTATACTATTGATACACTGACTTATATCCAAGAGAAATATCCCCAACATGCTTTTCGTCTGATAATAGGAGGAGATAATCTGGAACAGTTTAAAAACTGGAAGAACTATGATAAGATTCTGGAATACTATGGTTTGTATGTATATCCACGTCCAGGATCTGAAGTGAATGAACTTGTTCAACATCCAAATGTGCAAGTAGTAAACGCACCTTTGATGGATATTTCTGCAACATTTATCAGAGAATGCATCCGAGACAATAAATCAATAAAATATCTGGTTCCTGACCGGATTGAAGACTACATTGTACGAAAGAAATTCTATCTCTAACAGAGTAGTTTAACTGTTTATTTTGTACTGATTAGGTTTTTTTGCTGGAATCTCTTGGTTAAATACAATATTTTTCCGAAAATTGGGTTATAGATATATACATTCTGATCTGCTATGATATATTTATTACCCAAAAGTTTGCCTTCCACTATAATTCTGTGCTTTTCGATTGTCGTCGCTCTGACTTCCTGTGGCAAAAAACTAACTGTGGTAACTTATGAAAAAAAACGTGGTACAAACCGATCAAATACCAATACCACTCATACCAGGAAGAAGGAAGAATATTTTGATTTTGATGAGAAGAAAAATGCTTCCCGATCCAGCACCAGTACTTCTTCATCCACAATTGTAAAAGCAACAGGTAGTACGTTAAAACTGATTCAAACTGCTCAATCTTATATTGGTACACCTTATCGTTATGGAGGTACCAGTCGATCTGGTATTGATTGTTCCGGATTATTATGTAATTCCTTTGAGTCAATAGGAATAAAAATACCCCGATCGTCAAATGAACAAGCTGAGTTTGGACAAAAAGTTTCTCTTAGAGAAATAGCACCCGGAGATATGGTTTTTTTCTCAGAACGTAAGGGTGGTTCCAAAGTTACGCATGCTGGATTAGTCACTGTTGTTAAAGGGTCAGATAACATTACATTTATTCATTCTTCTACCAGCAGAGGTGTTGTAGAAGATAATCTTTTATCAGAGTACTATCAGGGGATTTTTGTAAAGGCTGTACGTCCTTATTAATTTTGTAATAATCTATAGTACAGTGACTTATTGAGATTTTATTACATTGATGATTTCTCCTTCCCTCTTCTGCATTTTTACTTTAATCCCATGTAATCTGTAAATTATTCTACTTCATCTGTTTATTTGATAATCTTACCGAAAAGAAGACATTCTTTTCAAAAAAAATCTTACATTTATAACCGGATTCCTCTTCGCAATAAAGTAAGTGTTAAGCTGAAAAGATAATAAAATTTTTAAGGATAAAATCTCTTCTTATCAGAGCCTGTAACTAGGCATCAACACAATTCCATATTATTTCTCAGGACAAGAATTAACATTACTCTATGAAGAAATATTTACTACTAACAATAGTATGTATCCTGGTCTCTGTGCATTATTCAAAAGCTACACATATTGTAGGCGGGGAGCTGGAAATGCAATCTGTAGACAGCTTACGTTATATTTATAGACTCGCTCTGAATTTGTATTTTGATGTGATTAACGGAGACGCTGGTGCAGAAGATGATGTAGTATATGCTGTTATTTATAATAAGCGAACAGATCAGGCAGTCGCAACTGTTACCTTGTATAAGACACAACGGATATTGATTCCCTATACAAATCCCAGTTGTAGCCAGAATAATCTCAGTACACGATTAATACGTTATGAACAGGATATTATCCTAAGTCCTGATTTTTTTACAGAAACAACAGGCTATTATGTTGTATGGGAAAGATGTTGTCGAAATAGAACGATTGTAAATATTCGTAATCCAGAAGCAGCAGGCAATAGTTTTTATCTGGAGTTTCCTCCAGTACGTGTAAACCAGAAACCTTTTATTAACAGTTCGCCTGTATTTTCTATTCCTAAAGGGGATTATGCTTGTGTGAATAAGCCATTTACATTTGAATTTGGAGCGACAGATGTTAATGGTGATGAATTGCGTTATTCACTCGTTACTCCTTATACAGGGTATAGCACTCAGCAAAATCCTAGTCCCTTGGCTTCCTCTGCACCATACCCAACTGTACAATGGATAGCAGGAGTTAGTTTAAATAATGTAATACCTGGCCCTAAACCTTTACGGGTAGATCCGAAGACAGGAGTGTTAAGCTTTACTGCAAATAAGGTGGGGCTTTATGTATTTTCAGTGCTTTGTGAGGAATATCGGAATAATGTGAAAATAGGAGAAGTACGTCGGGACTTTCAATTGCTTGTTGTAGATTGCCCTACTACTATCCCTCCTGTTGCGCAGTTAAAAGAGAAAGGAAAGTCTTCTTTTTATAAAGAAGGAGAAATAATGATCTTAAAAGCTTCACAAGACGATCGTTGCCTGGATCTTTTACTTTCTGATGCTAATGGAGGAACGAATCTGAAAGTAAAAATTAATCCTATCAATTTTTCTCCAGATATGGTTTCAATTTCACCAGCCAGCGGAACAATCCAAAATGCTCAGGATACATTGCGCTCAAAACTCTGCTGGTCTGAATGTGCAGCAAGTGATGCTAAGAATCCTTACGAATTTGATGTAATTGTAGAAGATGATGGCTGTCCCAGACCAGAAGCCGATACCTTACATGTAAAACTGATTATTGAACCTCTGCCTAATCAGGGACCCGAAGTAAAAACAAATTTACCAGGTAATATGGCATTGGTAATGGAAGGTGAGAATTTGACATTCAATGTAACAGGTATAGATTCCGATGAAGACAATATCTATCTTGAAGCTATTGGGAGAGGATTTAGTTTAAGTGATTTAGGAATGTCATTTTCCAACGGTACAGGTAAAGCAAGCCTTACATTACCTTTTACCTGGAATCCTCCCTGTGATAAAGTACAGGAAGGAAAAGAGTACATAGTAGATTTTATTGTAACAGATAAACGTTGTCCAAATACCGGCAAAAAAGATACAGTAAGTGTGCGTCTCCAGTTTCAGCGCCTACCTAATCAAAAACCAGAAGTCTCTACAACGCTGCCTGGTAATACTATAAGTGTAAAAGTAGGAGATAGTATACAGTTTGATGTATTGGGAACAGATCCTGATAATGATCCTATTGTAGTAAAAGCTGTAGGAAGAGGATTTTCGTTGGAGGAAGCAGGAATGCAGTTTAGAAGTGGAGCTACCGGAATTGGAACGCTTAAAGAGCCATTTTTATGGATACCAGATTGCCATGCATTACAATTAGTACCAGATGGAAAGTTCATTGTTGATTTTTTACTTGAGGATAATACATGCTCCCCTAACAATGCAGATACAATAAGTGTAGAAATGAATGTAAAAGACATCGAATTTACAATTTCACGTGACTCTGTTCCTAATGTTTTCACCCCAAATGGAGATTCATATAATGAAACGTTCCAGTTGTATGAATATCTACCACCTGATAACTGTAAAGACCAGTTCGTAAAAATAGAAGTCTATAATCGTTGGGGAAAACTGGCTTTTGAAAGTACAACCCGTGAATTTAGCTGGACTGGCTTTGGTTTTCCTACAGGTGTTTATTACTACATGGTTAAATATCGAAACAGCTACTACAAAGGAACTGTTTCTTTATTACGCTGAAAAGACTATCTCTTAATTAGTTTTTGGAAAAAGAATGTCATGAAATCTTATACTTTTTAAGGTAGATTTCTTGATATTCTTTTTTTTTGTATATTCTGTACAAGAAACTATCTCTTTCTATTCCCATTTATGAAACAAAAATTAGTACTCCTTGCTTTATGCCTCTGTATTTGTTCTATTGTCAGTTCACAAAATCCTCTCAAATGGGGTAAGATATCAGATAAGGAAATAAAGTTCTCAATTTGTTCGTATGATAGCACTGCTTCTGCCGTAGTACTGGCTGATTATGGCAAAATAACGATCGATTACAACAATGTTACAATAGAACGTCATCGACGTATAAAGATTCTAGATAAAAAAGGACTTAATCGTGCGGATATTATTTTACCATATTATGCAAAAGATCGTATTGAAAACATTGATAAAGTAGAAGCTCAGACTATTAATGTAGATAAGAATGGAAAAACTATCATTACAGAAGTGCCTAAAAATCAGATTTTTGATGTGGATGCCTCTACAAACTGGCGGGAAAAACGATTTACTTTTCCTGCCGTAGAGGTAGGTTCTGTTATTGAATACCGCTCAAAAATGATTTCTCAGAACTATACTTTTCTGGAAGGTTGGGTTTTTCAGACAGACATTCCAACTCTTCATAGTGAAATGAGTGTAAATATTCAGGTAGAGGATATGGACTATAGGGTCCTGCTTCAGGGGGAAAGATTAATGACCAAATATCAGAAGATGGGTGACAAACCTGTATCTACCTGGGCGTTAGAGAATTTACCTGCCTTGGTAGAAGAACCATATGTTGCCAATTATTATGATTATGCAGAAAAAGTAAGATTTCAGCTGGCAGGATACAAAAAAGTTACTACTGGCGCCGTAGAGTATAAAAGTGTAATGACAACTTGGGAAAAATTGGCAGAAGAGGTATTATCAAGTACAGAATATGAGAATTTTTTAAATAGAGGAGGAAGAGCTAAAGACGTACTGAGCCAAATTATTACACCTGCAGATCCTGACGCTGTCAAGGTTCAGAAAATCTATAATTATGTTAGAAATACCATCACATGGAATGGAAAATATCGTGTATGGCCAGAACAGATATTCAGCAGGTTCTTGGAATCAAAGCAGGGAAATAGCGCTGAAATAAATTTATTCCTCACTCTATTGCTGGAAGAAGCAGGCCTTAAAGCAAATCCTGCACTTACCAGCATTCGTTCACATGGAAAAATTCAAAAATCCTATGCATTATTATCACAGTTCAGCCATACACTTGCATACATAAATCTGGGTGGAAAAGATGTATTACTGGATGCTTGTGATCCTTTACGTCCTTATCAACTGCTTGCAAAAGAAGATTTGAACTGGTCTGCATTTATATTAGATAAAAAAGATAGTCGCTGGATAAAAATAGACCAGGCACCTGCTGCAAAAGAGACAGTATATGCAGATATCAATCTGGAAAATCCACAAAAACCAGTCTACAATTTTTCTGTCAGATATGAAGGATATAAGGCTGTAGATGTTCGGCGGACATATCTAGCTTTGGGAGAAGAAAAATTTTTAAATAATCAGAGAACTGTATTTAATGATAAGAAACTAATAAAATTTGAGAAAGAAAACCAGGATCAGACAGACGAGTATTTACTACATAAATATCAGCTTGTTCCGGAAGATGATCCTGAGTCTGCTCAAACCTTGTATTTTAAACCTGTGATGTGGCATCACTTTCAGGAAAATCCTTTCAAAGGGTCAAAACGAAACTTACCTATTGAATTAGACTATCCGGAAAGTTTTCAGTTTGTACTAAATCTGCACATACCAGATGGTTATGAGATACAAGAGATGCCAAAATCGGCCTTGGTGTCTCTGCCTGATAATATAGGTATTTTCAGGTATCAGACATCTGTTAATGGTTCACAGTTTCAACTCTCTACCCAGCTTCAAATTAAATCAGTATTTATTCCGGTAGACTATTATACACATTTACAACAGTTTTATGACCATGTCATCGGCAAGTTTGGCGAAATGATTGTTTTAAAGAAGAAATAAAATAAATTTGAATAAAGTTAGCCAATAATTATTGGCTAACTTTATTCAAATAGTGACATTTATAGATACAAAGATATCATTATATACTGGTAACCAGCTTTACCTTGTATCGATATACACCTTTGTAAAACTCCTCCATCTTCAATACTTCCGGATTTTGTTTTGTGATCCAAAAGGTAGCATAGCTATCAGTGTTGTAGTCAATGCGTAACATCCAGCAATCTATCTCTTTACCTGTACTCACTCCTATTTTTTCACTACCTGTTACTTTATATGTATAATAAGCAGGTATTTGAGAACCACCTGGGTGGTAAAAATCAATGATAAAGGTTTTACCCATGCCCAGAGGTAACATTTCGAAAGTTTCCAGATCCAGTTCCCAGTTGAAGGTAGGATGCTTTAACCCTACCTGGAAATCTTTTTTTGTATTGCTAGATACACTATCTGCTCCTGTAATTTGTTTCTCTCCAAAGTTAAATGCAGCTACTCCCATCTTTGGCATGTAGGTGTAATGATATACAGGCTCAAAGTTATCCTTCTTACATAGAGACCAAAGTTTTCGGTTTGTCAATGTATCCTGTCCTGACCATTGCTGACTAATCACTACCATATCTTTCTGGAATGAGACTTCTCTTGTCCATAATGATACATTGGTAATCAGATTGTTCTTTTGAGGAATTTTAAGATAAACCATGTATTGCCTTTTAGTTGGTTTAAGCTGGCGGATAAGTAATTTTTTGTTTTTCACATTAATAGTATCTGTCTGAGCCCAAACAGAATACATATGGGATAATACTATACATAGTGTAGTAGCAAAAAAGCGTAGCATAGATATAAATGGTTAGCAAGAGTGAAACACAGGCAATATGCATGGTCTCATCCTCCCTGACAATTTTATTCAACCATTACCAGTATTGATTCAACCGTTTCCCATGAATATCTGCTCTCTAGAGAAGACATATGCGTTAGAGGTTGTCTAATAAAGGCCAAACTATTGAATAAATACTTCCATTGGTTAAAAACATACTGGATATAGATAGTATTCTGGTTATTTTTACCCATCTGAAATTATTGTTCATGTCACGTAGTATTACCTCATTTCCTCTACACTGGATCCAGCTTATAGCCTGGCTATTGTTTTATTGTATCAGTGTACTCTATCTTCTGCCTCAGGACCCTATCCATACTGCTCTCATTAATCCATTGGTATCTATCTCTTTTTACATAGTAATCATTTATGGTAATGCGTATCTTCTGATTCCCTGGCTGTATGAGAAACGAAAGCCAGGATACTATGCACTTGTCTTGTTTATATTCTTTGTAGCAGTGGTTAGCCTGCGTGTATTTCTATACCATGAACTATATTTCAAGATCTGGAAGGAAAGCTTCTTTCAATATACTTTTGCACATATAGCTTATGCGGCATTTTCCACATTTCTGACACTCTGTATCAGCATAATTTTTAAGATAGCTCTTAATTATTTTGCTCTTCGAAAAGTCCAGGAAGAGCTTAAAGCAAAGCAATACCAGACAGAACTTAACCTCCTCAAATCACAGATACAACCTCACTTTCTATTTAATACGCTCAATAATATTTATTATGAAGCCTACAAGGAATCTCCTAAAACTGCCTATCTTATCGAAAAGCTATCGGAGGTGATGCGGTATTTTATAGATGATTGCCCGCAAGACTTAGTTCCTATCTCCAGAGAGATGCAGTTTATTCATCACTACATTGAGTTGGAAAAGATTCGGATGCGCTACCCAATACAAATAACTATCAATAGTAGTGTATCTACTGATTATCTCCTTCCTCCTATGCTTTTGATGCCCTTTGTCGAAAATGTATTTAAGCATGGTATCAATAAAAAAAATGATACAAATGAAGTGGTGATCGAATTGATCGAAAAAGAACAAACACTCCATTTTACAGTAAGAAACACGTTGTTAAAGGAAACCACTTTATCATCAGAAGGCGGGTTTGGCTTGCGCAATCTCAAGGATCGACTGGAACTGATTTTCCCTAACCGCTTTACACTTTCTGCCAAGGTATCTGACGACTATTTTATTGCTTCACTTAGTATTCCTAAACCATGAATATTACCTGCCTGATTGTTGATGACGAGCCCAACGCAGTAAACCTACTGCAAGAATACATTCGTCAGATACCATTTCTTACACTTTCACATCAATGTTATGATGCTGCGGAAGTCCTGGAATACCTTCAAACACATCAGGTCGATTTAATCTTTCTGGATATCAATATGCCTGGTATCTCAGGAATGGAGTTAACAGAATTTTTATCTAAAGGACAAAAAATCATCTTCACAACAGCTTATACCCAATATGCTATTGAGAGCTATGAAAAGAATGCAATTGATTACCTACTCAAACCCATTACATTCAAACGTTTCTCGCAAGCAATAGCCAAGTTGCACTCCGGTTATCTGTCAACAGGTACCCCTCAAGTTAATTCTGATACCGATTATTTTTTTGTAAAGTCTGGCAAACAATTCCTCAGGCTTGAATATGATAGTATTTCATATTTTGAAGGCTGGAAGGAATATGTTTCTCTCTATACACAGGACAGCAAAATACTCGTCTATAAACGTATGAAAGAACTGGAAGACAGCCTCCCTGATTATTTTCAACGTGTTCATCATTCCTATATCATTAATATTCATGCAATACATAAGATTGAAGATAACCATATTTACATTCAAGAGGTCCGTATACCTATAAGTGAGAAATACCGCACGGCATTTATGCAGATAGTTCAGCAAAAGTTATTATGACAGCTCATTTTCATCCATACTCAGTATTAATGTGCTTGTTTTTTCAGGGCCTCCAGATCTAACTCTTTCCGTTCAACCTGATAAATATTCTCCTCCCACTTTTTTCCTTTTTTTACACGGGAGAAGTAGAAATATTTGCCATCAGCAGACATAGAAGGACAGAACTCTCCGTGGGTAGTATTTATAACATTACCCAGATTTTGGGGTGTTGTCCAGCCTGTTTCTTTTTTAAAGGTGATGTATAAATCAGAATCGCCATATCCATCTTTTCGATCCGTTGCCAAAAAAATCAGAAAATCTTCCTTGGGTGATATATATGGATTAGACTCAAATCCAGCAGTATTCACAATGTTACCTAGATTAACAGGTTGGTTATATTTACCCTTATCCTGTGTAGCTACATAGATATCTGTTTTCCCATATCCCCCAGCCCGATTGGAAGTAAAGTATATATTTCCATTGGATGCCATTGTTGCATAAAAATCAGAAGAATCGGAATTGATAACCTTTCCTAATGAGGATGGTTCGCCCCAGCCATTCTTTTGTTTTTTAACTATCCATATATCAAAGTTTTTAGGATCATTAAATCGGTTTGAATTAAAAAGGATCGTTTTGCCATCTGGCGCAAAGAAAGGATCAATATCTTTAAATTTACGTGTGGTGACTGAAAACGGAGCAGGTTGAGGAGTACTCCAGTGATTATTGACTTTATGAGAAGTAAGAATCATGAGACTGTCTCGCCCGCCCCATGATTTAACCCAAAAGGCTTCTGTCTGATCTGCATTAAGAGTCAGTCCAAAAACATCATTGGTAGAGATTGTGTCAGGTGCTACAACACGTGTCTGGCCGATAGAAGCATCTATCCAAAAATACAATACTATCCAAAGAAAAATGTGGTGAGGTTTCATAGGTTTATCAAATGGTTATGCAATTTTATAAGCCTTTTTTTTCTCTTACCACTTTCTTAGATAATTGAGATTCTATTTTAGATCATTAGACAAAATGGAGAAATGTCGAAAAAAAAGGGGCTGTGGCCGAAAAAAAGGTGGAAGAGAGCAAAGTTTCACGAACTTGACACATTGAAAATGCCCAAGATGAGACCTCCTTCTATCAATATAAAGCTGTTGCAATTCGCAGCCTGGATCATTTTATACTTATTTCTTATGCTTTATAGCATTCAGAAGTGGGAAGATTGGATGTATGGCCTTGCGCGAGCGTCCATTTATACTTTCTTTTATATTCTGGCTGTTTACACACAAAGCAACTGGCTTCTGACTGTCTACTTTCGGAGAGGGGTTTATACCAGATATATCATTGTGTCTCTCCTTATACTTATACTGTTAGTGACATTGCGGATGTTTACCGAATATTGGGTACTGCATCTGAATCTGACGTATCACCAGTTTTATGGATTTAATCTGAGCCATTGGGCCTTTGTATTTGTCACTCAATTTCTAGCTTCGCTATTTGGGATACTATTACGCATTGCAATGAACTATACCTGGTTATTGCAAACACAGGAAAAAATTCGCACACAGCAATTAATGGCAGAAATGAACTTGCTTAAATCACAGGTCCAACCTCACTTTCTATTTAATACGCTCAATAATATTTATTATCTGGCTCACAGTAAGTCAGAGAAGACCACCATCATGATTGCCAAGCTATCGGATATGATGCGCTATTTTTTGGAAGAAGCTCCTAAAGAAAAGGTTCCTCTTTCTGTAGAGGTTGAGTTTATTAAGGATTATATTGAGTTAGAAAAAATCCGGATACCTTATCCCGTACAAATAGAATTATGTCTGGATGGCTTAAAAGAAGAAGTCTTGGTTTCTCCTATGTTATTGATGCCATTAGTGGAAAATGTCTTCAAACATGGTATTGACAAAACACAATCGAAGAGCTGGGCAAAAATGAAACTGCATACTGAGACTAATTATGTCCGGTTTGAAGTTACTAATAGCCTTTGGCCTCAATCGTCCAACCCAAAAGGATTAGGACTGAAAAATCTCAAAAAACGCCTGGAAATGATTTATAATGAGACTTACACATTAACTATCCAATCTGATACAAGTCAGTTTACAGCTATTCTTCAGATACCTCTACTGAATTTCCAGTAAAACCAATAACATACAAAACCTGTTTTTAATACACAAGAAATGAAAATTAAATGTCTGGTAATTGATGATGAGCCCCTCGCTGTTCAGTTATTGTGTGATTATATTGAACAAGTGCCTTTTCTAACTTTAGAGAAAACCTGCTACAATGCAATGGAGGCTTTAGACTTTATGCAGCTTCACAAAGTAGATCTGATTTTTCTGGATATCAATATGCCTCATATTACAGGTATGGCATTTGCTGGTCTACTTGATAAGCAGCAGAAAGTTATCTTTACAACTGCCTATACTGACTATGCGTTAGAAAGTTATGAAAAAAATGCAGTTGACTACCTACTCAAGCCCATCACATTCGAACGATTCATGAAAGCAGTCACTAAGGTAGTTGCTCTTTCAAAAGACCCTTCTCCCGTTGCCTCTTCTATTGAGAGAGAAACAGACACAGAAAGTGTGTTTGTAAAAACAGGGAAGTCTGTTGTAAAAGTGGAATTGAAGAAAGTCCTGTACATTGAAGGATTAAAAGACTACGTTATTTTTTATCTAGATCAGGAAAAACATATTGTTTACAAACGTATGAAGGAATTAGAAGATATTCTCCCAGAATATTTTCATCGCATCCACAACTCCTATATTGTGAATGTTCATACCATTCATAAGATTGAAGACAATCATATTTACATTCATGACATCAGACTGCCTATAAGCGAGAAATACCGTGTTACATTTATGCAGATAATTCAACAAAAATTATTGTAATAGACGCAAGTGTCCTCATTTATCCCCGCTTCATCTTTCTCTGTCATCTTATATTAGGCATCTATTTTCAGGCATATTGTTTTATAAAGTTTTGTTGCGGCGAGTATGTATTGTCGTTTGGATACAGTTTTTTGCAAAGTATCTAGTAATCAGAAAGTTTCATCGAAATTATAGACTTAACATCTTGCATCTATTTATAGATTTTGTATTTTACATAAGGTTACATTTAGCTCCTTACACATATGAAACAACACTACTTTTATATCTTATTTTTCATGTTGCTTGGGCTATTGCCAGAAGTGAAGGCGCAGAGTATGCAGTTTACAGGGAGTAACCCTATGCTTATCAGTATATCTGATGGGAAGAAGAACTACTTATTTACAGCTCCTGAGATTAAAGGTAGATATAATAACCGACTTAAACGGTTTGAATTTGTTCTGATGGTTGCTAATATATCTCCCAAGCCCAATAATTCACTTCTGGTATCCTTGTTCAACTTTATTTTTCACCCTGACCAATCAGAGGAAGTACGTATGTTTGCTTACTTACCCTCCGAGACACGTGGTTTTGAGGGCTTTGTGAATCCACAAACTCTTTTATTAACAGGTCAGATAGAAATTGCAGGTAAATCCTATCAATTGCCGATTACCATGAATCTGAAATATAACAGTGGTATACTCTATTATGGTTTGCAGGGATTGATTGCTTCTGATTTTGGAATTATAGCCTCTACAGGTGAGGAAAAAGAAATTCATCCAAGAGAAATTCAATTTGTGATTCCAGAAAGCCCCATGGGTATTTACATGGAAGATTGATAAAAATACATAAAAAGAAAACGGCCATTGATCAATGGCCGTTTTCTTTTTAGATCTACTACATGTAATTGAGATCGTTATTGGGTTTCAGCTTTATAATATGCACTGCATTAAAAAGAAGTATAAATGGATAGGCTGGGTCAAATTCGTGCCACTTAATACCAAAGTTAGCGCGACCTCCAAATTTGTGATGATTGTTGTGATAGCTCTCTCCGAACATTAGAAAGTCAAGAGGCAATAGGTTTTTAGCCGTATCATTCACTTTAAAGTTTACATAGCCAAACTTGTGAGCAAACCAGTTAATAATCGCACCATGTACAGGTCCCATCAGGTAATGGATAGGCAATAATAAAAACATCCACCAATGTGTAGCAAAATGAATATAAAATAAAGTATAGAGTGTCCCCCAGGCAATACGACTTATCCACCGATCTCCCAGCCATTCCATAAACTTCCAATTAGGTACATTCTTAGTGAACTTGGGATCTATATTAGCTTTTCCTGTAAGGATATCGTTGTAAATATTTTTTGTCTTCCACATCATATCAAACAAATTATCGGAATATTGAGGGGAGTGGGGATCTTTCTCTGTATCTGCATAGGCATGATGAAGGCGATGCATTACACCATAGGTATATGGACTCAAAAAAGACGATCCCTGCGAGATCCAGGTAAGAACATAGAATGTTCGCTCCCAAAACTTGTTCATGGTAAACATCTGATGGGCTGCATACCGATGTAAAAAGAAAGTCTGAAAGAATAAGGATAAATACCAGTGGGCAATAAAGAAAATTAAAATTTTCATGAATAGGTAGATAAAAAGATCAGGATAATAATACGCCATAAAAGTAGAGTCTGCCTTCTGAAGAGATAATGACAAATATCATGATCCAAAAAGATCATTCGCATCAAATCCTGTTTACGAATTCATCACAAAAAAGAAAAGGGTAACTGTTTTCACAATCACCCTCTTTTACGGCTTTACAGTATTACCCTTAAATCGCCTGTTTTAATACTTTTGCAGTTGCTCCTCTGCTGATATTACCTGCAGGTCTGGTGTAGAATTATCACTTAATGTAACCTTACCTCTTTCTTTGCGCACTATTCGGGAAAATAAACTGACCTCCTGACTAAAAAGAAAGGTAAAAAACAATTTGGTAAAAGAAGTATGATACTTTAGGTTATCATAAAACTCAGGTGCAATAGACTTCAATTTAGGCAGGTTGTTCCAGGGAATAGAAGGCATATCATGGTGTTCGTTGTGATAGCCTACATTCATATTCACTGTATTTAAAACCCCATAGTAGCTATAAGTCTCCTGATTCTTATCCAGTACCAGATAGTGCTCCTGAATCCAGCGTGCGCCTAGTGGATGTAGGCCTACCGAAAACAAAAAACTAGCTCCCAGATATCCTAATGCAGGCCATCCCCAGAAATATACAATCAAACCATCAAACAGAATCTGGCAAATAATGTTCATAGCTACATACTTATCCACTGCTGCAAGTTCGATACAACGAAGTGTACGAATAGCCTGAAAAACAGGGAAGAATAACAACCAGATCATTTTTCCAATAAAATAATTGTTAATCAGCCGTGCTTCCCAATAATCTGGTAGATCAGCATCCAGTTCATGCACTCCCTGAAAAGCATGGTGCTTCAGGTGGTAATTTTTAAATGAAATAGCTGTTGGGATAAGGGATGGAAAGTTGGCAATAATACCAGCTGCTACATTGGCCCAGGGCTTTCTGAATATAAGGTTATGTGCTGCTTCATGGATACAAACGAACAATGTATGTACCGGAAATGCACCAATCAACCAGGCTGCTGCAAGTATGATATACCAAGGCTGGTCTTTAAGGAGATAAGCCATTACCAATTGAATCCCTACGCATACCAGTATCCATACCATTGTTACTGGATTCTTCGAAATTAGCTTTTTTACTTCCGGATGTGACTTTAAAATTTGACGTGTACGAATACGATGAGGTTCTGTACCCGTTACATAAGTAAAATCTTTAGGAGAACTCATAAAATCAGTTATAGCATTTACAGATGATTCAGACTAAAATAGACAATGACACAAGGCTACAATTTTATGTCCTTCTTCAAAATTAATACAACATTATCTGTAAATTATCTTTTTATCATCTTTTATTATACAAATTTTTACAAGAAATGATTAAACAGATCATTTCTTCTGTTTACTTTTTCACTGCATTTATATGAAACTCCTGAATTAGCGGATTCTTTTCCGGGGTTAAGGTAAAGCTTACCTGAATATTAGCTTTCTCTCCTTCCATTATAAAAACACCTCGCAGTTGGTTTTCGGGCATTAACTCTCTTACCTTGATAACTTTACCAGCATTAGCAAATATCTCGGCACTTTGTGTCTGCAGGATCTCCAATGGATTATCGGGGAAGAAATTTTCTGCAAAGATCCCACTATTTACAGCATTCTTCCAATCAGGTAATAAGGCAATGATTTCATTTTTTCGCTTCTCAAGAATAGAAGATACAGGTAATTTACGCGGTTTTAGTTCCGCCAATGTAATGAGAGAATCCAGTACTTGTACATTAATAGCGCCAGTAGGTGCATAGGTCAGATTAGAGAAACACACAACACCAATGCCATAATCCGGCAAAACAGACCAATTACTACCAAAACCCGGCAATCCGCCACTATGACCTACTGAAACACGATTGTCACAATCTTTTGTCCAACGTAACCCAAAATTATAGCCACTCACTGTCGGACACAAACGCCCACTCGGATATTTATATTGTGCATTCAATGTATTGATACGTCCCAGTTGATGCATCTCTCGGAGTGAAGATCTTTTGATAATTCCATTGTCAGCCTCATCTCTCGGAGGCCAGGCTTGCAAATGTAAGGCCATGTATCGACTAAAGTCTTCAATAGAGGTTAACATTCCTCCCATAGCTCCATATGAACCATCATGCAGTAGTGCTTCCTCCTGCCACTGGTCATTGAGGCGTCGATACCCATGCGCCAGCTGATCTGCTGGAACCTTGGTATATTCCCAATACGTACTTGTCATGCCAAGAGGCTTACAGATAGTTTCCGTAATATATTGCTGGTAGGGTTTGCCAGATACTTTGGTAATGATATTACCAAGTAAGGCAAATCCCAGGTTGCTGTATTCATATTGGAGTCCAGGTGCATTAGAGAAGGTTATACCACCTTCAACCAATTGAAGTAGTTCTACATCTGTATCTGCAAGCTGTCGGTCTCCCCACGGATTATCTTCCGGAAAGCCAGCAGAGTGAGTGAGCAAATGACGAATGGTGATAGGAGGAGAATCTTTAGTTAGAGTTTGTACTTTCGCAAATTGAGGAATATACTTTGAAACTGGATCATCCAGATTGAGTTTGCCTTTATCGCGAAGTTTGAGGATCGCCATTGCAGTAAAGCTTTTGGTCATTGAGGCAATCCGAAAAACGGACTTAGTATTGACAACAGTCTTTTTCTTCAGATCGGTATAACCTGTATAGTCTGCATAGATCAGATTTCCATCCACTACCACACCAAATACAAAACCAGGAAAATTATTTTTTTCAGCATATCCCTTGTAAAGCTCTTCTATAACAGGAATGGCTTTTTTGATCTTAGTTAGCCGTTTGGTATCTTCAAAGTATGGAGGCTGATATGATTTTTGTGCATAGAGATTTAAAGGAATTATCCCTATAATCCATAAACAATAGTATATCTTCAAAAATATAGGAGGTATCTGGTTTGTAGTAGTTCTGTTCATATTTCTGTGTGTTGGTTAGGAGGATAGGAATGGTGTTTCTCAGCCTTACTAAAATACAGAAATCTTTTAAAACCTCAGATAGCTAGCAATTGCTTATCAAAGTATAATTGGAAAGATCTATCTCTGCACTAATCATTTCTTCAGCAGCTAACTTTACCAGGTAACATGCTTTTTTAATTTGAAAATTACAATACTATTCTTTAGCAGCCAGTAAGTTAACCATCTTCCATACAGAGTTTGCATCTTCAAGGCTTCGAATAGGAGACATCTTTAAGATATCTTTACGAAGGTAGTTAAGCTGTTTTATTTCTATTTCAGAGATATTCTCTTTCTGCCATACTAAGACACCTATGGCTGTTTTTAGTGTGGTTGCTTTAACTCTTATTGTGTGCATAGAATAGCGAGCCGGATGAATATGAATATACTGCCCAGCTTTTTCTCCAAACCGCAAAATCCATAAAGATCCATCACTCAGAAAAACAGAACGGTATTGTTCCGGATGCAAAAATTCTTTAAAATCTATCTCAGATAAAAGATTTGCTGTTGTAAGCAGAGTAATTACTTCCTCCTTTATAGTTGTTTCTGATAGATTTCCAGTATACAAATCCATTTGTGAATTCCCGATACTACATATTTGCTGTTCCAGTAAGTGCATGCTTTTTGTATCATAAGTATTGATGAAATTCTGGATAATCTGGTAGTGGTGTTTGAGTCCGTTAAATAGTATTCTGGAAGACATTCCGGTTTTTTAGGGCAAAAGTTAGTAGATTAATGGAAAAATATGTATTTTAGTAGCCTTGTGCAAATTCGTTAATCGCTGAATATCATTGAGTTTGCTTTTATTTTCTTACATCAATAATGAAGTTAAGCCTATAGGGCTATTTTGAAATTCAGAATGATCTTCCATATATTTGAAGAAAATTGGAAGAATTATCTGTATAAAATACAAATTACACCTTTTTCAGAGAGAAATATATAATGGAGATAACCTTAATTATAGCTGGCTTTATCGCATCCTATCTGATTGGTTCCTTACCTACAGCTCTTTGGTATGGACAGGCTTTTCACGGAATTGACATACGCAACTATGGTAGTGGTAACTCTGGAGCAACTAATACATTCAGAGTATTGGGAAAGAAAGCTGGATCTATTGTGATGGCGGTAGATATTTTTAAAGGCTGGACTGCTACTTCTATAGCTGCTATTCTTTTGCATCTGCATGCCTTTACCGAGCCTAACCTAATTACCTATCAACTATTTATTGGTATTTTGGCTGTTATTGGTCATATCTTTCCAATCTATGCTAATTTTCGTGGAGGTAAAGGGGTTGCAACATTATTGGGAATGGTGCTTGCAATCCATGTAGAAGCTGCATTATTATGTATTGCTATATTCTTCCTGGTTGTACTTTTGTCTAAATATGTATCTCTTGGTTCAATGATAGCAGCATTGGCGTTTCCTTTATTGTTGCTTATGCCTCGGTTTAGCCCTGATGATCCAATTCTGATTATTTTTGGATTTGCAATGTTTGCCATAGTAGTCCTGACTCATCAGAAAAACATCATCCGCCTTATTCATGGTGAAGAAAGCCGGACTAATATAAGATTTAGGAAGAAGTAACTTAACTAATCTTCCTAGACTGCTGACTATAAGATCTTTCAAAAATGCCTGATTTGTTCAATCAGGCATTTTTGTTTATTGGATAAGAAAGATATTTTGCTGATAAGTAAAAATTAGCCTTCCTGCTCTGTTTTTTCTGCTCTCACTTCTGCAAGTGGTCTGAAATTTCCTCCTTTTAAAGGATCTTCACCTTCTTTTTCGTAAGGGATTACTTCAAGGATATTTGTAATATTTACGTCTGTGATTATGTAATCCTGTATTTTACCAAGTCTTTCCTTTAATAAGTCATACGCTTCTCGTGGATCAGGAGCATTGATAAGCATATTGTAGGGCACTTTTTTCTCTTTCTGCGTTTTCTCATCAAAAGTGATATATTGTACTTTTAATTTATACCACGTTTCAGCGCCATCCTCTACAAAAAATACCTCACTTAATCGCATACGTGAAAGCTTGGAAAGGAAAAATTCTGCCAGGTTACTGGCTACGGAATCGTAAATGCGGGATTCTGCATCTGTATAAGAAACTGCATCCACCAGATGAACTTCTGTGATAGTCTTATTTATTCCCTTGTCATCAGGTTGTTGATAACGGATTGTTGCTTGATACCAAACCGGCATATAAGAAAGATAAAGTTAAAATTTCACAATTTAAATAAGCTCTGCATAAGAATGACTTCAAAGATAGCAACACCCATCCAGAATAAGAAAAAGAAAGATGTATATATGGAGAGTTGTTGTAGTAAACTGCTGGCTAGTAGTACATTATTATTGATTTATGAATTGGTAAAAAATAAGGGCCATAGTTTTAAAGCTATGACCCTTATATACATAAGTACTAACTATGTCAGAAAAATGTCATAATAAGTGTCCGGATACTTAAGCCAATAATTAAAACGCCTACCATAATCATCAATGTCCGTGTAGAGAATTTCTGGCATAGATAGGCCGCAAAAGGAGCCGCTACGCTGCCACCCAACACCAGACCAACAATAATTTGCCAGTTTCCTGCTCCAATCAATGTTACAAAGGTAATAGCTCCTGCCAATGCAATGAAAAATTCTGCAAGGTTTACAGACCCAATGGCATAGCGGGGCTGATGTCCTTTACTTAATAAAGTTGATGCGACAATAGGACCCCATCCACCGCCACCTACTGCATCCATAAATCCACCAAATAAGGCTAGAGGAGCCAGTGTTTTTTCATCACGAGGTTCTGTTTTTTTGCGGAAAGCTTTTCGAAGAACAATAACCCCCATTACCAGAAGATATACTGCAATATATGGTTTGATTACAGCACCATCAATACTAGTAAGTATATAAGCTCCAGCTATAGCTCCAATTACTCCTGGCAATACCAGACGTTTGAATAATTGTTTATTCACATTTCCCATCTTAAGATGAGACAAACCAGAAATTCCAGCTGTAAATACTTCTGCCACATGGACACTGCTACTTGCCAGAGCAGGAGGGACACCAAGTCCAAGTAAAAAAGAGGTACTACTAATTCCATAGGCCATCCCCAAAGCGCCGTCAATCATTTGTGCAAAGAAGCCTACCAATGCAAAGAAAAGTAGATCCTTTGTGAAAAGTTTAGAAGTATATGGTTTTATCAACTCCCAGGTAGTAGAGTTTAAATATAGGAATGCTCCAATACCAAGTATTACCAGCACAGATCCACCAACGATAAACAAAGTACGTTTGTTTGTCTTTTTAGCGGGTTGAACAGCTACAGTTTCTTCTGCTACAATCATAATAGTTTAGATCTGGGTAGAAGTAAATTAGAATTGGTATGCAAGATATGATTAAGTCTATGTATTTACTAGGGTTTATTTAAGTTTTTTACGTATTTGTTCTCTTTTATTCTCTAGTATGTCCTCTTGTAGAACTAATTCAGGATACTAGTAGTATATTTCTAAGGGTAAGTTTTAGACAGATAGTATTTAACTAAAAAGAAGGACTTAACAGAATGAAAAATAAAAAAATCCCTCCTCTAAAATAATAACTTGAGAAAGGATTTTAAAAGTATCATAAAAATTCCTGATCAGGAGATAAACTTTCGTTCAATAACATCAATAAAGGCTATATATTCTTCACTTTGCAGATCCCACCCTAATGAGTGGGCATACTTTACCTGAAGAAGTTTCATAGCAGTGTCCATATCTCTTGCTTGTTCCAATTCATAAATGGCTTGAGCAAAAGCAATATTATCTCCACCAAACAGGCTATTAATAAAATAGTACTTCTGATTCAGATTCAATGCATCTTTAATACTGGTAATGGGTTGGTTCTGAGCTTTTTCAATAAAAGTGCTATCCTCCTTACGTAATTTCTCATTAAGAGTAGTCATATCTTTGTTGAGGGTCTCATTGAGAGTTGTTTCTTCCATTTTCTTCTTGACAGAAAGGACAGAAACCAATGGTTTATTTGCCGCCTTTGCAAATTCTTCAATATCAACTTTTACCTCCTCTGCTTTTACTTCATGTATTACATTGAGAGCAACTGGTGGCAGTTCTGGAGTTATGACAGGCTTAGACTCAATGGGTTGATTCTCAATTGGCTTTGTTTCTGTAGATTTATTTTCAACTGATAGTGGTTCTGTTTTTGGCTCTATTTTGGGTAAAGTCTTTACTACTTTCTCTTGTGTGCCAATTGGAAGGTCATCTCCTAGTGTGTCAAAGAAAGAACCGGAAGTAGTAGCTTTCTTTTCTGGCTCTGGCTTCTTTTCGTCCTCTATTTTTTCCAGCTCAGAAACCTCAAGTGGAACCTGTGCCGAAAATTGAGCAATATATTCCTCTGGGTTATCGAGGGTAATTCCCTCTGAAGTCAGAACATCTTCCAATACAGCAATGGCTTTATCCAATGACAATACATCCGAACTTTCAACTCCAGTAGATTGTAATTGAGCAATCAAACTTTCCCAGACAGTACGGTTAATCCGTATATAACGGGTATGATCCTGTAAACGCTGTATGGTGAGTGGTTCAAAGTCAATATATTTCAGAATACTCACAAACTGGTTTCTGGGTGAAAGAAGTAATTCGATTGTAGCAGAAGATGCATCTGCTACTAACGGTTCAAATGCATCTTGTTTTACCATAATGAACCGGGAGAGAGTATTCATCAGATTTTCGAGTGCTGACTTTACCTCATCCTGAGAATAATCAAAGTAAGGACTTTGTAAACGTCCTGCTTCCTGTTTCCAGTTGGTAAATAGTTTAAAGAGAATCAGATAGTTTACCTGTGGGATATCTGTGAAGGAAACAATATCTTTTCCGGAAACACTGTCCTGCTGCGAAAAGAATGTGTCACATGTATGCTTAGCATACGCATTAGCATATCGGTTTAGAGCTGCTGGGTTGATTGTATGTATCATGATTGTTTCAAAGCTACAGGTAGTAAAGACACAGTAAATTAGGATAAATCCAATGAATGATCAAACTTAATTGTTATTTTGTTTTTTGTTTGGCCTCATTTCCAATACCTGCACATTTTTCACAGTAGAAGCTTCTAAGTTCCTCATCATCAAATACCTGGAAATTGATGCGACATTCTCCCATAAAAAGATCGCACCACTTTGCAGGCGATAACTTTTGAGAGGCTTCAATCAAAAGTTTAGTATACACTCTTTTTTGTTGATAATCCGGATGTATAAATATCAGTTTAAGGTATTGGGCATATATATCTTCATCAAAAGCAGTCTTTTTTAGATAATTATCTAATACCTGAATAGCAGGCTTAAATGCCTCCATTTCAATTAGGAAATTAGCCAGTTGTAAAGATGTATTTCGATTAGTTACTACTTCTGGTTGACTTGTATAGTAAGTATACATAAAGTCTACACCTTCTTTTACTTTTCTGTAATTGCCTGTCTGTAAGTAATAAGGCACTGTATTAATGTAGAATATCGATCTTGCCTTTTTCTCAAGGGATCTGTATTTGTTGTTGCTGGTGACCTGCTGAATAAGCTGTAGTATGTCTTTTTCCTTGTAATCCTGTCTTTTGACAAAGTCCCATTCAGATAAAATAAACGTCATTGCATAGTATTGCATTTCGCTCAGGCTATCTTTTTCTACCAAAGTAGTTTGTAAATCATTCCAGTGATTGATCCACTGTGCCTCTGACCAGTGTTGACGATTAAATTCATAATCCATGATCATTTGGTTCTGACGGAGAGAATTGTATTCTTCTGTCTTGGGATAGTGAACAGAGAATAAAGTATTTGGGGCTAATTTCCCGGCTTTACATTGACGATAGTAGAAACTTTGTAATGCGGCAGCTTGGGCTGCTGTTTTTGCTTTGTAGTATTTTTGTACATATGTCAGGGTATCTCGTACATTCAAGTGGGTCTCGAGGCGTACAGATGCACTGCGTTGTTCATCCAGGTATTTTTCCCAGACCTTTAATACTCCAGGCTTCTGTAATTCCTGTTTGATTCGTGTCTTGGACCAGCTTTTCCATTCCGGATTAGGTGACTGTGCCAATTGCTGATAAAATAACTCCCAGTTTTCACCTGTTTGTACTGTAATTGTGGTTTTATGATCTATATATTTTCTCAGGTATCCCACAATACTATCTGCTCTTGATTGATACAACTGCTTATTCATTTTGCCAATTCCTTCAATAGACGCAAAGGCGTCAATGAGTATTCGGTCTATCTGGTAGTTTTTTAATGTATCCCGAACTACTTCCATAGATGCATGGTCTGGGCTTATGCTATTTCGAGCAAACGGTATCTGAAATGAAAAGGATTTATCCTCTGAAGAAAAATCCAACGGTGTGGTAACCAGTTGAGGTGTCAGGGGTAAAGAATCTCTTAGGCTCAAATCTCCACATATATCTGTATAGTGTACTACTCCTACAATTCGTTTCTTATGTATCAGCAGGAAATTGGCCGTGACAAATTTTGAGGAATCATTCTGAGGAATTGCTCCTGCCAACACAGAAACAGCTTCTGGTTGCCATGTCGTTGTATCAATTGCTTTCTTATTTTTTGCAGAACCTGATAAACGTGCTTTACTTGCCTGTAACTGTTTAAATTCCTGTTTCTGTTTATTTAGATCACGCAATAACTCTTTTTTATAGATAGGCTTTAATATAGTCCCGTTAATAGATGATCCTGCACGTCTTCCCAGAGTTGTATAATACTCTTTACTTCCACATGTATACGATTTCTGATTGACAAGTTCTATGGCTATTCCATCTTTGCGATTTTTGAGAACATCTAGCAACTGCAGAGGTGTACTACTCCTGACAATGATTCCCTGAGATGTATAATCTAGTTGGAGTTGTAACTGATCATTCTGAAAAACTTTCCAGAATTCACTATTTGCAGTAGTTTTTGCATTCAGAGGTCTTAATTTCCAGGGTAATTTTTGTTTTTTCCCTTTTGGTAATTCAGCCTTGTTTTTGATCTTTATTGTATCTAAGGGACTTGTTTCTTTATCCTGTTGTTTCTGATAAGCAGTAAGTGTCGTTTGTTGGCTCAAATTGTTTGTTTGAGCCTTGACCAGATACTCTGGATAGGATAAATGAATGGATGTCTGTGAAATGGGAGTGGCTGGCAATTGCCCATAGCTGCAAATGACAAGGGCAGAAAGCACCAATAGCCAAGCAAATGACTTGGCGTTTTTACAGAAATTCATAGCTGGGAGTTAGAAACTCTTTAGTAAAACTGATTGAATCGTAACTTTTCGATTTTGGTCAGTGGTATACTGTAACCTGTACCACAGGTTATCTTAAAAAATGTATAGTTTTCTATCAATAGAAAACTCAGTATTTTGGAATAAACCTTTTATAAAATATTTAATGACTGTTCTTTAATCTTTTCCAGTTCATCTTTCATCTCTACGACAAAGCGCTGAATGACTGCATCATTGGCTTTAGACCCGATTGTATTGATTTCACGACCAATTTCCTGACTGATGAAATTTAATTTTTTACCTGGTGTTTCATCTTTGGCTAATACTTCCATAAAATGATCCAAATGAAGCTTTAACCGTACCTTTTCTTCACTGATATCCAGTTTCTCAATGTAATAGATCAACTCTTGCTCAAATCGATTTGGGTCAAAATGTTCATCGCTTACTACTTCTGCAATACGTTCACGAATGCGGGTTCGGATGTTTTGTAACCGTTCCGGATCATGAGTAGCTATTGCATTCAGATTCGTACTAATTTTATGGATATACTCTGTTAATTTACCTGAGAGTTCATTCCCTTCTTTAATCCGGAATTCATCACATGCCAGTGCTGCCTGTTTAAATGTTTCCTGAATCAGTGCCCAATCCTTTGCTGCATTTTCATCTGGTGCTGTATCATATATGTATGCGTCTGGAAGCTGCATAGCCAATCTGAAGATGTCATCTTCTGGAACTGCTGCCGCTATTGCTGCCTCTCTTAGTTGCTGGCAATAGGCTCTTACCAGGGGAGTATTTACAGTTACCCGGGGTTTCACTTCACCTATCACCTGAATATCAATGGATACATTCAATTTGCCTCGCTCCAGTATCTGATTCAGCAGATTTCGGATCTCAAGTTCTTTATCTGAAAAGTTTTTAGGTAATCGTAAATTTACATCTAGTGTTTTAGAATTCAGTGAGCGGATTTCTACGCTTACACTGATGTTTGTATTGGCCGCTCTGGCCAGGCCAAAGCCGGTCATTGATTTTAGCATACTCAAATAAGGTTATAAGTTTCTTCTACTCAAATGAATGAGAAGCACACAAAGTACTATTTTTTTAGACAAATATCGAACACACTTTTTTTATCTAGGAGGAGTTCTTTACAGATTCAAGGAATTTGAACGGAAAAAGATCCTTTTTATACAGATTTACAAACATATTTGGCAAGATGTAGAGTAATCAAGTGACCTTATAAGTTTGTTCTGATACACATACTATAAAACACAATAAAAGGTGATTATGGCACTTCAAGAAGCATGTTTGTGTGGTAACTTTGTGATTGTCAGATGATTTTAGGTAAATTATATGCAACAATTTTGTACTAAATATTACCTGAGTTATTGGATCGTAAACTTGAAACAATAATTCCGGATATATAAGTGCACGAAATTATACAGAATAAATACCAGAAGTTGTGTCTGGATATTGGATCTTCAGCAATGTTATGTAAGTCCCAAAGCAAAAACTTCTGAAAATTTTTGGTGGGGTTTTTTTGTTTTCTTACCTGTCATGTTGATATTTGGTATGCGACCAGTACTATTTTATAGTTAATCAATCATAAAGTTTTTCCTCAAACCACAGAAAATATACCCTCCTTCTATTATGAAAAAGGATACCCCTGCTTCACGCCGTAAATTTATCAAACAAAGTTCGCTGGCTCTGGCTGGCTTTTCTATTGTGCCTCGTCATGTCCTGGGCAAAGGATTTGTTGCCCCTTCTGATAAATTAAATATTGCAGCTGTAGGTTGTGGAGGTAAGGCGGACTTTAATATTCAGCAGGCATTTAATAATGGAACAGATAATATTGTTGCGTTATGTGATGTAGATGACCGCCAGGCTAAAAAGTATCGGGAGAAATTTCCTAAAGCTCCTTATTACAAGGATTTTCGCCAGATGTTGGTAAAAGAAAAGAAGAATATTGATGCGGTGATTGTCTCAACACCGGATCACATGCATTATCCGGTTGCTATGGCTGCTATGCAGTTGGGTAAACATGTATATGTAGAGAAGCCTTTGACACATGATATCTGGGAGGCTCGCCAGTTAACTGAGGCTGCTCAGAAATACAAAGTAGTTACCCAGATGGGTAATCAGGGAAGTAGTGGTAAAGGTACTCGCCTTACAGAGGCTATCATTCAATCGGGTGCTATCGGAGATGTGCATACAGTTGAAGTCTGGACTAACCGTCCTGTTTGGCCACAGGGAGTAAAATCTCCAAAAGACAAAGGAGAAACGCAGTCTGTACCATCAGAGGTTGACTGGAATTTATGGCTGGGAACTGCGCCATTTCGTGAATACCATGAAGCCTATATGCCATTTCGCTGGAGAGGATACTGGGATTTTGGTACGGGGTCATTAGGTGATATGGGATGTCATTTTATGGATGTGCCTTTCCGGGCACTTAAATTGGGTTATCCAACATCCGTAGAATGTTCTGTAGGACAAATCTATAGTGATTTCTTTAAGGAAGCTTTCTTTGATGATGTATGTCCACCTTCTGCCGCTATTCACTTAAAGTTTCCAAACACAGGAAAAGGATCACATAAGGAAATAAGTGTATCCTGGTATGATGGAGGAATCAGACCACGTCTTCCTGAAGGATGTGATTATGAAAAAGTGTTTGCACGTGTAGATGGAGGTATTCTTTTTATTGGGAGTCAAGGTATTCTGGCTGCTGAGTTGTTTGGTGAAAATCCAAAGTTGTTTCCATCTGAAAAATTTGCAAATTATGTCCTTCCTGACCCTAAAAGGCCATTAGTAGAAGGTGATACCAATGGACATCAACAACAATGGGTAAAAGCATGTAAAAAGGGATATGGCACTTATACCAGTTCTGCCTTTAATGAATCTGGCCCGTTGACGGAAATGGTACTCATGGGCAATCTGGCTGTTAGATCTTTCTTATACAGAACACCAAGAGAACAAGGTGGCTTTGATTTTCCTGGGCGCAAAAAGTTGCTTTGGGATGGTGCTAATATGAAGATCACCAACTTTGATGTAGCAAACCAGTTTGTTAAGCGCCAATATCGGGAGGGTTGGTCTTAGAAGATGTCAAACAGCAAATGGTCCCCAATTATAAAGAGTGCAGGATATCTGCTTCTGTATCTTTTTATCTTATGCTGGATTGCTTTTTATTCTCCCTGGCGTTTAAGCAAACATTGGTTACAGAATACACCTGAAAAATACAAGAAGGAACTAGCTGCTATTCGAAGAGAGAGAAAAAAACTAACTCAACAAGCAAATAGCAGTAATAGTAGAACTGCTTTTGTAGAGGCCATAGACAATCACATATTTCCACATTGGTATGGAACATTTTGGTCTTTTAATGGGACTACACAGGTTCCGGGACGAGGATCTATTGCCTGTGGATATTTCGTTACTACTGTTTTGCGTGATGCAGGATTAGAAATCAATCGTAGTGCACTAGCACAGATGCCTTCTGAACAAATGATTAAGGCCCTGATAAGTGAAGAACATATCAAACGATTTAGTAACAAATCGCTGGAGGAATTTATCGCACAGATTGAGAAAACCGGAAAGGGTTTATATATAGTAGGTTTGGACAACCATACAGGTTTTCTTGTCAATGAAGGTAACGGTGTCTATTTTGTCCATGCCAGTGGAGCCTATCCATTTTGCGTGATTCGTGAAAAGGCCAGCAGTGCATCTATCTTAAGAAAATCTAAGTATAGAATTATCGGTAGAATCAGTGAAGATAAATCGGTACTTAGAAGTTGGTTGAAAGTATGATTATAGTAGAGTACAAAAAGAAAAACCCCGCGCATCATTTAGCAGGGTTTTTCTTTTTATTGTTGATTCACAGAATAAGTATTATTCTGAATGTTTATGTCTGGTATTTCCGGACTACCAAGATCAATCTTCTGGATAGACTTTGTATATTTTTTTGTAATGGCAAACTCTCTTACTCCACTTTGCCATACACGAGCTGTCTCATGATGTGTATCAGTTGTTCCATCTGTGAACGTAACAGTTAAGGTGATCGAAACAGGTAGTATACCATTGCGTCCAATGATGATTTTAGTGGTTTTTCCTGTTTCTACTTTCTTTATGCTTAGATCGCTATATCCTCTCTCAAAGAACCAAGGCTTCCAGAACCAGGTTAGATCTTCTTTGGTTGCATTATTGAATGTATAGAAAAAGTCATATGGAGAAGGGTGCTTACCATTCCAGCGATTCATATACTCATTCAATACTTGTTTAAATTTATCCTTACCTAAAAGATCCTGCAATGTTGCATATGCTACAGCTGGGCGGAAATAGGAGGCAAAGCCGTAAGAGAGTTGGTTTTCCAGAATAGTGCTAGGCATCATCATTGGCATTTCCATCTCACGTCCATTAACGCTGGAAAGATACAATGCATTGTACTGTTGTGGATAAAATGTATTGGCACCAATCTGGAAAGGAATTCCATTAGGTAAGAATTGTGCCCAACCTTCATCCATCCAGGCATATTTACGTTCATTAATACCCATATAAAATGGGAAGTAAGTATGTGCAATCTCATGTGCCACTACTTCTGCCGCTTCTTCCATTGGATAAGAGGCATCATTAACAAACATCGGGAACTCCATACCTCCTGAACCATTAAAGATTGTCAGGTTTGGATACGGATAGGGTACACCTGGCATCTGTGTAGACAAATACTCAACAGATTGTTTGGAGAACTTAGCTATTTCATAAAAATCCTTGGAGGCAGGATCATATACAGCACTAATGGCAGTCCGTCTGTTGGGTTCCGCTATTGCACTAGTAGCATCCCATAGATAGCGGTTGCTGGCTGCAAAAACAAAATCAGGTACATTTTCTGCCTTGAAGTGGTAATGAAGCTGAGCCTTATTTTGGGTAATGGATTTTTTCTGTAAATCTTCAGATGTGATAATATGCGTAATCTCATCCGATTTCTTAGAGTTAATATATCGGGTTAAGTAGGTTTGAGTCAACGATTCGTCTGGATTCTGCCATACACCAGTACCCCATACTATAAAGTTCTGAGGAACCTTTACTGTCACATCAAACGTAGAGAAATCATTGTAGAACTCTGTTTGCCCTTTATATTCAAGGCGGTCCCATCCATCTACATCGTCATATACAGCAACCTGAGGATACCAGTATGCGACCATAAATGTATTATCTCCATAAGTGCCTTCCCGGATATGAGTTTTGGCCGGAATCGTATATGTCCAGTTGATAGCTAATTTCAGGCTGGTTTTAGGATATAGAGGTTGACTGAGTTTTACAAACAAATTGGTTGTGCTATATCGTACCTGAGCACCTCTGCCTTGACCAGGCTTAGTTTCTACTGAACGATTATTTACCTGCAATGAACTGATAGTAACTCCATCTGTGACATCGCCTGGATCTACATCTTCACCTCTGGCCGCCCCTTTCTTGAATAAATTAGGATATAACCGAATCACTACCTGACTTAGGGTATCATTGCTATTATTAAAATAGGTAATGGTTTCACTACCTTTGATTTCGCGCGTTGCAGGCACAAGTTCTACCTGAATGGCGTATTCTGATTTGTTTTGCCAGTAGTTGGGCCCTGGCTTTCCATCTGTACTGCGTGTCCCCTTAGCGTAGGCGTTCTGAAATTCCAGTGGAACATACAGATCTTCTACATGCTGGGCAATACCCTGTCCTGTAAAAATAACAGACTGAAGAACTGTAAGCAGTGTAAAAAAGGATTTCTTCATGAATGGTTAAATGAAAATTAGAAGGTTTCTAGTAATAGATTTTGCTTTAATGCTTTTCTGCATCCAGAAATGTACTATAAAAACGAACAAAAGTCATGCTGGTTTGTGCAATCTCCAAATTTTTATCAAATTGATTACATAGAATCATTTTAACAGAAAGAAATTGGCCTTCATTAGCAGAAAGAAAAATATTTATCCGATCAATCAGGATTTACGAAAGTACCTTATCAAGTATGGGCGTGAAATCAAGCTACCAATTCACTATGATGACATAGCTCAGTTTGACAATGCGATAACTTTATATGATAAAGAAGGGAAAGATACCCTCTGGGAAACAGTTTTTTATCCACCTCATCGCATTGATGAAATCTATCGTGGTCTTAAAGTAATGTATGTTGAGTTGAAGATAGGAGGGGACTTATCTGTAGCCCGGCATCTCACAGTAGATCGGGTAGACCTATGTGTATATGCCAATACCCGTCCTTTTCGAGTACGGATTGTCAATACGCTAAATGATAACTTCGACTATTTTTATATAAAACGGGCAGATGCTTCACGAATTTATGGCCTTGAACTGGAACATATTTTATCTCCTAACCGCATCAGCTATATCAGCAGTGGTGATACTGTTGTAGAAGAACATATAGCAGGAGTACCTGGCAATCAGTTTATTAAGAATCATCTTAAAGATAAGCACCTGAATAGTATACGTCTGGTGAAAGAATTTGTCAAGTTTAATGAACGTTGTTTTGTTCGATTACTGGGAGATATGCACAGTAGCAATTTTGTAATCATTGCTACTCAGGATTTTGATGAGATTCATTATCGCATTCGTGCCATTGACTTTGACCAGCAAAGTTATGAAGGTAAAAAAACAGTATTTCTCCCTCAATATTTTAAGCAAAACAATCCTATTATTGAACTAGGTTATTCAAGGCTTTCACCTGAAAGTGTACATCAGTATCAATCAGAAGAAAAGTCCATGATTGCTAGTCGTTTGAATACTACAGGAAATCGCATTTTTGCTTTAACAGATGTAATGGCAGATGATGATATTGCCCCTTTTGAAAATGTAATGCATTTACGCAATCAATTAGCAAATCATTATGAAAACAGTGTTTTCTATGGATGTGAGAGCATGGGTGATATTGTAAAAGAAAGTTTGCGGTTAGTGCTGCGAGAGGTGGAGGAGTATCACCGGAATATTAGATGATACATATATCGTATATATTAAAGTTTGTTAACCTAAACTATATGCATGAATTTTTTTGCAGTTAATTCCACACAAGCAGCATGCCTGCGATTAATTCTGTTCAAAACAATTTCTTACAGTTAATTGTATGCATCAGCAAATTTGCAGTTTACCTTATGTAAAACTTTTTTGACTCAATAACTTGTAGAATCCCTTTTCAGTTTATCATAATATATGGTTTAGTTCAAGCAAACTGATACATATAAGTATGCGCATGAGAATGAATCCAGCAATGTCTTGTTTAAAAAATGCTCATCCTTTCGGATGAGCATTTTTTAAACAAGTTATAAAATTGAGATTATTCTGTAATTCTGAAGATCCAGGCGTTTTCATATCCTTTCTCTGTACGGATCTGTCGTACACGTTCTCTGACTTCTTCCAGATTATTACCCACATAGATATATACATAATGGAATTGTCTATTGGAGTTAAATCCTATCTTAGCATCATGACCTGATGCAATGACAGTGGCCATATATTTTCTGGCATTTTGTTCATAACGGAAAGCCCCTACAATCAAGTAGTTGCCTATTTCCATTTCCAGCGGATTCGGTGGCGGTGCCAACATTTTACGAACAATCTCTATACGGATAGATGTATCGATCTTAGGTGGAGTTACCCGAATAGTCCGATTGTTCAACTGTGTAAAGGCTGGTAAAGTGCGAATAGGTTGCTCCTGTTTTTTACCCAAATGGATGCCAAACTGTATTTCATGGGCAGGGTTGCCGTAGTTGCTTACATTGTTATTGGCAAGTTTGTAAGCATACCCAAAGCTAACTTTATTGAATGCCTTGAAGCCAGCCATAAAAAACATTCCATAATCCTGGCGATAAGCACCTCCTACCCAATATCCATCTTTGTAATTAACAACCGCATTGACTTCAAAAAATGGATCTTTCTGGTATTCATATTTCCGATACAATACCATCGGATGAATAACTACATCCGGTGTAGCGTTGATACGATAAGCTGCACTTAGCGTGTAATTTTCCAATGGTTTAAAGGTCCGTTGTAAACGCTGTCCATCACTTCCAACCGTTGAATAGGGGGCAAGGCGTGGCAATGAAAGACCCAGTTGAAGATTTTTATACTGGTAAATAGCACCAATTCTCACATCTGCCCGATAGGTTTTATTCATAGCTGCTAATATAGGATCTGCCAGTTCATCAGGAGTTAAATCAGCTGTATAGATCGAATTGTAGAAAAATCCGCCCGAGATCCCTACTTGTAAAAAGCTCTCCTTGCCAAAGTCCAGACGACGGGCAAACGTGATATATGCATTGGTGGTTTGTTGTACGCCTTGCCGGAAGTAGGAGATATTCGTACCAAAAGCATACTGCCGCTGACGGAAAGGTGTATGAAAAGCAAAAGAGGCGTGTGCTGGTGGTGTCTCGATATGTCCGATTTGCTGACGATGAAAGCTGAGAAAGATAACAGGATAGCCATTCATCCCAGCCGCTGCCCCATTTTCCAGATACATATTACTGAATGAATGGACATAAGGGGGCATATTTTGCGCCTGGACGGAATAACTTAATCCAAGAAAAAGAAATAAGATGTATATTTTTTTCATATAGGTTGTGGTGAGTCTGATTGTGTCGTTTTATTGAAGAAGAGAGAAACTACCTGTACGGTACTCCTTCTGATTTTCGTCCTTGATTACATAGTAATAAGCTCCATAACCAGCCCCTTGTCCATCCCAGACTTCGTCAGATGTAAAGTTTGTTTTTTCGACCAGCTTTTTACCTTTTGAATCCATAACAATCACAGTATAATTCGGACGAGTACTTATATATTGTATATCCCATGTATCATTAAATCCATCTCCATTGGGAGTAAATATTTTCTTAGGTACTAAAACATAAGCGCCTGAAGGATTAGTAGTTACCCGAACCTCTACAATAGCAGTTGCTGATTCTCCATCACTGTTTGTGCCTGTAAGAGAAAATTTATAAGTGCCTTCCTTTAGATTGGATATATGAACTGTGAGAGAATCTGCATTTTCAAGTGTTGCTTCTGAGGGACCTGAAACCTGTTCCCATTTTAGAGTTACTACATCTAAACTCACAGATCCTTTTATTTCCGTTTCTGTTTCACCTATAAGCGGTACTATCGAGTCTACAATTACTGTGGGAGCCTGAAATGTGTAACCAACTGTTTTGTAAACTTTGGTTAAGACAGGAGAACTTGCTGATAAAGGTTGTGTTTCTGCTATGCAGAAAAGTACTCCTCCCAGCACGAAAAGAAATTGATTCATAGTAAATGGATAAATAGAAAATTCAAAAATAGGTGGTATTTTGTATTTTTACCTGATATGCTCCTATCCATAAAATTGATAGGAACACAGTACAGTGTTAACAGATATATAATAAAACGATGATTATCAGATAAGTAGTCTTATACGGGTCAGTAAAATTTATGGATACATTTATTCACAACTATTTTACTGAGTCTTTATAAATTGACTACAAGTCCGTTAAATATAGAACTTGAAACCAATTACAGTGTGCAAAATCTATTCCTCTATAAGTAGCATTCATCCAATTCATTCAGATATAAAAAATACTACAGATGCTTACAGTTCGCTACATTGATAATGAGGAAGAATTATTACAAGAGGCCTTTACAATCAGAGAGACAGTATTTGTAAAAGAGCAACATGTTTCTAAAGAAGAAGAATATGACGAGTTTGAAGCAAGCTCACGCCATTTTCTGGCTTATTATGAAGGCAATCCTTGTGGAACAGCCAGATGGCGTTACACAGAGAAAGGCATAAAGCTGGAGCGATTTGCCGTATTGGCAGAGTTTCGTAGTAAAAAAGTAGGCTCTGCCTTGCTTCAGGCTCTTTTAAAAGATGTTGCTGCACAAAATGATACTGCAGGAAAGCTCATTTATCTTCATGCTCAGGTAACTGCTATGCCATTCTATACACATTTCGGATTTTCTCCGGTAGGGGAGATGTTCGAAGAATGTAACATCCAGCACTATAAAATGATTAAAACAACTATATAAATTGCATGAGGTATCATATAGAGGCGTATTACTATATGTGAGTACAACTTAACAGCTATTTTGATAGTGTATCTCTTCTATTAAAATGTTTATAGAGATTCAACCATTTGATTTTTTATTTAAAAATCAAATGGTTGAATACTTTTATAGCCTATTTTTCTTTCTTCATTCAAAGGTTTTTACTAAAGAAACGACCTTTCTTACATCTGGTTACTTTTCTATTATTTCTACATTAATTATAAAAACAGTAACTTTTCCAGCCAAAAGTGATAGATTATTTATCAGATAATCAATTGTTTATTAAAAACAGAAATAACTAACTCTCATTGCTACTACCGTTTTCTAACTAACAGAAAAACAATGGCAAAAACATAAAAAGCGAAAGCATTTGTCACTATTACTAAACTTTACACACGCTTATGGAATACATTACACTCTTTCTTCTGGTTTTTGTAGTTCTTTTTATTTTTAGTGGATTTGTTACCGTGCGACAAGGTACTGTTGCAGTTATCACCATGTTTGGAAAGTACCGTCGTATTATGCTACCTGGTCTTAACTTTAAAATTCCTTTTCTGGAAGCAGTTTTTAAGCGGATATCTATTCAGAACCGTTCAGTTGAACTAGACTTTCAAGCTGTTACTTCCGATCAGGCAAACGTTAATTTTAAGGCTATGCTTGTATATGCTGTTTTAAATCAGCAGGAAGAAACAATCAAAAATGTAGCATTCAAATTTATGGATGAACGTAGTTTCATGCAGGCATTGATACGCACTATTGAAGGTTCGATCCGTAGTTTCGTGGCAACCAAAAAGCAGGCAGAGATTCTGTCTTTGCGTACGGAGATCGTTCATCACGTAAAAGATCAGCTGGATAATACATTGGAAGACTGGGGATATCACCTGATGGACCTGCAATTGAATGATATTACTTTTGATGATGCTATTATGCGTTCCATGGCTCAGGTTGTTGCTTCAAACAACTTACGTGCTGCTGCTGAAAACGAAGGCCAGGCTTTATTGATTACTAAGACCAAAGCTGCTGAAGCAGAAGGTAATGCTATCAAAATTGCTGCAGAAGCAGAGAAGATCGCGGCTCAGCTACGTGGACAAGGTGTAGCTTTGTTCCGTGAAGAAGTAGCGAAAGGTATGGCAAGTGCAGCAAAGGAGATGCAGGAGGCTGAGCTGGATGCCTCTTTTATTCTTTTCTCTATGTGGACTGAATCTGTGAAAAACTTTGCAGAACAAGGAAAAGGCAACGTAATCTTCCTGGATGGATCAACTGAAGGTATGGAAAAGACAATGAAGCAGCTTATGGCTATCAGTAAACAATCAACAATTATTAATCCTCCTTCAGGACGATAAAAAATAAAGATATTAAGACAGTGCAACAGCCCGGTTACAGCCGGGCTGTTTTTTTAACAGAATGTTAACATTTTTGTGTATCTGAAGTAATGTGTCTGTTGTAAATTTGATTCCTTTATCTGTTAAGACCTATCTATTAAATCTCTGAGATAAAATGACTACTGCAACGACACCAATTTCCCGAAGAAATTTTCTACAAAGTACAAGTGTTGCAAGTTTAGGATTTCTGGGATTGCACAGGTATGTATCATTTGAACGTAAGATAGCTCCGCCTGTGGGATATGGAGAGTTGATGCCCGACCCCAAAGGGATTTTGAAGTTACCAAAAGGGTTTTCCTATACTATTATTTCTAAGCAAGGAGACCTTATGACTGATGGTTTGTTAGTACCAGGTAAAGGTGATGGTATGGCCACTTTCCGTATTGATAAAGATCGGACTTTACTAATCCGTAATCATGAAATCAGTCCGGGAGATGCCAATGAGGGTGCTTTTGGCAAATCATATGAATTTCTTCAAAAGGTAGTAAAAGATAAATTTTATGATTTTGGAAAAGGTGAACAGCCTTCTTTGGGGGGGACAACTACCCTAGTATATAATCATCGTACCCAAACTGTTGAAACACAATATCTAAGCCTTGCAGGTACAAACCGGAACTGTGCTGGTGGACGCACCCCCTGGAAAAGCTGGCTTACCTGTGAAGAAGATGTAACCCGGATTGGCGGAGTGGTTGAAAAAGACCATGGATATATTTTTGAAGTCCCGGCAACTACGAAGATACAACTTGCAGAGCCTGTTCCCTTAAAAGCGATGGGACGGTTTAACCATGAGGCTGTATGTATTGATCCAGAAACGGGTATTGTATATCTGACTGAGGATGATTCTGCTGGTTTGATTTACCGTTTTATCCCCAATCGTAAAGAGAAGTTGATTCATGGAGGCAAGCTGCAGGCCTTGGTAATTCGTGACCAGAGAAGTGCCGATACCCGAAACTGGCAAACATTAACAACACCAGTATTTCCCATGAGCAAACAGATTGAAGTAGAATGGATAGATCTGGATAACATAGAGTCTCCTGATAACGACCTTCGTTTGCGCGGATTTGAGAAAGGTGCTGCCCGGTTTGCCAGAGGAGAAGGTATATGGTTTGGTGATAATGAACTCTATTTTGCCTGTACCAATGGCGGAAAGATTGCCAAAGGACAAATATTTCGGTATGTACCCAGCCCATATGAAGGTACTACACGTGAAAAAGAAATGCCTGGTAAACTAGAGTTATTTGTAGAGCCCAATAATACAGATGTAATCAAAAGCTGTGATAACCTAACCATAGCTCCCTGGGGAGATCTGATTGTATGCGAGGATGATTCACATCCATTTGTTGTAGGAATAACTCCAAGAGGAGAGTTCTATAAACTGGCAGAGAACACTGGCTATCCTTCGGAATTTGCAGGGGGTGTTTTTTCGCCTGATGGAAGTACCTACTTTGTCAATATTCAGCACGTTGGCCTGACGCTGGCTATTACAGGGCCCTGGCATGTATAACTAACCTTAGTAGTTATAATAAGTTGGCCTACACGGTTGGTTATCAGAGATCTACGAAGATGTATTTTATAGGCCGAAATTCTATGTCCACCAGAGTATAAATTAATTCTTTCCTATTCTATGATTTCTCCTAACAACCTCTAACTTTAGGTTCTATACAGGCAGGAGACATCCTATTCTCAGACATTTGAATGCAGGAGTATAGGTAGATATATAATAAATGGTATACACAAAATTGTTTATTATAACGCTAGTAGTATCCTCTCTCTTATCTGATGGGTGTTTCTTCTTCTCTGCTCTCATTTCTTAAACCCACTTAACAGGTTCTCTTATGGCTAAATCAAAAAAAGAGAAGAAGATTTTTGTATTGGATACATCTGTTATCCTATATGACCATAATGCTGTGAAAAATTTTCAGGAGCATGACGTGGCCATACCTATTACAGTGCTGGAGGAATTGGATAATTTTAAAAAAGGGAATGATACCAAGAATTTTGAAGCCAGAGAGTTTATTCGTTTTATTGATAAAATCTCTGGTGAAAACAAGCTTCAGGACTGGATTCCGTTGGAAGGTACTGCCAAAGGAAAGTTTAAAGTTCAGATGAATACCCGAAGTGTATTGGATGCGGAAGTTGTCTTTGATGAGAAAAAAGCAGACCATCGCATTTTAAATGCGGCGTTGGCATTGCAGGAAGAACTGCCTGATAGTAAGGTAATAATGGTGACAAAAGACATTAACCTACGCCTGAAAGCAAAAGCACTGAATCTTCCGGCAGAAGATTATGAAACTGGAAAAATTAAAAATGTAGATAGCCTATATACAGGGAAGACAGTTCTGACAGATGTTCCTTCAGAAGTAATCACCAAACTACATGAGGAAGGCTCTTGTGAGTTGAACGAAGTTATTAAAAGAGGAAAGCCAAGAAAGAATCATTTCTTTATTTTAAAAAGTGAACGAAATTCAGTTCTTGCCTGCTATAACCCACTGGAGGAAACCATTGACAAAGTCGAAAAACGGGAGGTATATGGTATTAGACCCCGCAATGCAGAGCAAACTTTTGCTATTGATGCCATATTAAATCGGGATATCAAGCTATTGACTATTCAAGGTGTGGCTGGGACCGGTAAAACCCTTCTGGCACTGGCAAGTGCACTGGAAATGCGTAAGCACTATCGTCAGATATTTTTGGCTCGTCCTATTGTTCCATTAAGCAATAAGGATATTGGGTATTTACCAGGAGATGTTAAGTCTAAGCTGAATCCTTATATGGAACCTCTTTGGGATAATCTGAAATTTATTCAGAGTCAGTTTGAAGAAGGGGATCGTTACTGGAATCAGATTCAGGAAATGCTCCAGAAGGAAACTCTGCAAATCATGCCTTTAGCTTACATTCGTGGACGAAGTCTCTCAAATGTAATCTTTATTGTTGATGAGGCACAAAACCTGACTCCACATGAGGTAAAAACAATCATTACCCGCGCAGGCGAAAACACAAAGATTGTATTTACAGGTGATGTCTATCAGATAGATACTCCGTATCTGGATACACAAAGTAATGGCTTAAGTTATCTGATAGATCGTGTTAAGGATCATAAGTTGTATGCACACATTACTCTCGAACGGGGAGAACGATCTGAACTGGCTAATCTTGCCAATGAGTTGCTTTGATAGCAATACATTGAAGACCATAAAAAACGACCTCATCACTAAATTTGGATGGGGTTTTATTATTTTTGGGCTGGTCTATTTTGTTTATGTCTATGAGATTAGTGCATCATCCTGTATTGTGTAATTATTATCTGACCTATCGATGCAATGCTTCCTGTAGTTTTTGTGATATCTGGGAGCGTCCTTCTCCATATGCTACAACAGAAAATGTCTACAAAAATCTAAACGCATTAAAGCGTCTGGGAGTAAAAGTAATTGATTTTACAGGCGGCGAACCATTGTTACATCGTCAGTTAGATGAATTTCTCAGGATGGCAAAGGCAATGGGATTTATTACTACGGTTACCACCAATGGCTTGCTTTACCCCAAACAAGCAGAAAAGTTAAAAGGGCTAATAGACATGCTGCACTTTTCTCTGGATTCACCTATTCGTGAAGAACATGACGCATCCCGAGGCGTAAAGTGTTTTGACTTTGTGATGGAGTCTATTCAAATCGCTAAACGATTGGATCAAAAGCCAGATATTCTCTTTACTGTATTTGAACATAACATTCATCAGATTGAATCTGTCTGGAGAGACATCTGTTTGCCCAATGATCTTGTTTTGATTCTGAATCCTGTTTTTGAGTATAATAATGTAGCAACGGGACAGACTCTATCCGATCAGACATTGGCTTCTTTAAGTCATTGGGGTAAGCAAAAGAATATATACCTTAATGATGCCTTCATTCAATTGCGTAAAGATGGTGGAAATCATGTAGATAATCCGGTATGTTTAGCTGGAAGCACTACTATTGTGATTTCTCCGGAGAATCAGTTGATGTTACCTTGTTATCATCTGGGTATTGAATCTGTTCCAATAGAAAATAATCTGTATGAACTGTATCATTCTGAGAAGGTACAAAAACTCATTGCTTTAGAAGGCAGGTTGCCTGGTTGTGAGGGTTGTACAATCAATTGTTATATGCAACCATCTTTTGCTGTTGAGATCAATAAATATTGGTGGAAAGCTCTTCCAAGTACTCTTAAATACAATCGTATGAAAGGGACATGGAAAGAATTGATACGCTTCTAAAAGTAAAAGGTCTGGATGTTTTTCCAGACCTTTTACTTTTGCATAATGATTGTATTAAAAGTCATATCCTAGAGTCAGATAATAGCTGGGCTTGGGATTAGCTACAAAATTTTCAACTCCCCATGCTACATCAAATTTGATATAATAACCAAACAATAGTGTACGAGCGCCCGCTCCATACCCAATCAAAAATGGATTTTTAAAGTCGGTGACAACAACCTCAAAGCCGGTGCCTGGGATATATCGTGTGTTCAAACTATTCTGACGACTAAATGGAGAGGCTCCCGTCCATGCTGTACCAACATCTGAAAAACCAACTAACTGTAGGTTTTTAAAGAAATTGGAAGTGATAGGACCCCGATAGAAGTAACGTACAATAGGTAAACGTAACTCTGCATTCAATAAAAGGAAAGATTGACCTGAAAGCTTATTATATGGGAAACCCCGAAGATTAGTGGCAAATTCATTAAATAGAATATCGCGATTATCGGTTCCCTGTGCTATTGTCAATGGATCGTTCTCAGGTCGGGCATCTGTACTGTTAAAAGCCCAGTTATCCATTCCTCCCAACAGATATTGTTTAGGTGCTCGTCCGCCATAACGTCCATAGGCCAAACGTGTTGCTAGAATAATATCCCGATGAACTTCCTGATAATGGCGAACATCCACACTTATATTGTCAAAGCTTCTGGCACCTGGGTTGGATATAGTTCCTTTGTCTGCTATACCTCTGTTATTATCATAACGCACTCTAATTCGGGTTCCTTCTGTCATATTTAACCCATTCACTATTGTATTGTCAAATACATATTCGAATCGAATGCCTGCATATCCTGTAGTTGCAATAGGAGGAGTTACACTGGCACTATATTGTGCTTCTACAAAACGCGTAAGCATCAAAATAGGAGATACAGAGAAACGACTTGAGACACTTAATGGATAAGATGCTGTAAATTGAAGTTTGTGTAAATTATAACGTTGAGTAAAACTCACATTATTCTCGGAAGGATTAAAATAGTATGTCTTCTTATCATAGCGTATTCCAAAGTCAATACGTTTTTTTATGTATTGATACTCTCCATAGAAATTGCTGCTTGAAAGATCAAAAAATCCTGTCAATCCTCCTTTAAACTTATGATCTTCTAATACTTCATTCATCAATACATCAAATGTAATTCCTAGGTCCCGAATAGGATCAATGATAAAAGATGTTACTGTGTTATCAACAGTAAAGCGTTGCTGGTATTCATGTGGCCCATTGATCTGAAGCGCTTGTTTTTTTGTGTTGCCTTCTGTAACAGTAGCTACAATGCTGCGTGTGGGTTCTTTTGCTGATTGCTTTTTGGTGTCTGCATCAAACTCATAATTATCTGTGTCTACTTCACCAGGTTCTAATACCAGTTGATCTTTAGGAGGTGTTGGAACAGGTGTTTCAGGAGTAGGTGCTGTTTTTGTATCTCCTGTGTTTATATTTTTGTTAAGCTCTGATTTGTCTATGAGAAGTTCACTGCGTTTGGTTTGGATAACCTGCTTGGCAGAAGATAAATCAGATTGATTACTATACCCTACAAATCTACGTTGGTTGTCTAAAATGGTGTATGCTAGGCTACTGTCAGAGGGATGAATGTCATAAGAGAGAAGACTTTGCCGGAAAGAAGTGACGGGCTGAACATTACGATTGCTTATGTGATAACGGTAGAGATGATTAATTCCTGTGATATCATTCAGAAAATAAATATTGTTTCCATTAACAACAGGTTGTGTCTCATTTCCTGCTGTATTTACAATCCGTTGTAACATAGTTGTTGATTGAGCAGGATCATATATAAACAAGTCAAAGTGAGGTGTTACAGTTTGAAATGAACCTTTATCTGTTTTTAATGAATCGCTGATACGATTAGAACTAAATACAAATGCATTCGATGATTCTCCTATAAAGCGTGGGTTCAGATCATCATATAAATCCTCTGTAATTGTGGTAATAGCTCCCCTGCCAATATCATATAAGAATATATCGTTTTTACCATTGCGTACAGCACTCATTATTAATGTACGACCATCCGACGATACATCAAAGTCCTTAACCTGAGTGAAACTTTTTAGAAATTTGCGGTTAACCAGACGGTTATAAAAAGGCTTGGTCATATCATAAACACTGACTACATATTCTCCAGCTTTGGCATGTATTACAACTACCTGATTATTATTGCGCCAGCCAATGAGAGGTATCTGTTCATCAAAGCGTTGATTGATAGTGCGATATCCCCCTGCCATCAAAGTGGTGCGCTTTGAGGTTTTTACATCTTTGGCATACACTGTATAACGGCCATTATAGTTTTCTGAATAAGCAACTAATTTTCCATTAGGGCTGATCTTTACCTGATTATAGTCATACTTATTCCGACTATTTTTACGGGCACGCATATCCTCCCTTGGCATTGTGTAAGTATTGATGATAGGTACATTCATAGTAGTATAGAAATTCCTCCATTCTTTAAGGAAATTACTATAGGGATATACACCTAATGTACTTACAATGCTGCTTTCTTCATTACGGATAATACGGGTAAGATTAAGAATATTCGAAATGTTGGATTTTCCATACCGCTCTGCTATATAGTTCCAGATAGACTGACCTACCAGCATAGCATCTTCTCCGGTAAGAGTAGACGGCCTTTTGAGATTTTTATGTACAATCATATCTCGTACAAAGTCATCCATTTCTGCTCCCCAACCTTCTGCCACATATGCAGCTGCTCCTGATACAAACCATTCAGGGAGAGACAAAAGATAAGAGCTTTGTACCATATCTTTCAGACTACCGCCAAACATCATCTCTGTAATAAACATGCGGGAAATTCCCAAACTTAGTTCACGCTTGAAATTAACAGCACTTCCGGTATAGGCAATTTCAACTCTGGATTTAACAAAATTGGTTTGTCCTCCTACCAGTGTAATGTCATTATTCAGACCAACATTACTTTGCTGAAGATCTGTAATGGAGTTGTAAATAAAGATCTTTGTTTTGGAATAAGGTGTATAGCCCAACAGATCTGCAATGCGATCAAAATCCGATTCAACATGACGTGCAGCAAAATAAGCTTGTTCGTTACCTTCCTGGTAATAGTATACTTCAAAATTGGTTGTAGTAATTACCTTCCAGTTAAAGTTCTTGTATTGAATCCGGTTTTTACCAAAAACATCCAATGCAGTTTGTGAATAGGCATCAGAGAAAAAAAATACTAAAAATATTATAGTAACAAGTAGTTTGTAGACAGCCTTCATACAATACATAATTATTTACAGTCGCACATTTGCATTCATAATGTAGCATTGGGCAATCTACCTATGGGAGGAATAGTGAAAAAGGGTAAGATGTTTTGTATCAACAAATACTCTTTTCAGGCCTGAACACAGGATTCATACCTGTATGCTAATGAATGATAAATGTTGTTAGTGTACAATCCTTTATTTTTTATACAACGAAAGATAACGATTAATGTTGATTTCAGGCATGATTTCTTTTTGAAATAATAAGAAATCAATAAAATGTTGTGCCAAATACGGTATTAAAGAAACTCCTTTACTACCCATACCCCCAAAGAATGCCAATTCTGGATGTTCTGGATGTGTGCCAATAAATGGACGTCTATCTGCTGTAGCCGGACGGATTCCTGCTGAATGATCCAGGATATGTACAGGTCTTTGAACAAGTCGGGATAACTTCTCCAATAATTCTGCCTTACCTGATTCACTGGGCTGCCAGTCAAGAGTACGCCAGTTATAAGTTGCACCTACACGAAAAGTGCCATCTGGTAATGGAATAACGAATAAATGTTGGTTAATAATATAATTTGTTACAAAATCATCAATAACTACATGTAGTACCTCTCCTTTAACAGGACGAAAAGGAAGCCAGTTGAAGAATAGATTCTCAGTAGCATAAGGCCCTTCACAGAATATTATCTGTTGTGCTGTGACATCCTTATACTGAACTTTACTTCCTGAAAACTGTATTTGAGTATGATCCAGTCTATGATTGTATACAATACCAATTTTGTCAAAATACTCATGACAGGCTGATAAAAAAGATTTGACATTTAGATATCCGGCATGGTGAATAAGCATTCCACCATAGGGCGCATTGACAGCAGTTGATATAGAGTTGTCGTCTTGGCAGATTTCTGCAAAACGAGCAATATCAGGTTGGGATGTTTCTGCTATCCATGTATTTTGCTCCTCAATAGAAATAAAAGGACGATAAATAGTGGAAGGATAAAAAAAACGACTGTTAAGAATGGCTTCCTGTTCTGTATAGAAGTTCTCCAAAAACGGAAATAATGTTTCTGCCTGCCAGGTTTTGCTCATCTTTCGTCCTGTAATAGGATTGTAAAGCCCGGCAGCTACAGCAGAGGCAGGTTTCAGTTCTCTATCACTAAATAAAATTATTTTTTTTTGTTGTTTTAGTAAGGTTAGTGCCAATACAGAGGCTGCTAATCCTTGCCCAACGATCAGGTAATCTAGGTCTTTATGAGTCAATAGGTTACAATTTTTTATAAGATAAATAAGATTGGTTTGCTTGAAAAAGTAAAGAGTAATAATGACTCACAACCTGTTTTTTTTGTAAATTTCCATACTGTGCATATTTACCTTACTTCCATTTTCTCTACAAATTAAGTAATTTGCTGATGTATTGCTAAGCTATGTGTGATACTATGAACTCTTATTACTTTTATGCAAACAAAACCATTTAAGAAAAAACTTTCAAGAAAGTTAAAAAAAACCTATTACGCTTTAACTGGTAAAGTAAAGCCTAAGAGTGTGGTTGCATTATCGCTTGAAAATGCTCAAGCTGCATATGGTTCACGTTCAGATGTTTCTATTCATAGATTCTTCCTGGAGAATGAGTTTGAACTGAAAAAGCCTAAATTTCTTGCGGAAGATGCTGTTTTCAAAGGCTATAAGTCAACATTCCCCACTAAGGGTGCTAATTATGATGCTGTATTGCTGGAAATTCGCAATCCGAATTTCTCTTTTCAATATAATCACCTGGTAGATGATGAAAACCGACCTATTTATGAACCAAGAGTTCGGTTTGATGAGTTACCTATTCAACATGAATATCTGCTGGACCCTCCAAAAATAAGTGGAACGGTTGCCTATTTCTCAAATACGGTTCCTAATCAGTATGGACATTGGTTACAAACTCAATTGCCTTTGTTATTGTCTTACTGGGAAACATTTGGCAAAGAGAATATAGATTATTATTATATTGGTGAATGTCCTATTGTTGATTTCGTGGAAGAGTCTTTTGCTAAGATGGGAATTCGCAGAGAACAGATTATCAATTTCTCCTGTAGGGCAGATCGCTCCCTGATATCTATGAAGTTTCGGGATATTGACAAAATAAACTCAATGCGTACTGGTTTTGAGCTGGACAGCCATAGCGTCCAATTCTTACAAAAGAATCTGTTTAAGCCCGCAACTCCAGCATACGAAGGTCAGTTCGCAAAGAAAATATTTGTGATGAGAGGAAATGTGAAATTCCGGAAAGAGTTAAACCTGCCAGAAGTAAAAGCTGCACTGGAACCACATGGATTTACATTTGTAAGTATGGAAGGTAAGACCATGCAACAGGAAGCAGATATCTTTGGAAATGCAGACGTAATTATTGCAGTACATGGATCTGCACTTCATAATACTATCTTCTCCCGTCCAGGAACAAAAGTAGTAGAGATATTTCCATATGACTATTTCGAAGCCTCTAACTTCGTAATCAGTAATTATGGTGGTTTTGATTATTACTATATGATTGGAGAGCCTTTAGGTAGTGATACTAATCCTAATACTTACGAAGATAGAAATATAACAGATATCCGTGTAGATGCTAAAAAGCTCATTCGCCTGTGTGAAGAAGCTGATATTCTGGCTGGAGTGACATCAAGTGTTGTGTAAATACTATAAAACATAATCGGAATTTTCTTAAAACCGTGTAGGGTAACTACACGGTTTTTTGTTTTACTAATGAAACTCCAATAGGGCAGCTTAAACACCTATGCTCACAACAAGAGTGATTGTATAGTTCTATACTCGCCTGAGAATCAAATGCTGTACGAATATCCAATCCGGTTTCCGATTTCCACAATCGTGTGATTTTATTGTTTTCCGAAGGTAGTCGCTCCAATAAAAAAACTGCATGCTCAATATATTGATGCTCGTTCTTGATCTCTGCATAAGCTGAAAGAAGTGGTACAACACTATTAATCAAAAGATTGTGTTGACTATCCTTTCCCAAAGAGCCTTCGTGATTACTTTCTTTGCCAAAATGGTAATGCTTTTGCCAATAAGCGGAAGGAGTAATATCCATGAGAGTCAGGATCTCTTCTGGTTTTTGCAGAGAAAATAAGGAAGAAAAAAGTGATTTCTTCTGATAGATTAACATCGCCAACTGGGCAATGCGGAGAGTAGGAAAGTTGGCTGGTCGCAGACGCAGAAATTTCCACTGAGCGGCTGTTATTGTATTATGCAGCTGATACTTGTGCTTCAGGAATATATACTCTCGCCTTAGATCTTCTACATATGAATCGCCGCTTTGTAAGGGAATAAGTCCTGCCTGACCAAATAGGAGAGCTTCTATCTGGAGTAATGAGTTGGCATGTTTGTATAAGATCTTGAGTGGCAATGATTGAGCGAGTGAAAGCATAGGTTCACTGTTAATCTTAAAACCAAATGCATGTGCAAGAACCTGATAGGCAGTTTCATCCCAATGTTGTTGACTGTTCTGATAAAGTTCTTTGACAAAAATGGCTTTCGTATGAAGACGACTCATTAACGCCTTGTCCAATGCCTGACGTCTATGAATATTCTTAACTGCTGAAAATTGAGAGGCACAGGCTATAGGAGCCATATTTTGCAGTAAGGTCTGGTATCTGGAAAGAAGGTTTTTGTCTGTATGGGATTCTAATATAAGGACAGGGATTTCTGTACCATCCGGATGGTGAACAGATAAGTTGTGTTCCCATACTACATGCAACACCACATTTTCATATGCCTTATCCTGTTGATGACGATGCACCTGCCAGTCAGATGACCGTAGGTGCATCTCTATATTGCCTGCCCATTCGATGCCTCCAACAACAATACGTGCTTGGGTAAAATCAGGACCTGCATCAGAATTGTAAATTCCAGGTTTGATAACCTGAAGCTGTCGGCCATCTGTGGTTTGTAATCCTTGGGTACTGAAGTACTGAAACTGCCATAAAAAATGTAGAAATGACTCCTGCATAGCAACAAAAAATAGATTTATCGAATTGCTTATAAAAGAGCATCTTTATAAATGTAAAAATGCCTTTTGCTTTTATTCGATAGTTTTCAATTCTGTAACCTGTTAAAAGATCTTTTATCTAAGCAATTTATTTTACTTCTTTGATACGATTGGGATAATCTGTGATAATTCCGTCTACTCCCCAATCCTTTAATCGTTGCATGTCAGTCACTTCGTTAACCGTCCAGGGAATTACTTTCATCCCTAATGCATGTATATTTTCTACCTTGTTTTTAGTAAGAAGTAGTTTGTAATAAGGACTATAAATTTGAGGTGTAAATCCGAGATCTGCTAGGTTATTTTCAACGGACCTTGGATTAGCAACTAAAGCTGCCAAGGTTACTGTAGGATATTTTTCCTTCCAGTACTTAAGCACTCGGAAGTCAAAACATTGTAACGTAATTCGTTCAAGAGGTACATATTGCTTGATTATCTGGTAGACCAGGTTTGAAAACTCACTAACTTCGGGATGAAAAGTATTATCACCTTCTGGAGAACTCTTAATTTCGATATTATAATGAACAGGTGGTAATTTTTTCTCCTGACAGTATTTCTCTGCAAGCTGGAATACTTCACTGAGTAGAGGCTTGCTAACTTTCAATTTCTGTTGTTCCGGGAAACCTTTATTCCCTTTTGAGCCACAATCAAAGGATTGTACTTCTGTATAAGTGAATTGATAGATGTTATATTGCTTTTTGTCAGAGGATACACTTTGTCCTGTTTTATCTAGACAGATGTCTGCTGAGAAAAAAGGCTCATGAGAGACAATGACTTGTTTGTCTTTGGTAATTACTACATCCAGTTCCAATGTAGTAACTCCTATTTCCAGTGATTTTTGAAATGCTGGAAGACTATTTTCAGGCATAATGCCTCTGCCTCCACGATGGGCCTGCCAGTCAAAGGTAGATTGGCTGTATGAGGTTAGGATAGTGAAGAAAAATAGCAAATAAAGAAATGAATATTTCATAGATGAATAGGTTTTGTATGTGGATTGGCAAGATTCATCTAAAAAGTCAAAGTAGTGTCACATTCTATTTTAAGAAAGTATGAAGTTTTAACTCATTCTTCTACCTTTCATATTAGAAGAATGGTAAGTAGGTATAAAAATCCGAATAAATTTTTAATCATTTTCGAGAATATCAAAATTCTGATATTTTTCAACTCTGATCAGTATTTCGATATATTGGAAAAATGACCAGAATTCCAGTCAAACTTAAAAGTGAACAGAGTTGAGGTCAAACAGAGAAATGACCATTATTCGAATATTTTTGTGAATTGATCGGTATTCTGGTCAAAACAAAAAATGATTCAAATTATGGTCAAAAATAATTGGGATAGAAGCTTACATATAATTGATTTCAATCTTCTCATGAACAGAATTCTGGTCAAAAGGTAGTTTGAGACTTATTTACTTTGGTGAGAGATGTACTACCTCTTCAAGAAATTTAGTTGTGCCATTTTCTACACTTTTCCAGTCTTTGGAACGAATATATGATGCAATGACATGATGGCCTGTTTTAGGAAAAGCTTCTTTTCTCTTTAAAGCTGTAGAGGTTCCCAACTGATCAAACATCTCCAGCATTTTAGGAACAGATACTACCATATCCTGTTCCTTCTCATTTTTATAATAATAGGCCAGATATACCGGACATTTTATTTTAGCAAAAGTATCCTGATTGAGTGCCGCTTCCATAAAACTTTGTAAGACAATAGGCCCTTGAATAGTATATTGTGCAGACCAATATTTTTGTTCCAGTGGATTTTCTCTTTGATAGGTTATATAATCTGATCCTAACAGTGAGCGCATGATTTGCTTTCCCCAAGGCCCATTCATTAACGTCGCTTTATCATCGTAGAGGCGAATAGCTGGTGAATATACTATCAATGCGGTTATTTCCGGGTGCTCTGAAGCAAGGTAGAGAGAAAGACCAGCCCCAGCAGATGTGGAAAGAATGATAACTTTATTTCCAAGTATTTTGGCAATAGCTAGTGCTTTCTTGGCCGAAGCCAGGTAGTTTTCAGGTGTGAGGTTCTGAAAGGTATTTTTATTGCTGATACCATGATCCTGAAGACGGGCCAGATATAGATTGGCTCCGTATCGGCGAGCCAGATCTGTGTGTACTGGTGCTCCTTCTGCCTGACTGGCTCCAAAGCCGTGAATGTATACAAAGCTATAAGTAGTAGGTTGTTTATGGAGAGAATCTGCCCAGATAATACGGGCCTGATTGTCAGGTTTAAGATAAGGAGTTTTTTTTTCTGTTGTATTAATTTCTTGTTCCAGCTTACTTAAATCTGTTGTAACAGAAGGTAGTTGAGTATCCAGAATAGGATCAGAGGGTTTGGGACCTACTACATAACTAATAGTTAGTAAGAAGATAAATCCTGCTGTCCATTTAGCAATACGTTTTAACCATTTCATTTTAATGCGGCGCTTTTTCGGGTAAGATATAATTTTTCTTTAAGCTGTAATGGCACATAGAATGTTGAAAATATAAAAGGACTCCATATGTATGTATTCTATGGAGTCCTTTTATGTAACTGTAAAACTGGTCAGGCAGCCTGTGCTGTTGGATAAATACCAATATCCAGTTTCTGTGTATTGCGTAACACTTCCAGCTTAGACCATTTCTCGATGCGGTCTTTGTTTAATAACTTAAACAAGTCATGAGACGTCTGAATCGAAGTGTTTTCAAAACCAATAATAATATCTCCTTCCTGAAGCTGGGATCGTCTCGCAGGCGAATTCTTCTCAAGAGAGACCACCAATAAGCCTTTGGTCGTTTTCAGATTGTAGAAGTTAACAATACGGGGATTGATAGTAATTTCCTGCAACATAATTCCCAAATAGGCTTTGCTAACTTTACCTTCTTTGATCAGATGACCCGCAATATCTTTAGCTGTATTGATGCCAACTGCAAAGCTAAGTCCCTGGGCTTCCCGTATCACAGCTGTATTAACGCCTATAACTTCACCGGTAGCGGTCACCATAGGGCCACCTGAGTTTCCTGGGTTAAGAGCCGCATCACTTTGAATCACATTATCAACCAAACGGCCGGAATTAGTTCTCAGCGTTCGACCTAAAGCACTGACAACTCCTGTTGTAACTGTGTGCTGATAGCCATATGGATTACCAATAGCAATTACCAGTTGTCCAATACTTAAAGCCTCAGAGTCTCCGATTTTAGCTACAGAGAAGCCATTAGCATATGTCTTTATAACTGCCAGATCCGTATCCGGATCTTCACCAACCAGAAATGCTTCAGATTCAGATCCATCAAGCAGCGTAATAACAATCTTATCCGCTCCATGTACTACATGGCTGTTTGTAAAAATTAATCCGTCGGAAGAAAATACAAAACCGGAACCAGACCCGACTAGGATCATTTTTTCATGCTGTCGTTTAAATATATCTATTTTAACTACTGCATTTTTTATCTGATTCACAGCATCGACAACGATGTTAGAAAATGCATCCATTTTAAAAAGAATTTGATGAAACCAAGCTAACTGCCTCTGTTTCTTGAGGTATTTAGGTAGTAATAGTAGTTACCTGCAATTTCGTATCCAGACCATATAAAATAGCTATTCTGACAAGATTGAAATGATTTTGGGAAGAAAGGTGCCTTTTTGTCAGTTATACTATTTTGATTAGCCTCAGTATTGATCGTAATTAATAGTGCTTATAGTCAGAAGGTTACAGGAAAATCCCTTTGCTGAGTACTTCCGCTGTACATGTCTACTTATCTGACAAGCAGATGATTTCCACATTTAACTATAACCTGAATTTGCAAAGGGACAAGCATCAGTTACCTAAGCTTTTTGCAGTCTTTCTCTAAAACTTAGATATGTAGTATATCCAGAGAAAAATCTCTATTCGACAGGTTGGAAGATTGTAGATTTACATCCTTAACAGTATTTGATTATGAGACAATTACACCAAAAGGTTTGGCTTGCAATAATAACGGGGGTTTTCTCTGTTTTTATTGTGACTGCACAGACCAATTCGGTGGGTATTGGCACTCCTTTCCGGACGCAGGTACCTAATACGAATGCCGTATTACATCTGGAATCAGATGCGAACAAGCCACAGGGGTTTCTAATGCCACGTATAGATCGGACAAAATTCGTTGGACTTACTTCTGCTGAAAATGGGTTGATTATCTATGATCAGACAGATAATGTATTTTATTATTGGTTGACAAACCGATGGGTAGCTGTTGGTAATGGTGGTGGTAAAGAAGCCTGGACATCAGGAGCAGGTAATCCGGATAATAGCATAGGAAAAGAAGGTGATTTCTATTTTAATACATTGACTAATATACTATACCGAAAAGGGTCTTTAGGCATATTTGAAGAGTTATTCAAACTTGGATATACAGCTGGTGCAGGTATCTCTATCAATAATGGAATAATTAGTAACAGTGGTGATCCAAATGCAGCAGATGATATTACCAATGAAACAGAGGCAGGTGGTGATTTAACAGGTAAGTATCCTAATCCCACATTGTCATTGAAAAGTGTGACAGCTGAAAAAATTGCCCCTGCTACTGCTGGAAATATGCAGCTAGTAACCAATGGAAGCGGGGTAGTTGAATGGGTACCTACAACAACTACAGCTATAGGATTGAATGAAATAGCAATTGGCAATGGAGCAGGTGTTAACAATGTGATTGTAAGTCAGGATGCAACTTTAGCATCAGATGGTAAACTTACTGTAACCGGACTAGTAGGTAAACCGCTAAATACAGGAATTAATCCAACTGCCAATCAGGTTCTTATCTGGAATGGCAGCCAATGGACTTATGCAGATATTTCAACAATCGCTACTCTTACTGGCGATGTAAAAGGAACACTGTCTGGAACGAAGGTAACTGCTTTGCAAAACTATCCGGTCGCGAATGTTCTACCTCAATCTGGTAGTTTTCTGCAATGGAATGGATCTGAATGGATTCCATCTGAGATAGTGCTTGGAGGAGATGCAATGGGAAGCTTTGATGATGTAACAGTTTCACGTATACAAAATCGGGACATAGCTAATACAACACCTGCCAATGGACAAGTACTAACCTGGAACAGTGTGCTTAATAAATGGGAACCTGCTGCCGTCCCTACTACTGCTTTGCCTAATACGGCTAATGGCGCATTGCTGATTGGAAACGGAAGCAGTATCAACACAGCTGTTATGAGCCAGGATGTAACCTTGACTAGTACAGGAAAAGCAACAGTAGTAGGACTTCAGGGAAAAGCAATTTCTCTTACCTCTCCTGTTAGTGGACAAGTATTGATTTATAATGGATCTCAATGGAATAATAGCACACTTTCTGCTAGTGGAGATGTAACAGGATCTTTGGGTAGCACTACCGTAACCAGGCTACAAAATCGGAGCGTGGATGCTTCAACTCCTTCCTCTAATGATGTCTTAACTTGGAATGGTTCACAATGGACACCAAAACCTGTTCCTGTCTATTCATTACCCAATACAGGTAATGGCAATATTCTTATTGGCAATGGAAGTACAGTTAATAATGTCACTATGAGTCAGGACGTAATGCTGGCTAGTAATGGCAAAGCAACTGTGACAGGGTTGCAAGGTAAAATAATAGATAGTAGTGTATCTTCTCTAAGTACGGGTGATGATGGGAAGGTTTTAACATGGGATGGCACGACTAATAAATGGACTCCAAAGTCAGCATCTGCTCTTATCAAATTGGAGAATCAGAGTTATGCTACTGCTCAGACAAGATACTATAGTGTAGATCCTACCGAGTTTGTCGAAGTAAATACTTCTCCAACTAGTATTAAATTTAATGGTGTAAGAGGAGGAGAGATATCATCCGGTTCAGGATCTGATACCTATATAGTAGCACCTTTACACTTGCCACACGGAGCTACTGTGACTGAGATTACCTTTCTATGCTTTGATAATACTACCAGCCAGGATATTACCTTTTACTATACCCGTAATAGCCTGACCGGATCTACATCGGATGTGGGTTCGGTAAGTTCATATGGAAGCTCGGGTAGTCAATCGATTGTCTACTCTGCGAATGATGTGGTTGATAACCAGAATTATTCTTATAAAGTAGCAGCTGTGTTGAATGATAATGCACAGCAGGTATATGGAGTACGGATCAAGTATACAGTAACCAAGCCCGATTAATAGATTCAAAAAATTGTTCTATGTGTTTTGTATCTAAAACTTTACTGGTTGGATTGGTTGGTATGTTCTGTATCAATACATCTCCTGCTCAGATCCTGAATCAGGGGCAGGTGATTGCATTTACACAGGGCTCTGTAATGACTACAGGAGATATTACTAACCAGGGAGAGATCGATAATCAGGGTGAAATATATAGTACTGGCAACTGGAAGAATATCGGAATTTTTAAAGAACGGACAGGGGAAGTACATTTTATAGGTGCATCTGAACAAAAAATCCAACACAAAGGACAATCCTTTTATAAGCTGCTCACTGCTGGTGGTACTAAAGTGCTGGAAGATAGTTTGAAAGTAATCAATCAGCTGGTGTTTACAGATGCGATACTTCGGGTACAGCCAGGTAGTTTATTGCTAATGCGTAAAACCGCTTCCATCAATGGCGCTTCAATGAATGCTTACATTGATGGCCGACTGTATTGGGAAGGGACGCATCCGCGATTTTATCCGGTTGGTATGAATGAATTATATGCCCCTCTTTGGTTGAGTGAAGAACCTCAGTCTGAAATGGAGCCAATAGTTGGGATCAACCTCTACCAACCTGCTATAGACGGATTATTCGATAGTAGCCTGAATAAGGTCTCAGGTGTGCGTTATTGGGAGCGAACTGTATTACAGGGAAAATCTGAGAATGCCTATGCCACACTGAGTATCCTGGAAGATGAAAATATACCAGAGATAGATTCCGCAGTAGTAGCGGGGACTTCCGATTTGACCATTCCTTTTTATAATCTGGGACAGCAAGAAATAATAGGAAGTATTTATAATGGAACAGTAAAAAGTTATGAGTATGCGAATAAAAGATGGCTGGCTGTTGGACTGAATGCCTCAAATAGGTCAGGATTGGTGTATATGCCCAATGCATTTGCACCTTCATCTCCTAATGAGGAAGAGAGAGTGTGTAAAGTATACGGAGTAAATCTGGCCAGGGAAGGGATGACACTCACCATTTATAATCGATGGGGCAATGTTGTGTTTCAGAGCCAGTCTTTTGAACAGATTACAAAGTTTGGATGGAATGGTATGAATCAAAATACTCACACAGAAGAAGTCGGTGGTACATACACTTATACATTACAGGGAAGATTTGTTACAGGAAAAGGATTTCAAAGGCAGGGGACTATTACACTGATTCGTTGATAAAGCAAACTATCAAACTAAAACTATTTTTCATTTCGCTGCTCAAAACAAATATTTTAACTCATCTCTATGAGATTTCGGATGTTGGTTTTCTGGATTACTTCAATGTGGCTGGTAGAAACGATACAGGCACAAGATCCGAACTTTTCACAGTTTTATGCAGCCCCTTTGTATCTTAATCCTGCCTTGGCAGGAGTAGAGAAAGATGTTACATTCTCTGCCAATTTCCGTTCGCAATGGAGAAGCCTTGGCTTTCCTCAACAAATAGGGCAGTTCTCAGGAATATTTCCTTTACATAATCGGCGTTATCCAGTTATACAATCCGGAGGGATTGGTTTTTCTATTTACAATGATCTTTCTGGAGAGGGAAATAATTTCAGGACCACAGGTATTCAGGCAGGAGCAGCCTATAATCTCGTCTTGTCAAGAGATTATGCACACATAGTAAGCTTTGGCATGCAAATAGGAATGATCCAGAAAGCTATCGATTTTACAGATCTTCGCTGGGGATCACAATACAATGCAGCAGCTCCGTTTTTTGGATTTGATTACACAGTAGCTCCAAGCATTACTACAAACCTAATGCGGGATAAAGCATTATATCCGGTAGTTCATTCTGGTGTAGTCTGGCATTTTAATCCAGACCGTGTTCACTATAGTAGGCCATTCAGTAGCTTTATCGGTTTTTCTGTATCTAATCTGAATCGCCCGGATGAATCACTTATACGAGGAGAATCAAGCCAACTACCTCTATTATTCCGCATGCAGGGAGGTTTTAATTATGAACTATCTCCATCCTTTAAGATAATGCCAAATATACTCTGGATGAGGCAAAACGGTAATAATCAGATTAATGCAGGGACTTACTTCTCCTATGAAATGACTTCATCTGAAACACAAAGTCCGGCACAGATTATGGCTGGAGCGTGGTATCGGATTCAGGATTCATTCATACTCTCTGCTGCAATTAGCAATTCAAAATATACACTAGGATTTAGTTATGATATTAATACCTCCTCACTTCGCTATACAAGCAGGGGAAGAGGTGCATGGGAGTTGTCATTAACTTACAGAATTATAAAAAACAAAGCAGCCAGAAGGTTTTCGACACCTTTATTATAGATAAGAGATAAAAGTAAAAACATAGAAGGATAGAAAAGAAGAATTTCTATTAAAAAAAGTAAAGTAAAAATACAGATAGCGTTTGAAGCATTTTTGTACATATCTATATCTTGTTTTTATATACCTAACCTTGTTTGGGGGTGCTTGCTGGCAACCGGCAAAAGCGCAACAAACAGAGGCTAGGAAAGTACGTGCTTCACTTCCTGAATCTGAGCAGAAGAATGTTGATTTACCAAAGCAATATCAAAAGCTTTTGGTGCTAAGTGATACGTATTTTCAGTATGGGCAATATGATCAGGCGCTAAAATATTATGGACAGATTGCAGCTGTTTATCCTGACAATCTGTATATATCCTATCAGTTAGCAGAGTGTCAACGGCAATTATTTAATTACGCAGAGGCTGAATCATTATTTAAAAAAGTATATCAGGCAGACAGCGTAAAATATCCTGAAGCGTTCTTCTATTACGGGTTAGCACAAAAGATCAATGGAAAGTATACAGACGCAATTCGTACTTTTAGTGCTTTTCAAAAATATGTAAATGATCAGCAGATCTCCGCAAAACAACAATGGCTCGACAGAGCCAGGTTGGAACAAGCCGGTTGCCAGTATGCCTTGACAAGAGCCAATGCTATACAGGGTAATTTCCAGTTTAAGTTACTGCCAGGATATGTGAACACCTCAGGACATGACTATGCGCCTGTACTCATGGGACAAAATGATCTGGTTGCTATTACTTCCACACGAATCGAAAAAAATGCAGGTAGTTATGCTCCTGTAGGTAGTACTTTTAGTGATATCTATATATATACCCGACAGAAAGATTCTACCTATCATGCCTTTGCCCATCCTTTAGATGATATAAATACTTTCTGGAGTGAAGGTTCCGGTTTTTTGACAGAAGATGGAAAGAAATTTTACTTTACACGATGCCCAGTAGATGGTGATTGTAGTATTTACGTGACAGAACGAAAAGGTGATAAGTGGACAAAGCCTGTCAGGCTTACAAACTTAATTAATCAACCCAAAACTGATTCACGACATCCGGCTCTAACAACCAGTGGAGATACCCTATACTTTGTATCTAATCGGAAAGATGGATATGGTATGAATGACATCTGGATGAGTATACAAACTGAAAAAGGAAAGTGGCAAGCACCTGTTAATCTTGGCAATAAAGTTAATACACCTTATAACGATATTTCTCCTTTTTATTACGCTTCGGAAAATCAACTCTTTTTTGCATCAGAGGGTCATGTTGGCTTTGGTGGACTGGATCTATATTATGTAAATGCCTCACCTGATCATACAAAGGATACAATTGTCAATCTCGGTGCTCCTTTTAATTCGAGTAGAGATGATGCCTTTCTGGTGCTTGGTAAAGAAACTGGGTATATGGCATCAAATAGAGAGGGAGGTTTTGGGAACTTTGATATTTATTCGTTTCTGGCCCGAAATCAGCAAAGTGAGCTTATTACAGTTTTGCCTGGCAAAGATAGTGTGTTAAAAGCATTGCCATTACTGATAGGCATATCCGATGCTCAAAAACAAGTGCTAGATAGAATTATAGGAAAGAAAGAGGCTGAGAAATTATACAAAACTAATCTGCCACTATCTGAAGAAGAAAAGAAGTTTTATGAAACCTTGTCTCCTGAGCAAAAAGATCAGATAGAGAATACCGCTGGTGTATTTCTGAATAGAGAGAGTACCTCCCAAAGAATGGCAAAAGATGCGTTTGTATACGAAAAACTTGCCGCTCAGGACGATAGTGCCAGAGTAAAACGCATTATTGAAGCATATCGCAAAGCTCAGCATGATAATTCGACTCTGGTATTGAGCGAAGAAGACAAAGCCTACTATGAATCGAAAGGGAGTGAAGAGAGGAATGAATTATATCGCCACATTGCGGGTGTTCTATCAAATCAGCTTACTGATGAAACAGTGAAGAAGCTTCAAGAGGATGACTATGAATACGAAAAATTACCTGCAGAAGAAAAAGATCGGATTAACCGGATGGCCGCTGCACGATATGCAGCGCAGCTTAATAACTACGATGAAAAGTTCAGAGAAGAAGATAAGTTCTTTTATGAAAAGTTATCATCCGAATCAAAAGATCGACTGGAGCGATTAATTACTGCCCGTATAGGTCAGTTACGAGACTCCCAAGATGCATCATTGCTTACCGATGAAGATAAGGCATATTACGAAAAACTATCACCTGAAGAAAAACAGCGAATCAATCGGATGGCAGCAGTCCGATATGATGCTCTAGTAAATGAAAGGGAAGAAAAATATCAGGATAAGGATAATTACCACTATGAGAAGCTGTCCTCAGAAGAGAAAGATCGTATGAACCGACTTCTGGCTGCTCGCAATCCCGCTAATTCTCAGAAACTGGATCTGACTGACCAATCTGTTGATAAATCAGTTGAATTTGAGTATGAAAAGCTTACTCCAGAAGAGAAAAACCGCATCAATCGTATGGCCGCTGCACGATATGCCTCCAAAATGAATGGTACAGACGAAGAGCTTAAGGAAGAAGATGGTTTCTTCTATGAGAAATTATCTCCAGAGGAAAAGAATAGAATAGATCGTTTAGTCACTACCCGTATGGGCGTTGGAAAAGAAGTGCTGGATGCTTCTGTTCTTACAGAGGAAGATAAGTCTTACTATGCAAAACTGTCACCAGAAGAGAAACGGCGAATTGATAGAATGGCAGCTACAAAGCTTACCGCTTCACCGGATACAAGTGATAGAAAACTTACAAAAGAGGATGCCTTCTTTTATGAAAAGCTAAATCCAGAAGAAAAGAATCGTATTGACCGATTAATGGTTGCCCGCAATAATGCCAATCACCAGTTGGTAGATGAATCTTTATTAGAGAGTGGAGATCTAAAGACTTATCAGGAAATGCCTTCCGAAGAGAAAGACCGGATCAATCGGATGACTGCCGCCAGATATGCCGCCCGAATGAATGGCAAAACAGAAAAGTTTACAGACGAAGATACCTATTTTTATGAGAAGCTATCGCCAGAGGAAAAAGAACGTATGGATAGGATTATGTCGGCCCGTGCTGCCCGAAAAGGTATATTTCAGGACCAGTCAGCATTGAATGGAGATGAGTTTGCATTTAAGCGGCTACCCGCTGAATCAACTAACAAACGCTTCTCCAAACCTGGTCTTGCTTCCAATACTTCATTAATTGCAGACAATTCTGTACTGAGCCCTATTCTGTTTTCTGATGCTCTTGTTAGTCTGAATACCTCCTATCTGGATGGAAAATATACAAAGATGACACTATCCGGACAATTAATGGAAGTAAAGACCAAGCAGCCTATTGCAACATCAACTATGTTATTGACAGATGAAAAAGGAAAAGTTCTTCAAACATTAGTGCCAAATGTGGATGGAACATTTCAATTTCAAAATATTACAGTACAAGGTGTGTTAACTGTTCGTCTGGAAATGTCTTCCAAGTCCTCTGAAGAAGGAAAAGTAATATATACCAGAGACCTTAAATTAATTGCAAATGAAGAAACTCCAAAGCTTGAAGTATTCGGTGTCGCCTACTTTGATTTTAATAGCTATACATTGGCACCAAAGACAATTCAACTATTAGAGTCTCTACTAAAATACTATAAGCAGAACCCTGCTATTCGAATTGAATTTAATATTTTCGCGGATGAAGCAGGTTCCTATGAGTATAATCTGGCACTCACCAGAAAACGGGGTGTAGCTATTCAGGATTACTTACAAGCCAGAGGTGTTTCGCCCAAGAATATGGCTGTGTATGCTCGTGGTGAACAAGAAAGAAACCTAAATAAACCGCCACAAGATATAGAAGCTCGTAAAGTAATTATCTCTATAGAAAGACCAAAAGCAATTACTGGAAGGCCTCAAGATAATTTCTTTATTTTGCAAACACCTGTATATCTGAAATAGCTGAAGTCAAAATAATGAGAGCTTTAGATAACATATTAGCATAACCTTATCTATAAGGTTCTTGTATTCTCTTTTTCCAGATTCAACAACCATTGTTTTCGCCAAATCCCACCGCCAAATCCTGTTAATGTGCCATCACTACCCACGACTCGATGGCAGGGAATAAGGATTGAGATCCGATTCATACCATTCGCATTGGCAACCGCACGGACTGATTCTGGCTTTTTTAGCGAAATGGCTTGTTCTTTATATGAACGAGTTGTTCCATAAGGAATGGTTTGCAACTCTTGCCAAACTGCTTGTTGAAAATCTGTTCCAGGAGAATACAAGGATACAGAGAATACTTTACGATGACCGGAAAAATATTCATCTAGTTGTTGCTTCAATATATCAAAATGTTTGTTTGGGCCCTGAATAATAGTTGCATTAAGTAATTTGGTCAACGTTTTAAATTCTGTTTCCAGCATTTTTCTGTCAGTAAACTCCAGCAGACATATACCTTGTTCTACTGCGCAGGCAAACATAGTTCCTAATGGCGTTTCAATTCGGGTGATATCAATAACAGTTTGAACTTTACCTTGCCTTGGAGAAACTCCGAAAACAGATTTAAAAGTATCCGTAAATCCACTGAGAGATTCATAGCCTGAATCATAAGCAGTTGTTGTAACAGATTCTCCATTCTGTATTTTTTTGACTGCAATATTAAGACGAAATAGTCGTTGATAGGCATGAAATGTGATCCCATGGTTTTTTAAAAACCAGCGACGTATGGTATGAGGTTTAATATCTCTCTGAACCAAGTCCCAGTCAGTAATTCGCAAAGATGGGTTTTGAGTTAGTTCATCCAATAAAACTTTTATGTAAGGAGGTGTTTCATTCATTTGCTCCAGTGGATGGCATACTTTACACGGGCGATACCCGTGTAGGATAGCTTCTTTCGTTGTTCTGTAAAATTCTACATTCTCTATTTTAGGTTTGCGGGCTGTGCAGGTCGGGCGACAAAAAATTCCTGTTGTTTTTACAGCAGTAAAAAAGCTTCCTTCAAATGAGGTGTCTTTGTCCAGAATTGCCTGATACATTACTTCTTTGGTAAGATGCAAAGGATTATTAAGCAGATTTATTGACATATTGTTTACTGATCTTAAAAAGTATAGTGTAAAAATAGTCTAAGCTGAAGGAGACAGCAACCGAAAAATTGACAAGTATTTTATTGAATGTGTTTTAGAAGAGAGTATCTGAAAATAAAAAGCCCTGCAATTGTTGCAGGGCTTTCAGATGCATGATATGTATTTGATTATTTAATTAACAACAATTCACGGTATTTAACCAAAGGCCAATCTTCATCATCTACCAGCAATTCCAGTTTATCAACTGCATACCGGATTTTGTCGAAGAATCCTTTTACTTCTTTGTTATATAGGATGGCTCTCTCGCGAACATCTTCTGTATTGTTTGCTTTCTTACGAGCTTCTGTCATTTCTTCAACATCAGCTAACAAGCCATCTACATATTCAGCAATTTTCTCAATAGTAGCAACAGTGTTTTCTGTATACTTTCCTTTGATACCTACTGATTTCAGACCTTGTACGTTACCAACCAATACATTCTGATATTTTACCGCGGTTGGAACAATGTGGTTCAATACCAGGTCACCCATAACGCGAGATTCAATCTGGATTTTCTTGATATAGTTTTCCAGCATGATTTCATGACGTGCGTGGATTTCACGTTCGTTCATTACGTTATTTTTCTCAAATACCTGGATTGCTTTCTTCTCAACATAGAAATCCAATGCTTCAGGCGTAGAAGCTACGTTTTTCAGACCGCGTTTTTCAGCTTCTTTTTTCCATTCGTCAGAGTAACCGTTTCCTTCAAACAGGATTGTCTTAGAAGCTTTGATATATTTACGCAATACATTTACGATAGCAACTTCTTTCTTCTCACCTTTAGTGATCAGAGCATCTACTTCCTTCTTGAATTGAATCAGTGTTTCTGCCATGATAGTGTTCAATACAGTCATTGCATTTGCACAGTTTGCAGAACCACCTACAGCACGGAACTCAAATTTGTTACCAGTGAAAGCAAAAGGAGACGTACGGTTACGATCTGTGTTATCCAACAAAATTGGAGGAATTTTGTCGATACCCAGTTTCATATACATGTTTTCGCCTTTATCCAGCTTCACATTACCTTTCTTATCCAGCTCATCCAGAACAGATGCCATTTGAGAACCGATGAAGATAGATACAATAGCAGGAGGTGCTTCGTTTGCTCCCAGACGGTGTTCGTTTCCTGAAGAACCGATAGATGCACGCAACAAGTCTGAATAATCATAAACCGCTTTCACAACGTTTACGAAGAAAGTCAGGAAGCGTAAGTTTTCTTTTGGACGGCTGCTAGGTCCTAACAGGTTAACGCCTGTATTTGTACCCAGAGACCAGTTATTATGTTTACCACTACCATTGATACCTGCAAATGGTTTTTCATGGAATAATACTTTAAAGTTGTGTTTGTCTGCAACTTTGTCCATGATATCCATTACCAACAGGTTATGGTCAACGGCTAGGTTTACTTCTTCAAATGTAGGAGCGCACTCAAACTGGCCAGGAGCTACCTCATTGTGACGGGTACGAACAGGGATACCCAGTTTGTAACACTCAATTTCGAAGTCACGCATATAAGCTTCTACCCGTTGAGGAATAGTTCCGAAGTAGTGATCTTCCAATTGCTGACCCTTTGCAGGAGAGTGTCCAAATACAGTACGGCCAGTCATAATCAGGTCAGGACGGTTCATGTACAATGCACGATCAACCAGGAAATATTCTTGCTCAGGTCCTAATGTTGCAACAACACGTGTCACATCACGATCAAAATACTGACAAACATCTACCGCAGCTTTGTCCACTGCAGCTAATGCTTTCAACAATGGTGCTTTATAATCAAGTGCTTCACCTGTATACGATACAAACACAGTAGGGATACACAGTGTTTGATCTACAATAAATGCAGGAGAGGTTGGATCCCATGCAGTGTAACCACGTGCTTCGAATGTACTGCGGATACCACCATTAGGGAATGAAGAAGCATCAGGCTCTTGCTGAACCAGTGCACTTCCTTTGAATTTTTCAAGAACAGATCCATCACTTTGAACATCAAAGAATGCATCGTGTTTTTCTGCTGTTGATCCTGTTAGAGGCTGGAACCAGTGAGTATAGTGAGTTACACCTTTGCTCATTGCCCATGTTTTCATAGCAGAAGCTACTACATCGGCCAGATCCTCGTCAATTTTGCTACCTGTTTTAATAGCATACGATACTTTTTTGAATGCCTCTGCGCTTAGGTGCTGACGCATGGCATCCATACCAAAAACATTACAACCATAATAGTCAGAAACTTTGACTGAAGGAGCGGTTACCTCCGGCGTAATACGACTTTGAGCTTGATCAACTGCTTTGAAACGTAAGTTTGCCATTGTCTATTAGAGTGTTAAAGAAAGGTTAGGGTTAATGGGTTAAGAATCGGAGGCTAAAGTCTTAAAAATATTGATAAAATTCTAACAAATGGTTGTTTTTTTTACTCAAATATGAAAAAAAACTATAGATCTGGCACTTTTTTGAATAAAAATCATCCGAAAACTGAAAAAATATAGCTTTTTTTCCTGATTTTCTGTGGAAAATGGGTGTAATATTTATTTTTTATGATCTGAAACAGAAACCATTATCGTTAAAGTAGATATACTCAGTGTATATGCGTGAAATTCTTTATTTTTGTACAATCTATGTCACAAATTCAGCTTGAACCCTTTACATCTACCGACTTTAATCAATTTATAGGGTGGATTACTTCAGAAAAGGCACTTATACAGTTTGCTGGATCTACCTTTCAGTACCCTGTAACTAGAGAACAGCTTGAGAAACATATTGTATCAGAGAGCAGAGAAATTTTTCGGGTAAGACATATTACTCACAATAGTATTGTCGGACATGCAGAAATGGTTGTAAATCAGAGTAACGAAGGTGCTCGATTAGCCCTTATCCTAATAGGTGATCCTTCCATGAGAGGAAAAGGATTAGGAAAAGAGCTAATCAGAGAGTTGTTATCCTTGGGTTTTAACAAAATGAATCTGCATCGGATTGAGTTAAATGTGTATGATTTCAATCATTTAGCCATTACTTGTTACCAACAAGCCGGTTTCCGGATAGAGGGTATATTAAGGGAAAATCAGAGAGTTGGAAACCAATTCTGGTCGACAATTGTCATGAGTATATTGAAAAATGAATGGGAATGCCAATTATAAGTAGGAGAGTACAAAAATTGTAACTATAATATTGACTTAAAGAATATACAGATTATATATACTAATGAAAAAGGTTGCTTTTTATACGCTTGGCTGTAAACTGAATTTTTCAGAGACATCTACTTTAGCCCGGCTTTTTGAACAGAGGGGATATCAGCGGGTAGAATTTACAGATACTCCGGACATTTTTGTTATAAATACTTGTTCGGTTACAGAAAACGCTGATAAAAAGTGTAAAAAGGTAGTAAAAGAAGCAAAAAAGGTATCTCCCGATTCTTATGTCACCATTGTAGGTTGTTATGCGCAGCTAAAACCTAAGGAGATTTCTGAAATTACTGGTGTAGATGCTGTATTGGGTGCTGCAGAAAAATTCCGGTTATTGGATTTATTGGATGGATTTGAAAAAAAATCGGAAGCTGTCATTCATCACTCGCCTATTAGTGCGGCTACAGATTATTATTGTTCCTTTTCTCAGAATGATCGCACTCGCACTTTCCTAAAGGTGCAGGATGGTTGTAATTATTCCTGTACTTTCTGTACTATTCCGTTGGCACGTGGAGATAGTCGTAGTGATAGTATAGAAAATATTGTAAGAACAGCCCGACAGATTGCACAAACCGATGTGAAAGAGGTTGTATTGACAGGAGTCAATATTGGAGATTTTGGACTACAGAATGGGATTCGTACTGAACGTTTTCTGGATCTGATTAAAGCATTGGATGAAGTAGATGGTATAGAAAGGTTTCGGATTTCTTCTATTGAACCTAATCTTCTAACAGACGAAGTAATCGAATTTGTAGCGGTCTCTAAAAAGTTTGTTCCACATTTTCATATCCCATTACAGTCAGGCAATAATAAAATATTGCGGCTGATGCGTCGACGCTATAAGCGAGAACTGTATGCAGAAAGAGTAGCAAAGATTAAATCCTTGATGCCAGATTGTTGTATAGGGGTAGATGTAATTATCGGTTTTCCGGGTGAGACAGAAGAAGATTTTCTGGAAACGTATCAGTTTCTGAATGATCTGGATATCTCTTATTTACATGTATTTACTTATTCAGAACGACCCAATACGCATGCCATTACCTTACCTGGAGTAGTGAGTATGGCAGATCGGAATAAACGATCACAAATGCTGCATATATTGTCAGAAAAGAAACGTCGTTATTTCTACGAGCAACAACTAGGTAAGGTCAGCACAGTATTGTTTGAGGATGATGCTGAAGATGGACAAATTCATGGATTTACAGAAAACTATGTACGGGTTACGGCCAAGTTTGATCCTGTACTGGTAAATGAACTCAAGCCTTTACGTTTGACAAGTATTAATGAGAAAGGTACAGTGGAGGTAAAAGAAGTGGAGCAGGAGGTATTGGTTCATTCGTAACGCCATTGATACGGTCTATATAGTAAGATATATAGACCGTGGCTTTATAAAATAGAAGGCTTATTCCAGTACTAGCCGTTGATTTTTAGGATACTTGACTTCGTATTTGACTTCCAACTTTTTGCTTTGGGCAGATGCCAGTTCGAACTTCCAACGTATTTTACCTGTTGATTCTTCAACTTCTGCACCTTTTGTTTCTGTGTGCACTACTTCTACTTCTTTTGTTGTTGGAACAGGAAACTGATCTTCTATCACAAGGTTTACAGACTGGGATTTTTTGTTTCGTATGGTAATTTCCTACGTACGGGTATCTTTAGTATTGGCACCCAGAAATTGTTTGCTGCTAAAATCTTTGCCTTTGATGCGTGTTACAGTAATGTTTTTGTCCCGTCCTAAAGACAATGTAAGTGTATCATTTGTATTCTGGACATCCAAGAGAGATTTCCCTAAAAACATTCCCTCAAAAAACAGATTCGCTTCTCCTTCCAGTAAGTTGTATTCCTCCCAATTGGTTATACGGGCAGTAAGAAAAGCATCATTATCAAGTTTAGGTGCACAATAGTACTCATAATAGGCTGGTGCAGAATATTCCTGCATATCTACCGCATATTGTTTTCCATCTGCCGGAATGGTATAAGGAATATCAATTTTGAATTCTATATTGGTTTGTTTTGCTTGCTGTGTAGCTACAATAGGAGTAATCTGAGCCTTATCTTTTTTCTTGGAATCACTGGTAACCCCTGCTGCTTTTCCTGCAAGAGATTTGCTAACTTTCTCTGTTCCATAACCTGTCACCACAATTTCACTGAGTGCAGCTATATCGGGTGTCATAGTTATATTCATTAAATCATTCTGGATAGGTAGTTCCTGGACTTGGTAACCAATAAAAGAAATTGAAAGCATAGATGCTCCTGAGGGGAGTAAAAGATTGTAATTTCCATTTTGATCTGTTGTAGTGCCAATTGTAGTGCCTTTTACTACCACATTTACACCTGGAAGGGCTTCACCTTCCGGATCAAGAATGCGACCTTTTACAGATGATACTTGCTTGACATTAGGTTGATTATAACCAAGATACCATGTGTTTAATACTGGCTTGGCACCACTTTGTGAAGGATTACCTGTAGAGATAGTTAGTTTTACATTTTTCCATTCTTCTCCTGTATTTTGAAATACGTTTGCTTTATAGGTAATCGATACAGGCTGGCTGATATCTTTTACCCGAACATCATAAGATGGAAGCCAGCCCGCATCATTAACAAGATAGCTCAATAGTAAGCGACCACTGATAGCAACCTTAGAGGAAACTGTTACCATAATCTCACTGGACGGTTGATCTTTAGAGGTTTTGAGTGCTGTAAGTTGTGCATTTATTCTAGTCTGTTGTTCCTGCAACTTTCGGATAGATTGAGTAACCTCCCATTGTTTCTTTTTAATCTCTAAAAGCCGACTGCGAAAGAAATCTGCTGCCTCTTTTAGATCAGTCATCTTTATAGCTTGTTGTTCGCTTCCCAGTTTTTTGTTTTCAAGTAATAGTATTTCTTCGTTTTGATAAACAGCAAGAGTATTATTTTCAATTTCAATCTGAGCGCTTATATTCTTTTGCTGGTCTTCCAGTTCTATTACTTCCTTACGTTTTTGCTGCTGATCAAAATAGTTGAGACTATGTGAAACCGATAATACTGTAAAATTGCCCTCACCACGCACCTGAATACTTTGCACATTGATATTGACAGGAATTTCTTTAAAGATCAAGTTTGTAACTCCATTCGAAAGAGTAACAGAAGCACTACGAGTAATCTGAGCGCCTTCAAGAAATACAGTAACTTCTTCTATTTTTGAAGAAACAGGTTTTGGATCGTTAGCTGCTTTTATATGTTTAACACAAAGTATTACACATACAAGGGATAAAAGTATACGCATAGGATGAATAAATAGTAAGTGAATAGGGACTGCTTTTACATAGTGGTGCGTCAGAGGCACAAATTCCATAAAAGAAAAACCTATACTAGCACTGACTGCGTATAAATAAGTTTTCTAATTTTGGCAGTTCTGTATCTACTTTAATTTTTTGCTGTGAATATCAATCAAGATTATACATCTCGAGTGTTTAGAATTTCCTGTGTGGGGTTTATCGTTTATGGAATTTTTATTCGGCTGTTTCATTTCATTAGTAACCGATCTTTATATACAGATGAGGCCTATTTGGGATATAATTTGTTAGCTCGTGATTTTAGAGACCTTGCAGAGCCTCTTGACGCTAATCAACATGCTCCTCTTTTCTTTCTGTGGATTGAGAAACTAAATATGTATTTATTTGGAACAAGTGAATATGCTTTGCGGCTCTTTCCTCTTATCATAGGTATTTTAAGTATATTCTTATTTTATTATTTGTGTAAGCAATTAGAGTTTAATCAAGTTACTACTTTAACCGGAATGGTTGTTTTTACAACAGCATTTCCATTGGTGTATTATTCCTCTGAAACAAAACAATACATTGTAGAATTAGCTGCAACTCTATGTTCATATCTTCTGTATTATCACTTTAAATCAGAGAAACGCTTTTCTGCATTGTCGTTCTATGCTCTAAGCGGAGCTTTACTTGTTTGGTTTTCTTATACAGTCATTTTTGTATTGGTAAGTATCTCCTTTGTCCATCTATTGATAGTCACAGTACAAAAGAAATGGTCAACTTTCTTTGTAATGGGTATTGTTTATGCAATCTGGGGAATAAGCTTTTTAGTGAATTTTGCTGTGATAATTCTGCCAAATAGCTTAAAAACAAATACCATAGTGGATATGTGGACAACTGAGTTTGCACCATTCCCTCTACATTCAATTAATGATGTAAAGTGGTATGGTATTATGATTTTTAAGCTATTTCATGAACCTCTTAATCTTAACTGGACTTTTCTGGAATCATGGTTGCTATATCCTCTATTATTTTCCTTCTTAGGGTTAGGATTTACTATTTGGGGCAGTCTGCAATACTTTCGGAAGGATAAAGAAAAATTAAGCTTATTCATGCTTCCTGTTTTAATCACTTTACTAGCATCTGGAGTACACAAGTATCCATTTACAGAACGTTTTTTAGTATTTCTCGTCCCCAATTTTCTTATTCTAATCTGTTGTGGTGTAGAGCAATTTTATAATAAATTCTTTTCCTATTCCAGAATTCTTGTTGTTGCTGTCATTATTTGGTTGGTAATTCCTCCAGTATTTACTTCAGTGAAAGATATGATACAGGAAGAACAATTTGGTGGTTGGAAAAGAAGAGAAGTCAAGAAGGGAATTAGGTATTTATCTGAACATAAAAAAAATGACGAGTTTATCTTTATCAATGGAGTTGCCTATTCTTTTCAATATTATAACAAAGTATACCAACTGAACTGGCCCTATGAAATGATATGGAATGGTGATGATCTAAATACTCAGACAACGCAAAAGGTAATGTTAGAGGATATACATACAAAGTCATCTGGAAAGAGATTTTGGGTGATTGTGGCAGGGGATCTTAATGAAGGAGTTGGAACCAATCACAAAGAGCAATTCCTGCATTTTTTTAAAGAAAACTTTAATCAAATCCAATATTATAAGGCAAAAGGTATTTATGTTGGGCAGTTTAGTAGTAAATAAAAGTGAGGGTGGTTCCTGAGCCACCCTCACTTTTATTTTTTGACTATATTTTCAAGAAGCTTTACTATATGGCTTACTCCATCTTCAAGAGGTAAGATAACAGGAAGCCCAAGTTCGTCCGCATATTGTTGCTGATAGGATCGGGATTGTTCAGGTGTTAAGCCTTGTGTATTAAGGGTAACTGCTAAGACTGTAGCTCCATAAAACTTCTGGATTAACTCAATTTCTGAACTAACAGGAGGAATAGGAGAGGCTATTACTTCATTATCATCAAAATATTTGCGGGCTGGAGCATGTTGTAAGACTACATAACGAGCTTCTCCAGATAATAAAAATTCAGATCCACAAGGTCCACTAGGATTACGCAATGCAGATTGACCCTCGATAAACATCACATCCGGATTCTCCTGCTCAAAACAACTTACAATGGCATGTTCTACTTCTCCTGATACAAAGTCGTTGGGTGTACTATCAAAAACAAATCCATATTTACCTCCCTGCATCCAGCCAGTTTGCCCTGTATATATCATTTCTGCTTTCCAACCTGCTTCTCTACAGGCTTCTGTAAGGAATCGGGCTGTGGTGCGTTTACCCATATTACAATCTGTTCCTAATACAGCTACACGGGGACAAGTAACTGTACGAATCTGACCTGTCCAGAAATGTAATTCATGACGAGGTTTGGGGCGGCGTACATCTATCAGTTGCGCATTATTTTCTTTAGCCAGTTGTACCATGTCCGGCATATCATTCAGAAATTCATGCAAGCCATTTACTACAGAAATACCATGTTGCAAAACATTTGTTACTATAGATTTGATTTCAGATGGTAATACGCCTCCTTTGGTTGCAACCCCAATCAGGCAATAATTTATAGCAGGTAGTTGTGTGATAGCGTCATTTAAGGATGCGAACACTGGTATATTTCTATTCTGTCCATCTACAACCTCGCCTGCATCTTTACCTGCAGAATTTTCATCTATAACGCCAATAATCTTATAGCGGGAAGTTCCTCGAATTAACCCATGAGCTGTTTTTGCTCGTGCTTGTCCGAGCTGCCCATTTGTAAGTACAATTGCATTTATATCCATTTACGGTAATATAATTTGTATAAGTATGAATAGTAAGCTATGTTCTGAAGGAAAAAGAATGCTTTACGATCTGATTTCAGAATAGTACATTTCTGAGGCTATTGCCAAAATAATACTTTTTAAGGGGAGGAAACCAACCTTTTACAAATATCTTTGCAGGAACCGAAAAACAAAATTTTTGGTCAATAATCTTTGAATCACCTTTAACTGCTAATTAGATCGATGAATAAAATAGCATTAATTACAGGCGCTACCTCTGGTATTGGACGAGCTGTTGCCATTCGTCTGGCTCAGGATGGTATTAATCTGATTCTATGTGGAAGACGAACAGAACGTCTGGAAGAACTAAAGACACTGTTGGACAAACAAGTGGAGATACATACTCTTTCATTTGATGTAAGTGAGCAGAAAGCTGTAGAAAGTGCATTAAATTCATTACCCGAAGAGTGGCAAGCAATTGATTATCTGATTAATAATGCGGGAAATGCTCATGGATTGTCTCCTATTCAGGATGGAAATATCAAAGATTGGGATGCTATGATGGATATTAATGTGAAAGGTCTGCTGTATGTTTCCAGAAATATACTGCCTGCTATGATTGCACGTCAGAGGGGACATGTGATTAATATAGGGTCAATTGCAGGGAAAGAAACATATCCTAATGGGAACGTATATTGTGCCTCTAAAGCTGCAGTGCAAGCTATTACAGATGGTATGCGGATGGATTTGAATCCTTATGGAATTAAAGTAACAGGTATTCATCCAGGCTTGGTTGAAACAGAGTTTTCTGTTGTACGCTTTAAAGGAGATGAGGAAAGAGCTAAAAATGTATATAAAGGTATAGATCCTTTGACCGCTGATGACATTGCAGATACTATTGCGTTTGTATTATCCCGTCCATCGCATGTAGTATTGGCCGACATAGTAATATTACCTACAGCTCAAGCCTCAGCTACTATTGTAAATCGTAAATAATAATGAATGTTGCGATCATATTATACCAATGCGAGTTTTAGACTTACATTGGTATAATATATTATTGCAGGAATAATTGATCATTGTCTATTCTACACATATTCCCTTCATAATGTTCTGTAATTTCTCCCAGAATATCCTTCAACTGCTCCAATCTCTTACTACCTACAATATCCTTAAATATATTATCGATATGATCTGTGCAGCGCTGCCAGGCTAACATAAAATGAGCTCCTTTTTCACTTAAGCGAATTAAAGATGCACGTGCATCTGTTGGATGTTTTTCAGCATAAACATACCCTTCTTCCAGAAGCTCTTTGATTATTTTGCTGATTGCTTGTTTCGTAACACCTATCTGCTGAGCTATGGCGTTGATCATTAAACCTTCCTCTACATCAATATGTATCAGTATTATAACATGAGCTACCTTAAAATTAGCATAACCTTCCTTTTTTAAAAACTCACTTGCCAGAGCAGTTATATATCTATATGACTTATTGAGTAGCCTGCCCAAGATACGATTACGCTTACTCTTGAATTCCAGTATTGAACTAATCAGATTTGGGTCCATAAAATTATCCTTATTAATTTCTACAAAGTTAGTAATGTAAGGCTATATAGTCAATAATTTTTTCAATAAAGTCAATTTTGTTGACTTTTATATTTTTTCATTAAGTGTAAGTATCTAATTTTTAGTTATTTATATAATTTTAATCTCTTTTTAATGTTAAAATTTAGTAAACTTTATTGACTTTTTAGTCAACATGGTTTACTTTTGTTGCGTTCAATATGTAACTCTTTTATAATCAAAACATACATACTTATTATCAGATTTTTTAATTATGGAAACTCAAACAAAAACCCCTAATCCTGCTAAAAAACTTATTATCCGGGCTGTACTAATTACTGCCGCGGGAATAGGTATTTGGTATGGAATATCTTCTTTCAATTATGCAAGGCATCATGAAAGTACTGATAATGCTCAGATTGAAACAAATATGGTTACTGTATTACCACGCTTAGCAGGCTATGTCAAGAGTGTGGCTGTAAAGGACTATGACCTTGTTAAAAAAGGACAATTACTTGTTGAAATTGACGAAGCGGAATATCAGTTAGCATTGGATGAAATGCAGGCTATTTATGTCCAGGCAGAAGCTGATATTGCCAATGCGAAGGCAAATGTTGTAAATGCACAACTATCATTGAAATCTGCTGTGACCAATGGCGAGTTGGTAAAAATTAAACGGGATAAAGCCAAACAGGATCTGGATCGGGATACACGTTTATATAATGATAAAGCCATTACTCAGAAACAATATGATGATACACGTACTAACTATGCAACACTCGAAACACAATATGTTGCTGCTCTTAACGAGGTAGCAGTAGCAAAATCCCGTATAGATATTTTAAAATCAACTTTACAGAAAGCCGATGCACAGCTAAATGTTCAAAAATCCCGTATCGAACAACAAAAGCTGAAACTAAGCTATGCTAAGGTATATGCTCCGGAAACAGGTAGAATCGGAAAGAAAAACATTCAGTCTGGACAGTTTATTCAGCCAGGGCAGCCATTGTTTACTATTGTTAGTGATAGCACATTCTGGATTGTGGCAAACTTTAAAGAGAGTCAGATAGAAAATATCAAAGAGGGTGATGATGTTGAGATTGTTCTGGATGGTTATCCCAATACACCTATGAAGGGGAAAATCGCTTCTTTATCTGAAGCGACAGGCGCTAAGTTTTCATTATTACCTCCTGATAATGCCTCTGGAAACTTTGTAAAAGTGACTCAGCGTGTTCCTGTAAAAATAGAAATTCTGGATGCTGCCCAATATCGTTCCATATTAAAAGCTGGATTGAGTGCAGATGTGGCTGTAACTATAAAGAAATAACGATTAGACGAGACTATACAAGCAAGTATAGGGATTCTACAAATCAATGAGGACAAATAGATTCTAATGAAAGGCTAATCGTTAAAATGTATGGCAGCTAAAGGCTTTAACAGAATTATTATTATTATTACTACCATATCCGCAGCAATTATGGAACTGTTGGATACTACTATTGTCAATGTGGCATTGAACCAGATGGCTGGATCTCTGGGTGCAACTATTGAAGATGTAGCATGGGTAGTAACTTCGTATGCCATTGCCAACGTAATTATCATTCCGATGACAGGCTTTCTGGCTGAATATTTTGGAAGAAAGACGTATTACCTGGCATCCATGATCATTTTTACTGTCGCTTCTTATTTCTGTGGAGCCTCAGAAGGATTATGGGAGTTGGTATTCTGGCGATTTATTCAAGGAGTGGGAGGAGGAGCCCTGCTTTCTACTTCACAAAGTATATTATTTGATGCTTTCGAACCTAAAGACAGACCTATTGCTTCCGGATTGTTTGGGATGGGTATTGTGCTTGGGCCTACTTTAGGACCAACTTTGGGTGGTTTGATTGTCGATAACCTTACCTGGTCAGATATATTTTATGTCAATTTGCCTATTGGTGTATTGGCGTCCATACTGACTATTCTCTTTATTGAGAAGAAAGAGGGTGAAGGAACACGAAAAAAACAGATTCAGATAGATTATCTGGGAATTTTTCTTCTTACAGCAGGAATTGGCTCATTACAGTTTATTCTTGAGAAGGGTGAATCAGAAGACTGGTTTGATTCTCATCTGATTATTCTATTTACTGCTGTGGCTATTGTCGGATTAATTAGCTTCGTTGTCTGGGAGCTGTATACGAAACATCCTGTTGTAAATCTCAAAGTACTGAAGCATCGTACCCTGGCTCTGACATTGATATTTACTTTCGTATCAGGTATTGGTTTATTTACTTCTGTGTTTGTATACCCAGTATTGGTTCAGCGTATCAATGGATTTACCTCAACCATGACTGGACTTTCTCTGATGTTTCCAACCTTAATTGCTATTCCAATGTTTCCAATTATCGGAAAGCAGATGGCAAAAGGTGCTCGTCCAGTGCCATTTATTGTGGTAGGATTCCTTTTATTTATTGCTTTTGGGATATGGGCTGGAACATTGAGTGGAGATGCCAATATGTGGGACTTCTTTCCTGCACATTTGCTGCGTGTATTAGGGATTTCAATGTTACAATTGCCTTTGATTAATCAGGCTGTTGCGGGATTACAACCACAAGAATATCCTACTGGTATTTCGCTAAACAACATGGTGCGTCAGTTGGGTGGAGCAACAGGTATTGCTATTGCCAATAATTATGTCACTAACAGAGTAGCTCAACATCGGTCAGACTTAATGTCAAATATGACGTCTGAGAACCCGCTGTTTATGGAAAGACTAAATGGTATTACCAATACGATGGCTTCCCGTACAGGTGAGTTTTTCAGTGCTACTCAGATGGCCTATCGTCAGATGGAAGGAATGGTCATGAAACAGGCCTATTTACTGGCTTACCTAGATACATTTCGGATAGTATCACTCTTCTTTATCGTTATTTTCCCTTTAATCTTTTTGCTTCGTACACCTAAAAAATCTCAGGAAGAAGCTCAAAAGGCAGCCTTGGCTGCAGCAGATAGCCATTGAGCTGTTATTGAGTTAAATCACGAATTATTGACCATAGAAAATACTATGAATAAAATTATAAAAAACCTGACCTTTCTGCTGACAGTAATCAGTTCAACTGGGTTTGCTCAGAACCAAAAGGCTCCAGAAACACTTACCTCATTGGTAAAACAATCTTTGGATTTTTATCCAAAAATAAAAGAACAGCAACAAGCAGTTGAGATTAGTTCCTATAAAACGAAAATGGCAGAGAGCCATCATTTGCCAACAGTAGACTTTAGTGCCAGTTACACTCGCATTGATCCTGTTGGAACAATCGTAATCCCTTTACCAGATAATCCTATAAGTGCTAAGTTTTTTCCCAATAATAACTATAACACAGCTCTTAATGTAAGGCAAACAATCTGGGACTTTGGTAAAACTACAGCTAGTGTAGATAAATCCAGATCAGAAGAAGCATTAAGTAAGGATGGAGTGGAAAGCTTGAAAACAACTCTGGCTTATCAGGTAGCTAATTTCTATTACGCTATTATTTATCTCCAGAAAGCTATTGTAGTACAACAATCTCAAATCAATTTATTGAGAGAGAATGAGAAGATCATTGCAGACCGTATAAAAAACGGAGATGAAATAGACTATAACCTAATCGCTACACAGGTACGATACAAAAATGCAGAAACCCGCCTGGTTGATTTACAAACCCAATTGGATAAACAATATATCTTATTAAGTACTGTAACCGGTAAAGATGTAAAGAATAGTATTTCTGCTGATGCCGATTTTTCCTGGACGCAGACCGAATCAGAAAATAACAACTGGGATCTGAAAATTGCCAAAGATCGGGAGCAGATTGCTTTACAAGATCTTTCTATTGCTTCCAATAATGCCAAGCCAACTTTAGCATTTCAGGGATCTGCTGGATTTAAAAATGGAATTGTCCCTGAGATACAGCGTTTTCGATTTAACACTGTAGCAGGAATTAATCTCTCTATACCTATTTATGAAGGCCACCGGATTAAACAACAGCAAAACATCGCAAAGTTAAGTTATAAGATGTCTCAATACTCAACAGAGACACAGCAGCTGACTGTTAAAAGTGATGTGGAACAGGCGTTGAATGACATAAAAGCTGCTCGGTTGAAACTAGAAATGTATGGACAACAAGTAGAACAGGCTCAATATGCTATGAAGCTGGCTAATAGTCGTTACCAAAATGGTGTTATTACTAACCTGGATTTGTTAAGTGCACAAACAGCATTGGAAGAAGCTCAGCTAGGTGAACTACAATACAAATATCAATTAGTGTTGGCTCAACTGCAGTTAAGTCGTTTAAATGGTGCTCAGTTCTGGCAATAGTATTTTCGGTTTTATAAAATATAAAGTCCGTTTATACAATTTTTAAAGTAACTAATCGTGTTATAGTACAAATACATTGGAATGAATTCAGGTATTTTGTTATCAGCGTAATTGTTTAATATGTAAATTTGACGGTTAATTCTTTAAATAAATATATCAACGGGAGGTCATGGAATGTTAAAAACGGTAAAAGTGCAACCTTTTTACTGTTTTTAATGTCTAGAAAGTAAATATCAATCCATACAGTTATGAGTCAAATTCTGCAGCAGTTAAGAGAAATATTAAAAGAGCATTTTCTGATTCAGTCATCAGTTGTGCAACCATCTAAGACATTTGGAAGTGATCTGGGAATGAGTTCATTGGAATTTACAGAGTTAGTAGTTTACCTGGAGGATACATATAATATTCAGCTTTCTGATATGGATCTTTCCAGAGTACGCAATGTCCGTGATCTGGTTTGGTGTGTAGAGCAAACAGTTAAATAAGGCCACTCTTTTATTGTAAGAGTTCAAACCCGTTTGAGAATTAGTCTCATACGGGTTTTTATTTTGTCGAGTTATGTAGACTCCATGCCCATACTAATCCTTCATCTGGATCATGGACAGGTCCCACAGAATGGAATCCAGCTTTTTGCAGAACATGTGCAGATGCATTTGCTAATTCAAATGTGTGTGCTTTTACCATTTTTACTCCAGCTTCAAGTGCAATCTTTACAAGTGCACATGCAGCCTCAGTCGCCAATCCCTTATTTTGAAAGTTAGGATGGATTTCATATCCTATCTCAACACAATTCTTTGTGTCAGGTTTACCCTTAAAGCCACAGTTGCCAGCTAGTTGGTTTTCATATTTTATAAAGAAAGATCCCCATCGCCAGTCGCCATTCAGATCCAGAAAAAATTGATATAAAATAGGCAAAGCTTCTTTCGCGTCATCGTACTCTGTCCAGCTCTCAGGCGGTTCGCATCCTAATAATTTCCCCAGCTTGTGATTATCATTTACAAATATTGCCTGATAGTGCTCTTCTGAAAATGGAATTAGTTCTAGTCGCTCTGTTTTAATACTAGTCATTTTGGCTTTTACGATAAGAATGGTTCTCAAGCCTATTTAGGCTCTACTATTTATAAACAAAAGAACCTATTATAGGTTTTAAAAAGAAGTAATTGATTGGGTTTTGTAAGGGCAGGAAAATAAATGCACTTTATCTGTTTGATAATTCACCCTCAAATCAGTTATTTCACTGCCTTAATAACTAGTGGAAGATTTTTATTTATGACTCAAATTATTCTTGATACACTTAACCAGGAAATATCCCAGCTTCAATATGGTCAATACCCGCCTGAATTGTATGAGCCGATCGGATACATTATGTCATTAGGTGGTAAGCGTTTACGTCCGGTTTTGACATTGCTGAGTAGTTCTTTATTTGATGACAACTGGCAACAGTTTGTTAAACCTGCTATCGCAATTGAGGTATTCCATAATTTTACCTTAATGCATGACGATATTATGGATGCGGCTCCATTGCGTAGAGGAAAACCAACTGTCCATCACAAATGGAATAACAATGTAGCTATTTTGTCCGGAGACGTAATGTTGGTTTGTGCGTATGAATTATTGTTACATGTAAAGCCTGAAAAGCTTCCATTGGCTTTGAAGAAATTTAATCGATGTGCTGCACAAGTATGTGAAGGGCAACAGCTGGATATGAATTTTGAACAGTTGCCAACAGTTTCAGAGGATGAATATATCAACATGATTCAACTAAAAACGGCTGTATTGCTTGGACTAAGTCTTGAACTGGGAGGGATTTTGGCAAACGCACCTTTGCAACAGACAGATTTGTTGTATCAGATGGGAGTAGCCATAGGTACAGGCTTTCAGTTAAAGGATGATTTGCTGGATGTATATGGAGATCAAGCTAAATTTGGAAAGCAAGTGGGTGGGGATATTATTGCGAATAAAAAGACTTTCCTGTTAATCAAAGCATTGGAGTTAGCAGAAGGAAATAGTAAGGTTACTCTACAAAGCTGGTTAAATGCTACCTCCTTTAAAGCAGAAGAAAAAGTGAAGGAAGTGACAGATATATACAATACATTGCATATTCGATCTTTAACAGAAGTCAAAATGAACGAGTTCTTTGCTGAAGGGTTGCATTGTCTGGATTTACTTGCTGTATCAGAAGAGCGAAAACAACCTTTGCGGGACTTCATTGAACGGTTGATTCATAGAGAAAATTAAATCTATAAAAACAAAAACCCTTCACGTGTGCGAAGGGTTTTTTGTTTGTTGTGAAGTAAAGCGCAATCTGGATAGCAGGTTACTTTTTACTATAAAACTCAATTATTATTTTGTAGCAACCAATTTGAAATCAACTGTGAAGTCATCATTGATAGCTTTGTCTCCGATGCTTGCAAAGAAAGATTTTGAACCGTATTTGATATCATATTTAGTACGGTCGATAGTGATTTTACCACTAGCTTCAGCTTGGTTAGCAGAAACTTTCACTACTGCAGGGAATGTAACTGGTTTTGTAATTCCTTTTACAGTTAAATCACCAGTGATATCATAGTTCTCTCCACCTTTAGCTGTCACTTTAGTGATTTTAAAAGTAGAAGTTGGATGTTTAGCAACATCAAAGAAGTCTTCTGCTTTCAGGTGACCGATCAGTTTACCATTGTATTCAGCATCAGTAATATCAGTACAAGTAATGCTGTTCATATCAATAGTGAAAGTACCACCAGTTAATTTAGTACCGTTTACATCCAGACTTCCGTTTGAAAGTTTGATAGTTCCACTGTGCTCTCCTGTTACTTTTTTACCGTTCCAGTTTAGAGAACTCTTAGCAACATCAGCTTTTAAAGTAGCTTTTGCTGCTTTACCATTACCATTGTCAGCTACGGCGATGTTTGCAATTGCTAACAAAGCAACCAGAGCAAACAAAAAGTTTAACTTTTTCATGATTGGGAAAAAATTTGTTTAGATAAGGATTAAGTAATTACGTGTCTCGTTTATGTTTTAATTACAATGCAAATATATGTATATACATTTAATGTTGCAACAATTAATGCAAAAAAATATTTTACTACTCTAATAGACATCAAAGTTATATAAATATATGTTTGTAAGTGATTGGTAATCTGTTGTTTTAGTCTCAACGGTAGTCAAGCTGCGCAAATACAGGCTAACAATTTCAGTATGCAGCAAAAACAATGCTAAAGTCCTTTGCGGGAGATCCAGTCCTGTGCTTCCTCGAGCCATGCAAAGTAGCGGATAACCAGAAGACCATCATTGATAAAAGGATAAAAATAATAATTGGAAGAAGGTAATTGTGATTCATTAACTACTATAGCAAATTTTTGGAGATCAGTTTGCATTAGTGCTGGGAACCACATATCGGCAGTCCAAGAGTCTTCAACCCAGTATTCATACTTTGCTGCCTGAACATTAAGTATTAAATTTCGTGCACCGGTTTTGCTTATCAGATCAAGGCAATGACTCATTGCCCGACGATATTCTTCTTCAAGAAAATAGCCTTTCCAGGTATGAATAGTACAATTCAATACCTGATTATAATAAATCTGCAGATTGGGCTGATCTATATATAGCATAACCTTTATATCGGCTGCAATTTACAAAGTATCTCTCAAAGATTAGTCATCTAAATAGGACTATAGAACTCTATTGTCTGCTTATTTTTAGGAATGCTTCTGTCGCTTTTTTCTCTTTTTAGCCTCTTCGTGTAATTCGTTAACTAATAGGGCTTCCTGCAAAATTTCCCGGATACTTGTTGCTGGAATAGTTTGCAGGGATTTCACAACAATATGTTTGATTTGTTTTCCATTTCCGGTGAGTATGCCTTGTTCATTAGAAAGGTCTTTTCCCTGGCACATCCCTAAGGTAACATGAGTTTTGGTAATATTCAAGTAGCAAAATAACCTATAATAAGTATAATAAGGTACCCCATCAAAATGTTCCTGTACTTGGGGAGAAGAATTGAGTATTAAATGCCTTAATGTCAGCAATATGGGTTGTAGTCCTTTAGGCTGTTCATATATATAATCCAATACTGTCATCTTAATAAATAGCTTTTTACAAAACCAAAATAAACGTGCTTTATCGGATAGAGAACTTTATTTGTCGATTTTTTTTACAATTTACAGTATTTATTGGATTTATTTAACTTCAAATGTTTATCTTTCGTGCCTGAAAATTTATAATTGTATACTTAACACTTAATTATCTTTTAACACCAATGCCACAACAACTCACCTCGTTAGATTACATTGTCTTTCTGATTTATTTCTTTGTTGTAGCTGGATATGGCTACTGGATTTATCAACGCAAAAAAAGCACAGAGGCCAGTTCCACTGATTTTTTTCTAGCTGAAGGTTCTCTTACCTGGTGGGCGATCGGTGCCTCATTGATTGCATCCAATATTTCTGCTGAACAATTTATTGGTATGTCTGGAGACGGCTTTCGTATGGGGCTTGGTATTTCGACTTACGAATGGATGGCTGCAGCGACACTGGTGGTGGTTGCAACGTTCTTTATGCCTATCTATTTAAAGAATAAGATATTCACGATGCCTCAGTTTTTGCGTCAGCGATACAATGAGACAGTGAGTACAACTATGGCAATCTTCTGGTTGCTGTTATATATCATTGTTAACCTTACTTCCATCTTATATATGGGAGCGTTGGCAATCAATACAATCTCTGGAATCAATTTCTGGTTTTGTATGATTGCACTGGCTGTGTTTGCTGTAATCATTACGTTGGGCGGTATGAAGGTGATCGGATTTACAGACGTAATCCAGGTATTCTTCCTGATATTGGGTGGATTAGCTACTACCTACCTGGCATTGAATCTGGTATCTGATAAATTCAATACAACGGGTGTAATCAATGGACTTACTTCTATGATGCAGCAAGCCGACGATCACTTTCATATGGTTTTCAAGAAGGATAACCCTAATTATCTGGACCTTCCCGGATTGACCATTATGATTGGTGGTATGTGGATTGTGAACCTGAATTATTGGGGATGTAATCAGTATATCACACAGCGGGCTTTGGGAGCTGACTTGCCTACTGCAAGAAATGGAATTTTATTTGCAGCGTTCCTGAAGTTGATGATGCCTATTATCGTTGTATTACCTGGAATTGCTGCTTATGTATTGTACCAAAATGGTGAATTCCATCAGGAAATGACTGTAGATGGTGCAGTTCGTGCAGATCGTGCCTATCCTGTATTATTGAACTTATTACCTACCGGATTAAAGGGATTGTCATTCGCTGCATTAACTGCTGCTATTGTGGCATCACTGGCTGGTAAGGCAAACTCTATTTCCACAATCTTTACCTTGGATATCTACAAAAAATATATCAATAAAGAGGCTGATGAGAAAACACTGGTGTCAACTGGACGTTTGGTGGTGGTTGTAGCGATGGTAATAGCTATAGCTATTTCTGATTTTCTAGGTATAGAAAAAGGAGGATTTAAGTTTATTCAGGAATATACAGGTTTCTTCTCTCCAGGGATCTTTGCTACCTTCCTTCTTGGGTTTTTCTGGAAACGTACTACGTCTGCGGCGGCTTTATTTGCAATAGTAGGTGGTTTTATTTTATCTATCATTTTCAAGTTTTTGCCAGGTTGGATGGATTTGTCTTTCCTAAGTCCGATGGGATTTGCTGTAGTAAATCCGGAATCTGGTCTGTATGAAATTCCATTCCTGGATCGTATGGGTTTTGTATTCTTAATCTGTGTATTGGGTATGATTATTCTCTCATTAGCAGACTCTAAAAGTAAAAACAATCCGAAAGGTCTTGAAATTGATCCTAAGATGTTCCGAGTATCCGGAAGCTTTGCCATTGGAGCCGCAACAGTTGTTCTTATCTTAATAGTATTGTATAGCCGGTATTGGTAATATACTATATCGGGATTTTATGAAGCCGTAGGGATTTCCTTACGGCTTTTTGATTTTCCATCTTGTGCATAGCTCTATTCAATCAGCAGTTTGTGGTGAATTCCGATCGAATTTTGTTTGTGTGGTGAACTATGCGCAAGATGAAAAAGTGATCGGAGTTCTGATCAAAAAATGTTTTGCCGTGAGTTATGCGCAAACAAAAAAATGAACAGAACTCTGTTCAAAATAAAAAGTGATTGGAGTTGTATGTAATCCCTTCATTGCTTAAACAGATTGACTTATCTTTTCAAAAAAAGTTTTTGCAGCGAACTATGCGCAAAACTTAAATTGGAGTGACTCATGTTTTTGATTTCCCCGTTCTTGTTTTACGGTTCAGCCTCCTGCATTTACGCCTCACCTGCATTCGGATTTTACTCAAAAGGTTTATCAATGATCTTTGAATCAGATATTTATACAAACCCATTTGAGAACTATGAAAGGCAATTTTTTTACTCTACTCTTCTTATTGTTTACAGGCAATCTTCTTGCCCAACAATCTACCCAGACTATTCGGGGAAAAATTACAGATGCGGCTTCAAAAATGCCTATAGTAGGAGCTGCTATTATGGTACTAGGCACTAATCCTCCAATTGGTACCAGTTCGGATGCAGATGGTAGCTTCCGCCTTTCAAATGTTAAAGTTGGACGAGCTAGTCTGAAGATAACATTTGTAGGATACGAAGATTTGTTTTTGGCCGATGTGATTATAAATGCAGGAAAGGAAACCATTCTGGATCTAAGCATGACTGAGAGTCTTCACACATTGAATGAAGTTACAGTGACGTATAAGCGAAGTGAAGATAACAGAGTGACAAATAACGAGATGGTCACTCTCAGCTCTCGACCTTTCAATCCTTCCGAAACACTGAAATATGCAGGTAGTTTAGGCGATCCTTCCCGTATGGCAGCCAATTTTGCAGGCGTAAGTGGTGCCAATGACGCTCGTAATGACATTATTGTAAGGGGAAATTCTCCTTCCTCTGTGCTCTGGCGATTGGATGGCGTAAATATTCCTAATCCCAATCACTTTAGTTCCTTAGGTACGACAGGTGGTCCTGTGTCTATGTTAAATGCTAATCTTCTGGCTAAATCTGATTTCATGTCGGGGGCTTTTCCTGCTGAGTACGCTAATGCATTAGGTTCAGTGTTTGACCTAAGGCTAAGAAAAGGCAATGATGAAAAAAACGAGTTTTTGCTGCAATCAGGATTTAATGGTTTGGAAGTTGGTGCTGAGGGGCCCTATTCGAAAAAGTCAAAAGCTTCTTATCTGATTAACTATCGGTATTCAGCAGTTGCTCTGATGTCCAGTTTAGGGTTTGAGATAGCAGGTACTCCGTATTATCAGGATTTTACATTCAAGACCGATATTCCTGTTGGAAAACGAGGTACACTGACAGCCTGGACAATTGGAGGGAAGAGCCATATAAACTTTTGGGGTAAAGATGTGGATACAGAAGGAGATGCTTACGGAGATGAAAATGAGAATACGCGAGTAAAGTTCTCAACAGGAATAGGTGCCATCTCGTATGAACATCGTTTCTCTGACCGTACCTATGGTAAGCTGACCGTATCTGGTTCACGAACTACTCAAAACTACGAAGGAGACACTGTAATTTATAATGGTGAGAATTCAAAAGATATACTACAGGAAATTCATACCAATACAGCTAGCTTTACAAATGAAAAATTATCAGCCAATGCATACCTAAGTCATAAGCTTAGTGCACGAGATAAAATTTCTGAAGGGATTATTGCAGATCTAAGTCAATTTAATCTTCAGAATAAAGAATTGTATCCTGAAACAAAACAGTTGATTGGTAATAAAGGTAATACGTTGTTATTCCAGGGGTATGCACAGTGGAAGCATCGCTTTAATGAAAAGCTAAGTATGAATACAGGTGCTAGTGTGCTTCATTATCAACTGAATAACAAGACGGTAGTTGAGCCCCGTATCGGCTTTAATTATGCCTTGACTCCTGGTAGTTCTTTAAATATCGCGTACGGTTTACATAGTAATCTGCAGCCTATCCTGGTGTATTTCTATCAGACAAAGCAGACAGATGGTTCGTATACCCAAACAAATAAGAATCTGGATTTTACCCGAAGCCACCATTTTGTACTTGGCTATGAACGAAACCTGACACAAAATCTGCATCTGAAAGTAGAAGCTTATTATCAGTCATTATATGATGTACCTGTAGAGCAGAGACCGAGTTATTATTCTATCTTGACAGAAGGCGCAAACTTTAACCCAATTAGTGTAGATAGTCTGCTTAATAAAGGAGCTGGCCGGAATTATGGCTTAGAAGTTACGTTGGAAAAGTACTTCTCTAAGAATTATTACTTTTTGGTTACAGGATCATTCTTTGATTCCAAATACAAAGGAAGTGATGGTATTGAACGTAACTCTCCTTTCAATAGCAAATATGTGGTCAATTTGCTGGCAGGTAAAGAATTCCATATCGGGAAGAAAGATAATGTGCTATCCATAAACTGGAAACTGACTACTACTGGCGGAAGATATATTCAGGTAATAGATATGGCTCGTTCGGTAGAAATGAATACTACTATATTTGATAACAGTCAAGCCTATACCAAACAACAAAGTGCCTATTTTCGGACAGACCTAAAAATCGGTTATAAAATGAACCGCAAGCATTCTACACATGAACTGGCAATAGACCTACAGAATATAACCAATAATCAGAATATATTCCAGCAGGCATATAATCCCCGGACCAATCGTATTGGAACAGCCTATCAGCAAGGATTCCTTCCTATTCCTTACTATAAGTTGACATTTTAATTAGTTATACTATGAACACTATCAAAACAATTGCTGCAATCGGGGCTAATGGGCATTTGCTATTCTGGCGGTTAAGGAGTTAGTAAATAAGCGTTTTCATGTAAGAACCGTTGTGCACAACCCTGCCAAAGCACAGATGGTTCTGCCTTCTGATGTAGAATTATTCAGGCAGAGCTGACAGATGTTGCATCCCTGACTCAGGCATTATATAAGACAGATGTTGTAGACATTTGAAGTATTTGAGGCCGTTATTTGATTACTTTGAGAATAACCCCGAAAACTTTTATGCACAAGAATCCTGGAAGGATTTAGGTAACCCAGAAATAACGGCTGAAGAGTTTGGGCTCAGAATGAAGGGAGAATATGCTCTGGCTTAGATACAATCCATGTATCCAGAAATCAGGTAGTTTTTGTAATTTACAGAACAATTGATCTAATCTGAAGTAATCAACTAATAAATGGCAACAGAGAAAGTAATCATAGATGATATGAAGTATCGATGGGTCGGTATCCCATTGATTGGATTGGTTATGCATTTTTTCTCACATGATACAAGAGGCGTTTCTTGGTTAAGTATTGATTTTCTACAAGGTTGGCTTACTGCTTGTGTATTTACATTTTTATATTGGGTTGGTAACGCATGGATTTGGAAGAAACTTACACATACGTTTCCACATTACTCACAAACCCGGAAACGACTGCTTTTGCTTGCTCTGTATAGCTTGCTGTACAGTCTTATCGTGCCGGGAATGCTGGATGTGATACTTATGTATTTTACAGATCTTGCATGTACCTATGATTCATTTATGGGAAGTTGTCTAGTTGGGTTAATACCTACATTTCTGTGTTTGCTGATTTACGAAAGTGTATTCTTTTTTGAGTCCTGGAAAGCGAATGTAAAAAAGACAGAAGCACTGGCACGGGAAAATGTGCAGTCACAATTGGAGACATTAAAAAACCAACTAGACCCCCACTTCTTATTTAATAGTTTGAATACACTTGCCTCACTAATAGATGATCAGAATACCCCCGCTCAGGAATACTTAGAGCGCTTGGCAGATGTGTACAGATATGTCTTGGTAAGTCGCGAAAAAAATACGGTAACGTTGGAAGAGGAAATGGACTTCCTGGATGCCTACATCTACCTTAACAAAGTTCGTTTTCGGGAAAATCTGAAAGTGGAGAAAAAAATCTCTTCCAACGCTTATCAACAACAGGTGGCGCCTTTGAGTATACAAATGCTGGTAGAAAATGCTATCAAACACAATATAGTTTCCAAAGACAAGCCTCTTACTATAAAGATATCACAAGAAGATGATAACTATCTAGCTATAGAAAATAACGTTCAGGAAAAGATAACTTTTGAAAAATCTACTAAGGTAGGATTACAGAATATTATTAATCGTTATAGCTTGCTTACAAACAAACAAGTTAACATACACAAAAGTCCGGATCTTTTTACTGTTCGGATTCCTTTGTTACAAGCCATATGAAAACCCTTATTATTGAAGACGAATATCCGGCTGCAGAACGGCTCGAAAAAATGATTCACAAAGCAGATGCTGATATTCAGATTATAGGTGTACTGGATAGTATTGCTGCTGCCGGAAATTGGTTTTCTGTAAATCCGCTGCCAGATCTGATATTTTCAGATATTCAACTTTCAGACGGACTTAGCTTTCAGATATTTGAATTGTTCTCTGTAAAGGCTCCTATCATTTTTACCACATCATACGATGAATATGCTATCAAAGCTTTTAAAGTCAAAAGCATTGATTATTTATTAAAGCCAATCAAGCAACAGGATTTAGAAGATGCACTGGCAAAATTCAAAGAAATGCAAAATGTATTTTCTCCTTCTGACTATGCACTTCGAATAGAATCATTGCTGGATAATCTGCACACTTCCGGAAAAAAGTATAAGAATCGTTTTTTGGTCAAACAACATGATCAGTTGATTCCCATAGCTCAGGAAGAAATTGCCTATTTTTTGACGGCTAACGAGATGGTTTGTCTTATACGCAAAGACGGCCGACAATTTTTAGTAGACTATACATTGGAAGAGTTAGACAAGTTACTAGACCCGCAACATTTTTTTCGCCTCAACAGACAGTTTATTGCGTCACTGTCGTCTATCACCCGCATTCATACCTATTTTAATGGAAAGTTAAAGCTGGAACTAAAGCCCGAGGCCTCTCAGGAAGTATTAGTTAGTAGAGAAAAGGCTCAATTGTTTAAAGACTGGATGGAAAGCTAAATATCAGAATCAGCGTGGTTACTTATTCATTGAAAAAATAATTCATAGAAAGCTTACAGAAAACTACAAAAGATCCGTTAAAGAATAGAAATCTTTATTACCAAACTATTCTGTCTCTATACTATGAGGTTTTCAACCCTTGAAAAATCATTTATGGCAGCTATTGCCATTGCTGTTCCTTTATTTGTTGTTGCCTCCCGCTTACAGAATCATCAATTTCAGAAGGCTGCTCTTATGGCCAAGAAAGTTGTAGTAGCCACACGGGTAGATTCCAGTACAATAGTTATAACACCCAAAGGTGACTATGCCAGACAAAAACAGGAGGTATCAGCAGCTCAATCACGGTTAAAACAGCTTTATTTACAGGCAAATACACAAGTCGAAAAAAAGAAAGTGCTGGACTCTGCCGGACGTTATCTGACAGACGCAATTGTGAACCATTTAGTCCCACATTGGTATGGTACTCCCTGGAGTTTTGAGGGATATACTGAAACACCCAAAAAAGGTGAAATTGCCTGTGGGTATTTCGTTTCTACAGTACTCAACCATGCCGGGCTAAAAATAAATCGATTCAAGATGGCTCAACAAGCCCCTGATAGTGAAATAAAAACCCTACATCAACAACCTATCGGAATTTTCTTTAACGCAGAAAGTGTCTCTGCTTTTCAGGATTCGGTGAAGACCCTACTTAAAGAAGGATTATACATTTTTGGTCTCTCCAATCACGTTGGATTCTTGTTGCATCAAAAAGGACAGGTATATTTCATCCATTCCAGCGGATATTTTCCTGACTATAAGGTAGTCATTGAACATGCATCGAATAGCCCTGTTTTATATTACCCCCAAGATTGTAGGCTAGGAGAGATCACTCCTAATGAAAAGTTGGTAAAGCAATGGTTATTAGGGGAAACCGTGGTAGTACAACAATAGGTTGAAAAGTATTAGATCTCAGATTACTCCTGAAGAAAAGGGAAATTTTGATTAGAGATACAGATAGACACAAATAAATGGATTTCTGATCAGAAGATGTTTTAACCAGAGTTTTGATCATGTGGGAAGAAATATCAAAATATTGATTATATTTTACAATTATCAGAATTCTGATTGTCCCACAAAAGTATCAGAACTCTGATAATCGTTTTATTTGAACTAAACTCTGGTTATTTTATGCTTTGGATTTTCTTTAATGTACAGTATTAGCCTTCTGTCGCAAAAAGTATTCTTAATAAGTAGTGAAAGCGAAGCTAATCAGATTTGCTCCCATACGTAAAGCCTGTTGGCGTTTATCTTCCGGATCATTGTAAACAGATTGATCCTCCCAGCCATTTCCAAGATCACATTCATAACTATAAAAGCAGACAAGGCGGCCCTGATAAAAAATTCCAAATCCCTGAGGTGACTTGCCATCATGTTCGTGTACTTTGGGCAGTCCCTTAGAGAACTCAAAACGCTGATGGTAAACCGGATGATTGAACGGGATCTCAACAAAGTTAAGTTCTGGAAATACCTTTTTCATTTCCAATCGTATAAACTTATCCAGACCATAGTTGTCGTCAATATGTAAAAAGCCACCTGAAATAAGGTATTTACGAAGGTTTTTAGCTTCTGCATCTGAAAATACCACATTGCCATGACCTGTCATATGGACAAATGGATAAGAAAATAATTCTGCACTACCTACTTCTACCACCTCTTCCTCAGGAGCCAGATTTAATTTCAGGTTTTGATTGCAGAAAGTAATCAGGTTCGGTAAGGATGTTTTGTTGGAATACCAGTCACCACCTCCATTATATTTCAACTTAGCGATTTTTAGTACAGGTTGTTGGGCTGCCAGGTGAAGTGTAAACAAAAGCAGGCAGAATGCGAAAACATGTTTATAGTGAGTATATCTCATATAATTACTTTTGATTAATAATGTTTAGAATATGGCAAGCCGCCATTGCTGCTGTCTCCGTACGTAAGCGACTTTCTCCTAAACTTACAGGAATAAAGCCCTGTTGTTGTGCCATTCCTACCTCTCTGGGTGAAAAATCACCTTCTGGTCCGATCAGGATACAGTATCGTTGATTGGGTTTGGCTATTTCCGAAAGATAGTATTTTTTCTGTTCATCCAGATAGCCTATAAACTTCTGATCCCAGAGGTCTGTTTTAGTAACGAATTTTTCAAAAGGAATGATATCTTGTATTTCGGGTAATTGTGCTTTCAGAGATTGTTTCATCGCTGAAACACAGATTTTTTCCAGTCGATCTGTTTTGAAATGCTTTCGTTCAGAATGATCACACTGAATAAAGCTAATTGTATCAATGCCCAGTTCCACACATTTCTCGACCAGCCATTCTGTTCGGTCTGGATTTTTGGTGGGTGCTACTGCTACATGAATGAAATAATCCCGTTTTCCATAATCCGACTGATGTTGCATTATCTGAAAGCGAGGTTTTTTTAAATCAGATGAGACAATTTTAGTAGTATATAAGTTGCCTTTCCCATCTGTTATATGTATGAATTCACCAGTCTCTAGTCGTAATACCTTTAAGGCGTGACGCGTTTCTTCTTCTGGTAATAGGGGTGAATCTGTTGTAAAATCAGGTGCGTAAAAAAGTAACACAGGCGCTTAAATGTTTGTTGTTTACCTGTCCAAAGGTACGATTTTCATACAAGAAAGCTATTTTTGAGAAAGTTGATAATAGTTTGTAATGTATTACATTAGCTCTAATCCTGGATCCCAGAATACTTTTTTGAAATTCTGCACCTGATTATCTTTTACCTCAATGCCTTCAGCCTCTAATAAAGACTGCATTCTGTCTGGCTTACCAAAAAAGTGCAGGCCTGTAAGGACGCCTTTATGATTGACAACCCTATGTGCAGGCACATCATCAATTGAATGAGCTGCATTCATAGCCCAGCCTACCATTCGTGCCGAACGTTTGGCCCCCAAATATTCTGCGATAGCGCCATAGGTAGTCACCCTGCCAGCTGGTACTAATCGCACTACCTCATATACATAATCAAAGAAATTCTTCTTCTTATCTTGTATGTCCATTTTGATTCGTATTTTGATTAAGCCAAAATCTTTCAGAGACTTTGTAAATGATCACAATTTAACCAATAAATAATATGCCTGGATTTGAATCTCCAAAATTCATTCGCACTTTCACAAATTCACCTGTTCTTTAACAACATATCATTCTTCTATGCAATCATCCCGTTTCTGGCAAACTACTACAGCGGTTGGCCTTTTCATTGGATATAGTGGTTATTATCTATGTAGGTCTAATCTGGCAGTAGCTACTCCTTTGATTATACAGGAATTTGGAGATCAGGGCATTGACAAAGAAATGATGGGCAAAATAGCTTCGGCTGGGGTGATTGCCTATGCTATTGGAAAGGTAATCAATGGATTGATAGGAGATGCAATAGGGGGAAAGCGTGTTTTCTTATTCGGAATGATTGCCTCTGTGCTAGCCACCATTTTATTTGGTTTAGGAGGAGGAATTCTGGTTTTTTTTGTGGCTGTAGTATTTAATCGGGCTGTGCAATCAATGGGATGGGGCGGATTAGTTAAAATTACAGCACACTGGTTTTCATATCGGAATTATGGGAAAGTTATGGGCTTATTAAGCCTGAGCTATTTATTTGGAGATATTGTCGCCAAATTATGGCTGGGCCAGTTAATCCGGTGGGGGCTAACCTGGCAGGAGTTATTTTTTGTGGCAGGAGGGACCTTGTTTCTCATTGCGCTATTTTGTCTGTGGGCTGTCAAAAATGATCCGGAGAGTATGGGATTTGATGCTCCTGAGGTTAACCCAAATAGTTTATTGAAGGACGATAGTAATGAAAAAAAAGCTTCGCTGGGAGAAATTCTTCGGACCTATTTTAGTAGTCTCTCTTTTATTCTGCTTCTGATTATGTCATTTGGCCTGACTGCTATTCGGGAAGCTTTTAACTTCTGGTTGCCTACCTATTTGTTTGAAGTTGCTGACTTATCAGAAGGGGCTGCTTCCCAATTCAGTTCATTATATCCTGTATTTGGTATGATATCTATACTTGCAGCAGGTTTTTTGTCAGATTCTGCATTGCGAGGTAAACGAAGTATTCTAATCCTGCTAGGATGTGTACCTATGACATTTGTCCTTATCTTGATGGCTGCTGATTTAAAAGGACAGATTGTACCTCTAATTCTTTCTTCTTTAATAGGTTTATTACTGCTTGGTCCTTACTCTTTTCTGGCAGGTGCTATGTCTATGGATCTGGGAGGGCGCAAAGGTTCTGCAACTGCTGTTGGATTGGTAGACGGCGTAGGCTATCTGGGAGGAACGCTTTCGGTTTGGCTGACTGGACGTCTGGCGCAATACAACGGTTGGAATAGTGCCTTTTGGGTGCTTGCCGTTATTACAGCATTAACAGCCATTGCTGCTGGTATTTTTTACTGGACTCAAGAGCGACAGAAGACAACTGAAATGGCTTATTCAGGGGAGAATTAATCACACCTTAATGGAATTATCCGGATAAAATTAGAAGTCAAAATACATTTCCGTGTGTTTGGCTAACTAAAAAACGAGCAAGAGGAGGCAGTGTTTTTAGAAAATGAACAGACATTGCTGTGAGCCGTTCATTGCCAAAAAGTTTTTGTAGATTACGCCCTATCCATACTCTTTTGGCAAATAATTTATTCCATTGCTGAGTATAAGTAGCCTCCAATTTTTCACGAGGCCATTTTTGTTCATCTGCTATAAGCAGTAAACCTGATAAAAGTTTAGCAGAATGGATTGCCATTGCCATCCCATTGCCACAGAGAGGTGTAATCATTCCTGCGGTATCGCCGGACATTAAAATATGATTTTCAACAGCTGTTTTTGGTGCAAACGATATCTCATTAATTACTTCAGGTTTTTCAAATAGAAACTTGGAATTGCTGAATATCTGACAAAGAAAAGGATTCTTTTGTACAATGCTTCTTTCCATCTCTTCGATGGATCCGCTTTTTTTTACGTTCTCACGAGTTGTGAGGTAGCAAAGATTGTATTTGTCTCCTTCAACAGCACTCAAACCACAATAACCATCTTTAAAATTATGAAGGGCTATGTAATTTGCTGGGAAGTCGGTCTGGATGTGATACTTTACACCAACATATGGAGATCGTTTATGTATGTAGCTACGATTTAATTGTTTATCCAGCTTTGCTCGCTTACCATAGGCTCCAATCACGAATCGAGCTGTATAACTGGTGTGGTCTGATAAAGTGACAGAGAAAGTGTCACTTGAAAAGATCACATCTTCCACACTTGTGCCAGTAATTATTGTAACTTGTGATTGTAGTGCTTTGAGATAGAGGTTATAATCAAGTGTATAACGGCTAATCCCAAATCCGCCCATATCTAAAGGCATGGAAAGCAGTGTACCGTTAGGCGCTGAAACCTGTAAATGGTTGATAGAAGAAGCTCCCCATTCCGTTGGATTAATATCTAGAGATGCTAAAAAAGGAAGTGTTTCATTGGAAATATATTCTCCACATACTCTGTGAAACGGATAGGTTTTCCGCTCTATTAATACTATTTTTTTTCCTGCTTTACTTAATACAATTGCATTAATCAACCCTGCTAAGCCACCTCCAATAATAAGAACATCATACATAACTTTTTATTACACTACTAAAGAATTACCTTACCCGAAAATTAAGATAAAAACCATTGAATAATACTATGTTTAGTAGAGATAATTATTTAACTAAACTTAAAAAACTGCAGAACTTAAGTTACAGACAATGATTTAACATTACGATAACAATACCCTGTAAAACTTCACTTATCTTGCAAAAGAAAACACGTTAATTATTTATGTTTGGATTAGAAGTCGGATTATTAATTCTCCTCTTGTTTTGTCTGTTCTGCGCCTGTGCTTTTGAGTTTGTCAACGGATTCCACGACACTGCCAATGCTGTAGCTACCGTTATTTATACCAACTCTCTTCAACCCTGGACGGCTGTTACTTGGTCTGGTATCTGTAATTTTGTAGGAGTGCTCACGGGTGGTATTGCTGTTGCTATGGGTATTGTTAATTTGTTACCTACCAATCTTCTCATCGATCAAAATGTCTGGCACAATGTGGCCATGATTCTGGCCTTACTATTCAGTGCGATTATCTGGAATCTGGGAACCTGGTATTTTGGTTTGCCTGCTTCAAGCTCACATACATTGATTGGCTCAATCTTGGGAGTAGGTCTTGCCTTTGGTTTAATGAATAACTCTGTTGAGTCTGTCAACTGGGGAAAAGCTGGCGAAATTGGTTTGTCTTTGTTGATTTCTCCTTTGTTTGGTTTTAGCATAACAATTGTTCTAATGTACATCTTGCGAAGAACGGTAGAGAACAAAGCAATATTTAAAGAGCCACCTAAAAAGCAGGCTCCTCCTTTATGGATTCGTATTATTCTCATTATCACCTGTACATTAGTAAGCTTTTTTCATGGTTCCAATGATGGCCAAAAAGGTGTAGGTCTGGTCATGTTAATTCTAATTAGTATTGTTCCTCTACGTTTTGCTATTGACAGCCGCCTGGATAAAAAAGAACTGCACACTCATGCTGCTTCACTACATGTATTAGTATCCAGTTTAGATACCACACGTTTGTCAAAAGAAGCGAAAGAAGCTATTACATTGGTTTCAAAAGAATTGGGAGAAATGGAACAGGCCATTCCAACAAAAGCAAATGAAGACATCGCTCCTGAAAAGAAACTTGAAATACGCAGAGATATCCTGTTGATCAATAAGCAAACAAGTATCATTAAGAAAGAGGTTGGACAAGAGGATACAAAAGCTATTGAGAAGGATATGGAGCGATTAAATGCTTTTACCAATTATGCCCCAACCTGGGTTACAGTGATGATTTCTATCTCACTTGGCTTAGGAACTATGATTGGTTGGAAAAGGATTGTTAGAACCATTGGTGAAAAAATTGGAAAGAGCCATTTGACATATGCACAAGGTGCATCCTCTGAATTAGTTGCTGCAAGTACAATAGGATTGGCTACAGGTTTGGGATTACCTGTAAGTACTACGCACGTTTTGTCATCAGGTATTGCAGGAAGTATGGTAGCCAGCAATGGTATCAAAAACCTTCAGCCTAAAACTATCCGGAATATTGCAATGGCCTGGATACTAACATTACCTGTAAGTATCTTCTTATCTGCAACCTTGTATGTGATTTTCCGTTGGATATTATAATAGAACTCCAGTCTATCTTCTATAATAAAAAATGCCCTGATAAGAGAATCAGGGCATTTTTTGTGTCTGAATAGTATCTTATCAGGTACTTACTGTGACAATCTGGTTGTTTTCTTTGGTATACAATGTAGTAATACGTTGGTTTCTTCCATCGAAATAGGTAGCATATTCTTCTGAGAATTGAGATCGTTTCGCAACAACTTCTTCAAAATTACCCTGAAGGCCAAGTATTAACTCACTCATCTCCCGAACGCTATGCATTTCATTGGTACTGGCATAATCAGCCAGATCTCTGTTTTTTACATAAGTAGCAAATAACGGGGCTGTATTTCTTTTTACCATTAACCGAAGACCTACTACTGCCGCAACGGAGAGATCTAATACATCATCAAATACAAAGGCTACTTCCTCAGGTTTTAGATTATAAGTTTGAAGTAAATGTTGAAGTGCCTCTCCTTTATTCTTTATTCGAAAATATACTGCATCAAAATGTTCTCGCTGAGCAAGTGCAATGCTGGAAAGGTTTTTTTCGCCAGTCATAATTCCTACAAAGGCATATTCCTGAGCATGGCGAAGCCAATGGCCAAATCGTAATAGATTAACCCCCATTGAGTCAAGTTCAGAAAACGGACTGCTTCCATCCGGAAACTTACTTCCATCTGTAAATACGCCATCCCAGTCGAAAAGATAGGCGCGAATTTTAGATACTTTCTGGATCAGTATTTCCGGAGAAGTGAAAACTTCTCCTCCATTTGCTGTAAATAAAGAGAGAATTGGATGCATAGAGTGTATATAAACAAAAAAGAGGAAAGAACGAAAGTACATACCAGATTGCAAAGATACTACAGGTGTGTACTTTCTTCTTTTCTCTTTTATATAATAATAGATCTCAGATTCTTAGATCAGATCCCACTTTGCCATATCCTGGATATCCAGCATACCCACTACCTGATCATTATCTGTAACAATGATTGTGTCGATTTGCTTTTCTTTAAAGATAGCCAGTGCTTCATTCAATAATGCATCTGCAGGAATAGTAGTTGGAGTCTTATATTCAAACGCAGACATTTTCTGGCTCATTAAGTTTTTACCATTAGATGCCAACTGGCGACGCAGATCTCCATCTGTAAAGATACCTAGCAAACGACCATCCTCTTTCATCACGCTAACAGCACCAAAACCAGACTGAGTCATTTGTACTACAGCATCCAATACTTCATCATGCAGTTTCACAACAGGATTTTTATCACTGATGATATCACGAACCCGCATAGTAACCAGACGAGTATGTTCAAAGAACTGTTGTGTACCTACTGTTGTAAAGTTATTGTCAGTTAAGATTTTCATTAACTTCCATGGTACAGTAATAGTATGGCAGCCCAGTTCGATAGCATTACGTACGTGTTCAGTATTACGTACAGAGGAGAACATTACTTTAGCATCAGAACCATAGTAGTTGATCATATCCACACACTCACGGATCAATTTCAGGGCATCATACCCCTGATCCTGCATCCGGCCTGCCAGTACACAAACATAGTTCGCTCCAGCTGTCATCGCCATATATGCTTGCTGAATAGTATATACCAGGTGCACATTGACCATCATACCACGATCACGCAGTGCTTTACAAGCTTTTACACCTTCCAGAGAAACTGGAATTTTAAATACCGTTTTAGCTGGATCAAGCCCCAGTGCTAATTGGCGTTCTGCATCTTTAATGATTTCGTCTGCTGTGCTACCCAACGCTTCAATCTGCAATACAGGCACAATTTTCGAAAGATTTACAATCATTGCATCTACATCCGTAACACCTTCACGGTGCATGAAAGTGGGAGTAGTTGTAAGGCCGGTCAGAAAGCCTAATTTCATCCCGGTTTCAATCTCTTTTAAGTCAGCAGAATCTAAGTATAATTCCATAGAGAAATAATTAACAAATAGTGATTTTTATAAATAATAGAGTGTTTTGCTTATTCCAGCATTGTTTTTCAGGTAGATAACAGTTTAGCAAAATAGGTTGTCATCCAGCGGGGCAAAGTTGGGGATTTTGATTTGATTTTTCCTAATTCTGCATACAAAACAATTCTGGGTGTTGAAATAATAGAGTTATCAATAAAAAGAAACCGATCAAATTTGGCAAAATGGTGATGTACATGAGTTATACCACCATTGAAATTAAGCTCAATACTGCCTGTATCTACATCATGCCCACCTTTTTCTACCCGTAAGGCAACCCTGCGTATACTTTCTGCAATAGAACCTATTCCCATATAAAACATATTGATCTCATAACCCTGTTTCTGAAACGCTAATGGCAAATCTATGCTACTTGGAAATGTAAAGTTGGTTTCATAGGCAAAGTCTTCGTGTTTTTCCAGCGCATCTGACCATCTCTTTTCAAATTCTCTGGCGGCAAGATGTTGTATTTGTTCCCAGGGAATAGCTTTGTATTTTAGACTTAATTCTTTTTGAAGAAGATCTCCATCAAATACATCTATATTGGCATTGACAAGCCATTTGGATAAAACACTTTTCCCTGCTCCATTTGGTCCTGCAATAACATAGAGTTGTGGTTTATCCATTTAGCACACGTACTACTGATTCTTTTCGGGTGTAAATATTAAAATGAATCAGGTGTTTGCTTCCATCTGCATATTCATTCACAAAATGAAATTCAGATTCACAACAGGTAGTATCTATGTAGGAAACAGGTAATCCTTTTTCGAATAACTCTTGTTTTATAGCAAGAACAGCAGGCAATAGCCTTTCTGTAAATTCACTTTCCGTTAATTCCCAGATGGGTTTGGATTCCTGCATATTCATATAAAATAAGTGATTGTTTGAAAAAGGATTACACCTTACTATTTGATATGATTAAACAGTAACTGCTTGTCTGTATTTTACCTCTACTTCATGTAGTTCAATCAAAGGCTTCAGAAACTCTTCCAGTTCATATACGCTCAACTGACTAGCTGCATCACAAAGTGCATGAGACGGATCAGGATGTGTTTCAATGAAAACACCATCTACACCAGCTGCTACACCAGCACGGGCAATCGTTGGCATTACCGGACGATTTCCGCCTTTTGGATCTGCACTTGGGATACCATATTTACGGATAGAGTGAGTAATGTCGAAAACAACAGGGAATCCGGTTTGGCGCATGAAATAGAAAGAACGAGGATCTACTACCATGTCATTGTAGCCAAATGTATACCCACGTTCAGTAAGGATAATCTGGTCATTTCCTGAGTCTACCGCTTTTTGAGCAGGTTTGCCCATGTTATCAGGAGCAAGAAACTGTCCGTGTTTAATATTGATTACTTTACCAGTCTTGGCAGCAGCTACCATCAGGTCAGTTTGCATACACAGATAAGCAGGAATCTGAATTATATCCAGTACTTCTGCTGCTTTCAATACTTGTTCCGGATAGTGAACATCAGACAGAAGTGGAAAACCAAATTCTTCTTTGACTTTGGCCAGTACTTCCAGACCTTTTTCCAGACCTGGACCTGTATAATAATCCAGAGAGCTGCGGTTATCTTTCTGATAAGAAGATTTAAAAATTAATGGGATGTTCAGCTTTTCAGTTACCTCTTTTAGTTTCTCAGCTGTACGCATCATAATGCTTTCATCTTCAATCACACAGGGACCAGAGATCAGGAATAATTGATCACTACCACATTCGATATCCGCCACTTTAACAATTTTCTTGCTCATAATTCTTTATAATGATAAATGTGTATGTAAACTATATCTTATCAAAACGACAATGTAAGCACTTTTGTGCCCTCTTAATCAGAATTTTGCTTTTCGGGCACGAATTTCTGTTTTTCTCACCGATAAAACAAAATTATAGCCAACTTATCGTTTACGGGTTTTTCAATTCTTACTTTTGGTATACTTTTTTGAGCTATTATAAAAACCACAAACTACTATGAGGTTAAAAACGATACTATTTACGCTTTTCTTATCAATAGGTTTTATCTATGCCAAAGGGCAGGATGTAATAAAAGGATCAGTCTCCCAAGAGAGATCTCAATTGAGTGATACGGTTGCCTTGAGTCAGGTTACAGTAGTCGGATATCAAAATAACAGATCTTTATTGGAGACGCCTGCTACAATTGGGGTGCTGAAGAATACAGATCTTCAACGTTTCTCAAATACTTCTTTTGTTTCTGCTGTGAATACACTCCCTGGTGTACGTATGGAAGAACGGTCTCCTGGTAGCTATCGGTTTTCGGTACGTGGTAGTCTGGTTCGCTCTCCATTTGGAATTCGCAATGTGAAATTTTACTGGAATGACATTCCCTTTACAGATGCAGGAGGAAATACATATTTGAATCTGATGGATTTCAATGCTATTGGAGCTATGGAGATCATTAAAGGGCCAGGAGGAAGCTTATACGGAGCAGGAACAGGTGGGACCGCATTGTTACAAAGTCCGGTTGCTGCACAAGGTACTACTATACAGTTAGGATCTATCGCTGGCAGTTATGGCTTGTTTGGAGTACATACCATGGTACAATCGGGGTCTGAAAAAATGAATGCAACAGCTTTGTATGCACATCAGGAATCAGATGGATACCGAAAACAAACCGCCATGCGTCGGGATATGGTTAGCCTGAGTACTAGATTCTTTAGCAGTGAAAACCGCACAATTTCAGTAAATACCTTTTATAGTGATTTGTATTATCAAACACCTGGAGGTTTGACCAAAGCACAAATGGATGCAGATCCGCGTCAGGCAAGGCCAGCTGCTGGAGTAAATAAAGGGGCTGAGGAGCAAAAAGCAGCTGTTTTTAACAAAACATTTAACCTCGGGGTATCTCAGGAATATGATTTTAACGCCAACTGGACTAATAAAACATCTGTATACGGAACCATTACACAGTTTGAGAATCCTACACTACGGAATTACGATAAACGAACTGAGCAGGGATTTGGAGGCCGCACAGTAACACAGTACCGTTTCGGAGGAGAGGCTATAAAAGGTAAAATCGTATTTGGGGGAGAGTTTCAATATGGATATACAGGCTTGCAAACCTATGGAAATCGGAATGGAAAAGTAGACACACTACAATATAATGATGAAATTCGGGTAAATCAGTATACTATCTTTGCTCAGACAGAACTGGATTTGCCACATCATTTTTTTCTGACAATAGGAGGGAGTTATAACAAACAGAACTATAATTTATTGCGATTCTATCCCGAAAACTCAGGTCCACAAAACCGACACTTTAATCCTATCTTTCTTCCAAGAGTAGCATTACTGAAACAATTAAATTCGAATCTGTCTGTATTTGGAAGTATTAGTTATGGATATTCTACACCAACCACAGACGAAATTCGACCTTCTACAGCCGCTTTTAATACTTCTCTGAATCCAGAAAAAGGGATAAATTATGAGATAGGCACACGTGGTAGTATACTAGGAGATATTTTAACCTTTGATATTACAGCGTTTTCATTTGGACTACATGAAACCATTGTAAGTCGTCGGACTGAGGCTGGAGCAGACTTCTATACAAACTCAGGTAAGACATCCCAGCAAGGTATTGAAAGCCGGATTGTTTTTCAACCACATATTCTCCAAAATGCTTTTGCCTCAACCAGAGTCTGGACATCATATACATACAATGATTTTCGATTCAAAGAGTATGTCCAAAGCAGTACAGATCTGAGTGGAAAGCAACTTACGGGCATTGCTCCAAATATCGTAGTCACGGGTTTGGATCTGGTTTCTACTATGGGTTTGTATTTAAATGCAACATTTAATTATACCGATAAACTTCCAGTAGACGATGCTAATACTTTTTTTGCAGCAGGATATAAACTTCTAGGAGGCCGATTGGGTTTTATGAAAGATATCAAACATTTTAATCTTAACGTCTTTGGTGGGGTGGATAATTTGTTAGATGAAAAATATAGCCTGGGAAATGATTTAAATGCAGTTGGCAACCGTTTTTATAATCCTGCTCCTGGTCGAAACTTCTACGGCGGACTTACATTAAAGTATAAAATATAGGTGTTCTTGCTGAACCTTTTGGGTAATCCCAGTAGCTTGTGCAAAACAAGTTACTGGGATTTTTTATTTCTACTAGTTTCCTATTCCTATACAAATCAGAAGTCGTTAGACAAAAATCTGTAACTTGCCTGCCCATTCCTGCATTGTATTATGGCTGAAAAACGTACCTCTGCTTTACTTTTTATATTCATTACTCTACTTATAGATGTTATTGGAATAGGTATTATCATTCCTGTAGTACCCAAACTAATCCAGCAAATGACAGGAGGCAGTGTTAGTGATGCCTCTGAATATGGAGGGTGGTTATTATTTGCCTATTCTATTATGCAGTTTCTTTTTTCGCCTGTACTGGGTGGCTTAAGCGATAAGTATGGTCGGCGTCCAGTGCTTTTAGCTTCTTTATTTGGATTTGGGATCGACTATCTGCTATTGGGTTTTGCGCCTAATTTAGGTTGGCTTTTTGCTGGACGACTAATTGCAGGAATAACGGGTGCTAGCTTTACAACAGCTGGAGCGTATATCGCTGACATCAGTAAACCAGAAGAACGTGCACAAAACTTTGGGATGATTGGGGCTGCTTTTGGGCTCGGATTTATTATTGGTCCTGCAGTTGGAGGAATATTAGGTCATTATGGCCCTCGGGTACCTTTCTTTGTTGCTGCCGGACTCAGCTTACTGAACTGGTTATATGGATACTTTATCCTACCAGAATCTTTGAAAGAAGAAAATCGCCGGGAATTTGACTGGAAAAGAGCCAATCCGGTAGGATCATTGCTACAATTACAACGTTACCCTATAATTATTAGTATGTTCGCATCGTTTGTGTGTATCTCTCTGGCAGGACATGCTACACAAAGTACATGGACTTATTACACGATGGAAAAATTTAAATGGGAAGAAGATTGGGTAGGATATTCACTAAGCTTTGTTGGGTTAATGGTTGCCATTGTGCAGGGGGGACTCAATCGGATTCTTATTCCTAAATTAGGATCCAAGCTGTCTGTATATATTGGGTTAGGGTTTTATGTCATAGGGTTTACCTGTTTTGCTTTTGCTTCAGAAGGATGGATGATGTTTGCGTTTATGGTGCCTTTCGCGTTAGGTGGACTAGCCGGACCTTCTTTACAGGGAATTATGTCCGGACAGGTGCCTCCCAATGAACAGGGCGAATTACAGGGAGCACTTACTGGTCTAATCAGTGTGACTTCAATTATTGGCCCTTTGCTGATGACCTACTTATTTGGCTATTTTACAAGTTCGCAGGCACCTGTATATTTTCCAGGAGCTCCTTTTATCATGGGAGCGGGTTTGACAGTATTAAGTATTATATTGGCTATTAATCCTTTATCTAAAATCAAAGACAACATACTCTTTGGCAGTGATAACACTGAACAACCAAAGCACTAGTGATACAGAAGATAAGGATACTGTTCTCATTATTATTTTATTTTTTTTATTGTGTATCGCAGAATATTCCTTCTCATTGTTGTAACTGAATGGATCTTCCATACAGCTTTTTCACAGGATATACCTATTGGTACATGGCGGACTCATGCTTCATATCAGTCTGCAAAGACGTTGGCTATTGCACGAAATACTGTATATGCAGGAAGTACAGGTAGCTTTTTTTCCTATGATAGTGAAACTACTCAACTACAGACTTTATCAAAGCTGGATGGCTTTAGCAATACCTCTATTAGCAAGCTGGCATATGATACTCAAACGGGTACATTAATTGTTGCATACAATGATGGCATTATTGACCTGCTTCAGGGCACTGAGCTATATACCATCACTTCTATTGCATCTTCGATCAGTATTACTACCAGCAAACAGAATAATCATATACTGATAAATAACAAGTTAGCCTATCTGGCATATGACTTTGGTGTGGTAGTGGTAGATCTTTTGTCGCATCAGATAAAAGAAACCTATCAGAATCTGGGAGTGAACGGAGCTACTCTCGCCATTTATGGAACGGCTATTTTGAATACAAAGATCTATCTGGCTACTGCCAGTGGAGTACTTTTTGCCCCACAAACAGGCGTTAACTTACTGGATTTTACCAGTTGGAACCGCATTTCTACCTCAGAAGGTGTTCCTGCTGGAGCTGCTACAATGATAGCTGTATTTGCTAATCAGATTTATGCCGTTTATGCTACCAATGAGATTTTTAAATTAGCTAATGAGAAGTGGTCAAAGGCAATAGAACTGCCTCAGAGTAAGCCTTTGTTTCTGAAGGTTTCTCAACAAAAGTTATTGGTCGGATATCCACAAAAAATAGTTGTGTGGAATGGACAAGCTGCTATAACATTGGCACATTCATTAATCTTATACCCTTTGGATGCTGAGTATACTTCCAGTGGCACTGTCTGGATTGCAGATGTTGTAAGTGGATTGTTGGGTAATGAAAAAGGTGACTTTCAACAATATGCTCCCAGCGGAACAATTCCAGGACCTTTTCAACGGCTGGAACATTGGGATAGTGAGATTGTTGCATTGCCGGGTGGTTACACAAACAGTTACACAGCAAAACAGGATACGGCTGGATTCAGTGTCTTCACTTCCAGTGGTTGGCAGAACTATATTTCACGATCCAATGATGTACCAAGACGTATTCCTGCTACAAAAGATCTGATCACTTCAACATACAATCCTGTTAATCAAACGTATTATGTCGCTTCTTTTGGAGAGGGTATTCTTGTCAAAAGTCCTGATAGCAACTGGCAGCGGTTGAGCGAGAATGGAGCACCACCTGCTTCAGCCAAAGTGACAGGAATGACAGTGGATACAAATGGAACATTGTGGGTTCTGATATACGGTGCATTTTCAGGTGAGCCTTCATTCTATGCAAGAACTGTAGAGGGTATCTGGAAAGCATATACCTTCAGTATTTTTGCTGCGCGACAAGCGCTTTCATTCGTAATGGATGACTATCAATATTTCTGGATGCAACTATCTTCTGGAGGATTATGGGTTTTTGATCCTGCTAATAATCGCGGGAAACTATTGTCGACCACTACTGGTCAGGGGGGATTACCCAATGCCAGTGTGTATGCAGTAGCTAAGGATTCGCTGGGGCAGATATGGGTGGGTACTGGAAGAGGTGCAGCCTATTTTTTCAACCCATGGGAAGTATTTGAAAGCCAATCAATAGATGCTATAACGCCTGTATACGACGGTCGGCAGGTACTTCGGGATGAGGTAGTGACCAGTATCTATATTGATGGTGGCAACCGCAAGTGGTTCGGGTCACAAAATGGTGCCTGGCTTTTTGATGCAGACATCACTAGTCAGCTGGCACATTTTACAAGTGCCACTACACCATTGCTATCAGATAATATTGTGGATATAGAAATACAACCTATAACTGGTGAAGTATTTTTTGCCACAGATGTTGGGTTGATCTCCTACAGAGGTACAGCTACAGCTGCTACAGCAACCCATAATCATGTTAAGGTATTTCCTAATCCTGTACGTCCGGGTTTTTCCGGAACAGTTGGTATTTCAGGACTAGCAGCAAATTGCATTGTGAAGATTACAGATATGGCTGGTCGCTTGGTATATCAGACGCGTGCCAATGGAGGGACTGCTATCTGGAATGTACAAAACTATAAAGGCCAGCGAGCGAGTTCCGGGATGTATCTGATCTTTTCGTCAAGTGATGATGGAACCGAAAAATTTGTAACCAAGATCGCCGTTATAGAATAAATCGCGATTTATTTCGTAATTTTAAGGTTAGTGTGTTATAATAGGATATAGAAGTATGATGAAAAGTATCTTGGCAGGAAGCTATATCCAACTATTCTATTTATTAAAATTCAGGAATTGATATTATGCTTTTTAAGACTCGTGGCATTGTCATCAACTATATTCGATTTAAGGAAACTTCCATTATTATAAAGATTTATACAGAGGAGTTTGGACTTCAAACCTATATAGAAAATGGAGCAAGAAGTTCAAAAGGGAAAAACAAGATGGCATTGTTTCAGCCACTTACTTTGCTTGACCTGGTAGTATATCATCGTGAGGGCGGAAACATTATGAGGCTTTCAGAGATCAAATGTTGTGATCCACTTACAGATGTGCCCTATAATTTTGTAAAGTCAGGCATTGCCTTATTTATGAGTGAGGTTTTTAACAAAGCTCTGAAAGAAGAAAGTAGTAATGAGTCTCTGTTTGAATTTCTGTACCAATCAATTCTGTATCTGGATCAGCAAACAGAACATTATGAAAACTTCCCTATTCAGTTTCTGTTAAGTTTTGCACAATATCTTGGGTTTGCACCTTCCGAAGCACGGGAGGTATTTGCCCAGATAGAAGAGTTTCAGTTATTAGATTATGCCAAAGAAGATGAAGAACGATTTGATAAACTAATTGAATCTCCCTATCATAAACATGTACCCCTTACCAATGGGCAGAGAAGACGTATTCTTGAATATGTACTTCTGTTTTATCGGTTACATGTCGACAATTTTGGTGAATTACGCTCTGTTTCCGTCTTGCGTGAAATGTTGGTTGGGTAAAATGGAGTAGGTCCAGGTTTTGTTCAATTCACTACTGAGTGGAAGATTATCACTGGAGTTGTACTCAAATTTTTTTCTGCGTTCTCAAAATCTGATTTCTACTCAGAAGAAAAAATATCACACCACTGATCAAATTTGAAAAATATCAGAATATTCATTACGGCCCTGAATTATCAGAGTTCTGATAATTTTTTTGTTTGACTGGAAGTCCGGTCAAAAATTCTGATGAACAGAACTTTGTTCATCAATGGATTGGATATATTAAAATGATAGTCTTGCAAAACAAAAACTCCTGCTATAGTAACGCAGGAGTTCAAAGTACTAATCAAAATAACTCTTCGTTATTTATCCGGATACAAAAGATATTTCTTGCGAATGGTGGCATATTTCTGCAAATCACTTTGCCAGGTAGCCCGGATTTGTTCTTCAGTCATACCTGCCAGAATCTGTTTTTTCAGTTCTTCACTTCCTGCCAGCAAATCAAAGTGTTTGGTGGTTAGAAAGAACTTGTTTTTATCTGGAGTCATGTTGTAAAAGTCAAGAAGATACTTTAGGGTCAAGTGACGCGTAGTATCTTGCCGATAATCCTTACCATAACATAATTGGTTTTCATGAGGTGGATTTTTAACAATTGCAGTTGTTTTGGGTGTGAATGTAAAAGATCCATAGATAGGATTTGGCGCTCCTGCTACCTGAAATGAAAAATCAGTTCCACGACCTAGACTAATAGTAGTTCCTTCAAAGAAGCAGATAGAAGGATACAAACGAATAGACGCTTCAGTGGGTAAACCAGGAGAAGGGCGTACAGGTAATACATAAGGGGTTTGATGAGTATAACCTTTCACCTGTATTACCTTTAGATCGCATTTAACGTTGTTAGCAAGCCATCCTTCTCCATTGATCATCTGAGCCAGTTCACCTACTGTGAGGCCATGCACTACAGGAATTTGGTGCATACCAATGAATGACTTAAAGGCAGGTTTTAGTACAGGCCCATCAAAGTAATGTCCATTAGGATTGGGGCGATCCAGTATCAGACACTTTTTTTTGTTTTCTGCACACGCTTCCATTACATAGTGCATAGTACTAATGTATGTATAAAACCGGGCTCCTACATCCTGAATATCAAATATGACTACATCTACATCCTTAAGTTGTTCAGGCGAGGGTTTCTTATTTTTCCCATAAATAGAAATAAGTGGCAGACCCGTTTTTTTGTCTATTGTATTACTTACATGTTCGCCGGCATCTGCATCTCCTCGAAACCCGTGCTCAGGTGCGAATATCTTTACAATATTTATTTTTTGGCTCAATAGTGTGTCTGCCAGATGGGTTTTGCCTACCAGAGAGGTGTGGTTTACAACCAGCGCCACTCTCTTCCCTTTTAAGTCTGCGATATACTCCTTGAATTGTTCTGCTCCTGTCTGAAGCGCTAAAACAGGTTTCTGGTTTACGGTAGAAGAAGGTTTTCTGACAGAAGTTTGCGAACTAACAGATGGCGAATGACAGGCGGTAGTTAAGATAAGCAGGCCTGTCAGGAGCGGTTGGTACGAAATAAACGACAATGAAAACATAAGAAAATACAATGATTTGAGATGCGGGAAAATACGCCGTTTATACAAAAGTAGCGAATTCAATCGAATCCTATCCATTGTTTATTTGATAAAAGCAATGTAACATTGGAGAAAAAACAGGGTGATTTACGTAATATGGATGTAATCCCATGTCTGTATTTTGTCTTTGGTGTAACATGATTTTGTCAGGTGACGGTATGGAATCATGTGAAAAAGTATAAACTATTACTATTATGAATATTGCGGCCTTTATTTCTGCCAGGATCAGACATACAGAAGGACAATCCTTTTCTGCTACCGTAGCAAAAATTGGAGTAGCCAGTGTTGCACTGGGACTAGCCGTAATGATTATCTCTTTTGCTATACTGGGAGGTTTTAAACGGGAAATCTATCAGAAGATTTTCAGCTTTGGGGGGCATCTGCAGGTATCCGAGTTTTCAATGAATCGATCCTACGAAGAGCCACCCATTACAATCAATACAGACCTGTACAAAAATTATAAGAATATTCCAGAGGTTGCTCATATACAAGGTGTTACTCAAAAGGCTGCCCTTATAAAAACAGATACTGAGGTGCAGGGGGTCGTCATGAAAGGAGTAGGATCTGACTTTGATCTACCTATGTTTGCTCCCAATCTGCGTGAAGGGAATTTTATACAATGGAAAGATACCAGTTTTTCCCGTGATATTGTGCTCAGCCATAAATTGGCCCGTCAGCTTAAACTGAAGATAAATGATGAAGTGCTGGTATATTTTATGCAAAATCCTCCACGAGTGCGTAAACTCCGGGTAAGTGGTATTTATGAGACGGGAATGGAAGAATTTGATGATAATACTGTATTCTGTGATATAAATCTTCTGCGTCGTATTAATGACTGGAGCCGTGATCAGGTAAGTACCTATGAGATATTTCTGAAGGACTTTACTGATATGGAAACTGGTACCAAGAAAGTATTTGACAAGATGGAGTACTCCATGAATCTGGTCAAAATCACTGATAAATACAATCAGATTTTTGAGTGGCTGCTTTTGTTAAACCGAAATGTTACTATCTTCCTTGCCTTAATATTATTTGTGGCATGCTTTAACATGGTGGCAATTTTACTGATTTTAATTATGGAACGTACTCAAATGATAGGTTTATTGAAAGCTGTTGGAGCACGCAACCTGAAAATTCAGGAGATTTTTTTATGGGGAGGATTACGGCTTATCGGTATGGGAATGCTATGGGGCAATCTGATAGGAATAGGCTTTTGTGCCCTTCAATATTTTTTCAAAATCATACCCTTGGATCCGGAAACCTATTATATGAGCACTGTACCCATTCAGTGGGATTTTCCTTTGATTCTTTTGCTGAATGCTGTAGTACTGGTTTTGGTGCTGGGCATATTAGTTATCCCAACACTTGTCATTACCCGAATTAATCCTGTAAAAGCAATCCGGTTTGATTAGTCTCTCAATCTGTTGAAAAAATGTATGCAGCGAATACGTTGGTTTCTATGGGTCTTGTGCATGCCACTGTCTGTATCTGCTTATACAGATATGGTTGTAGGTAAAAGAGATACCATGAAATTCATTAAAGTACATTTTTTGTATGGATCAAAGCCCAAAAAGGAATTTAAGTTCTTGGAAAAGAAATGGTTTGGAGGGATGCATGGTGGCCATGTAAGTATAGAAACAGATAGCATAGTAACTGGATTTGGCCCTAAAGGAAAATTTCATGTTTTTGGGTACAAAAAGAACTTTCATAGTCATTTTTTCTCTCAGGGAATGCTGGAGTGGATGGATGATTCTGTTGGGATGAAATATGTATCTGTTACTATTCCTTTAACCTTGATACAATACCAAAAATTAGATTCTATCCATAAAACTTATCAGAACTCACCACCTTATGATTACGCTTTTGTTGGAATGCGATGTGCTGCCGCTACCTATCATATCCTAAGCCAGTTGGATCTGGTGCCTGTTCGTGGCCATCATAGAATGGTAATCAACTATTTCTATCCCAAATTGCTTCGAAAACGCATTTTAAAGCTAGCTGTTGAAAAGAAGTATGCAATTCATCGGCAATCCGGAAGAATAACCCGTAAATGGGAAAAGGATTAATAGCTTAGTGTGGATTTACTGTTTTTTCTGCATATATAGCTGATGTAGTTCTGTAAGAAGAGGTGAGAGGCTAGGAAGAGTATCAGACAATGTAAAATTAATTGTATACACTTTGTTGTTAAGTTGTACCTCCAGCCATTCATTGCCACCAACCTTACAATCTGTGCAGGAAATATGATGAGACAATAAAGCTAATTGTTGTGTGTCGATCTTGTTTAGTAACTGATTCCAGATTACAGGATCTGTTTTCCAAGTGTAAGTAATAATCTTTTGTCCGTTGTTACTGATACGCTTTAGAGAAGATACCGATTGTTCAACAGACAGTTCTCCTGTGCAATATCCCATACATTCTGTGTAGCTTGTACCATTACGAATCACAATATTTGCCTGTTCACTATAAAACTGAACAGAAGTATCATGGTCTTTTTCACAGGCACCAAAGAGAGGAAGGACAAGGAGCCATTCTACATGCCATTTTCTCATACAACTTGGGGATTATTTACAGGAATAAGACACATTAAATATAGAAATGGTTGCAGTCTATAGAACATTATACTAGAAATACTACTTTTAGAGATTCGATCAACGATCTATATTTTATGTTAAAGACTATTTATGCCTATATACTCCTGGCTTTTTCTTTTGTCTCTGTATCATTAAACGCACAAACTACAGTTATTGTACAAGAGACTGATCAAAAAACTATAACAGAAATTGTTTCCCATCGTGACTCCTTAATTACCAAGGATCTTCCAATACGTATGGTTGCCATTGGTAAAATGCTGATAGGTAAACCATATGTTGCGAAGACACTGGAAACAGGTAAGGAAGAACAGTTGGTCGTGAATCTGCGGGGCTTTGATTGTACAACTTTTCTAGAAACAACACTGACACTAGCAAAACTTGTACAAATGGACAACCAGGATTTTACAGCCTATTGCCAGACATTAACAACTATCCGGTATCGTGGTGGGGAATCTGGAAAGTATACTAACCGGTTACACTATCTCACAGAATGGTTATCAGAAAAACAGAGAAGGGGGGAAATGGAGGACATTACGCAAAAACTGGGTGGTGTTCCCTATGAGAAGAAGATTGATTTTATGACAACTCATCCACAAGCTTATGTACAGCTAGCAGATAAACAAAACCTCGAAGCTCTTCAAGTCGTAGAAAGAAATCTGAATACACAAAAGCATTATTACATTCCAAAAGCATCCGTTGGGAAGATCGAATCTCAATTGCAGGATGGAGATATTATTGCCTTTACTACTAATATCAAAGGTTTGGATGTAGTGCATGTAGGCTTAGCCATTCGCAAAGGAAACCATGCTTATTTGCTGCATGCTTCGTCAGACCAGAAAAAAGTGGCTATAAGTACAGTACCAGTAGGGCAATATATTCTGAAAAATGCTGGGCAGAGTGGGATTATAGTTGCAAGACCACGACAGTGATGATTTCCCGAAATCAAGGCAATACACGAAAGTTATTGTCGTTTAAAAAAGATACTATTTTATCTGTTATCCAAGTTGCATTTTATAAAAGAAGAAAATAGTGGGTCCTCTGTAAAATAAGAGGTTGTCTAAATTAGTATTAAATAAGCGAACCTAAAAATATGCGAAAAATAGTTTTATTCTGTAGTGTTGCCTTTTTCTCCTGCCTTCTTTCCATGGCCCAGGTGGTTAACCCTGCCAATAAGAAGTTTAATGTTTATAAAATTGATATCAATCCTAATGCTACCAAAGAAGGAATCCGAGGTATTGCGGTGTTATTTAGTTGTGAGTTTCTGATTTCAGATGCTGAGTACAATGGTATGAAAGATAAGCAGGGCAAAGTACGTATGACATTCTATGCTGGTATTCGTGACGCCAGCAATGAGCCTGTTTATCAAGCGTATGATTTTCCGGGTTATAAGAAATCCAGTAACTATGTTGGTGTCCACTTTGCTGATGAAACTGTGCTAATGCCTCAAAACAAAGCACAGGGCTTACGAAATACAGGAATTGAGTTATTTATCCCATTTACGAGTACGGCATTGCCCGAAGGAGCAAGCAATATAACCTTCGCATTGAATGCCTATAATGAAAAAGCAGGGCGTTTTGAAAATATTCATACTCAGAAGGTGGCTATTACCAAGCCTGCTACCTATGCAGTTACATTACAGCCGCAGCAAATTGCCGTAATAGATAAAGCAGGAAAGCGTTACGAGGTTAGGCAGTTGGAACAAGACATCTTTGCACTGCCAGGGTCTAAAAAGGAAGCAAAAGATATTACCGCCTTTGCCAATGTGGATCTGAAAGACGAATTGCAGTTTACTTACTGTGAAGGAGACGTTATTCGGTTAAAACTTCAGAAAAGTATTGAGACCGGACTGATCCGATTAAATAAAACGCGGGTATTGCGTACTAAAGATGGCAAGCCGCTTCCATCCTTTGATAATGTAGCTGGAATAACCGGAGAATGGACTTTTGATACTAAAGCTGTTAAGACTACCTCTCTGAAAAACAATGGAGTAGAAATAGTGTTGGGCATTGAAAAATATAAAATTCCTGCGGTACAGCTATCTGCTTTCAAAGTTAATCCTTTTTCCACCCATGAAGGAGTGACCGGTACCAGTATAACATTTGACTATAAAGCAACTGTGGGAAGTAGCCTGCCTCCATTAACTGCCTGGTTGACCTATCAGCCCAGAAATACAGAAGAGATTGTAAATATCCGTAATGGCAAAGTAATTAGTGGACAGGCAAAGCTTGATTCAACCGGATTGCTTACCTTGAGCAAGTCATCTACAGGTGGAAAGATGGAGGTATTTTATCCTGCCTATCAGATTTTATTACAGGATCCTAATGTCCGCCAGCAGCCTGCCAAACAATTTTCATTACAAATTCACCTGGCCAACAACCCATACGTTATAGCCCGTAAGGAGGCCAAAACAGATCTGACCATACAAACAGTACGGGAAGCAGTATTACCTACTTTGTTAAAGTTGAAAGATACGTTAGTTGGTGGAGTCAATGGCGTTACTCTTTCACTTCCCTATACACTTCCCAAACTCTATTTCGATACCCGAGAACAGAAAGTCCTGGAAATTATAGATGGAGGTAAAGAAAATAAAGTAGCAGAACTGTTTCGGAAAATAACTGTACTAAATGAGGATGTAAAACGAATCAATCCCAATGCAAAAACTGCTGTAACTTATCAGATCAGTAAACCACAAAGTGCAATCAAAGTTTTCTTGCCGTACACGTCGTTGAATAAAGTGGAAGAGAAGCCATTGCCTTTTCGTATCTCCCTGAATATTACAGATGGTACTAACAAAGTAACTGCAGGTGAGAGTATCGCGTCCATTCAGTATCAGGTTGATCGTAGTAAGCTGCGATTTGTATCAGTAGGGATTGCCAATATAAAGTTAAAAGAAGCAAATACAGGTGATATTGCCTGGCGTATCCGGTCCAAGGACAAAATTCTATATGAATCAAAATTAATTCCTGCTGATAAGTTGATAGAGAATCTATACACAGATGCCTTCTACATACATGAAGATGACAAACTGATGGTGGAAATGTTAAAAGGAAAGAATGCTGAGAATCTCAAGGTGGCTGTTAGTTGGGAAAAACCAGTAAAAAGTCTGACTTCTGGTGAGCAAATTACTCTGGAGCCTTCCAAACTGCCTAACAATACAGATGATGGCGACACAAAGAGTTTAACGATAACATACACAGCTCAATAGAGTAACAAAAAAGCCTCTTACTTTCAGAGTAAGGGGCTTTTTTATGAGTAAATGTTGTTATGTTTTATTTCTTTCGGAGATAAATATTTCCACTGATAGTTTTTAGCACAAGCTTTTCTCCACCATTGTTTAACTTCAGATCCCGGTCATATTGACCTCCTACACGACTGAGTTCTCCATTTTTTGCTTGAGGAGACTCCAATGCAAGATTTGTGTATACATCACCTGTAATGGTATGAAGACTAAAATCACATTTTGTAGTTGCTGCGGTCTTTAAATCTATTTTTCCACTGATAGTTTCCAGTCGGTATTTTCCTTTCAGATAGTCTACCAATACATTTCCACTGATTGTTTTAACCAATAAAGCTGCTTGTTCAGGAATATAGATATCATAATCGATTATAATAAACACCTGTGGCCCCGAAGATATGTAGACTTTATTTTCATCATCCCAGAATCTATTGTCTCCATAATAATTTCCTCTACTATCACTTTGTACGTTTGTAGGGACCGTAGAAATAAGTTTCAGATCTTTAATGTTTCCTTTTATCTCAATCTGAGAATCTTTTGTAGTAGAGGACTCCAATACAAAATTGTCATTATTCGCATTATTGTTAATGTTGACAGATACCATGATGCCAATTTCATTTTTATCCCATGTTTTTATATGAATGTCTGAGGCATACTTAAGATTCAGATATATCTCTTTCCCATTCGTATAAGGAAACGTTTTTTCTACTTTCTTCTGAGCTGCCAGAGGAAGTGAACAGATAAGAAATAACAGGTAGAAGATTGTTTTCATAGATAGAGCGAATGTATACGACCAGACAGAGATGTGGTGTGCTTAACTGTCTGGTTGTATGGATTATATAAGTGATAAAGATATCTTCCTGGATGGTGATAATCTGTTATTTCTTTTTGCGCAGAAATACATTCTTGTAAGGAGACTCCAGATGTACTTCTACACCACCGCCATTGATTGAACCTGTTACAGTATGGCTGCTGATCTTTTCCAAATCGTCTTCTGATGAGGAGGGAGAGGATGATTTTACATCAAAATCTGTATAAATATCGCCATAACTTGATTCCATGCGCAGATTAGCTTTTGTATCAGAAGGGAGAGTTACATCCAGGTTATTGTAAGTAGCCACAATAGATATCGGTTTATCCTGATTGATCTTATCAAAAACGGCTTTGACTTTACCATATGTGGCATTTAACACAACAGGTCCGGTCACATTAGCCATTGCGACAGATGCGTATTCACTTTTAATCTCCAACTCGGATTTAAAGTTGCTAACTGTAATGTCTTTTGCAGACCATCCGGATGACTGTATGATCACATTCATCTTTTCAGGAATAAGAATTTTTACGTTATGATTTTTATTGGAAACACCTCTAACTACTACAGTGCCATTACTTTCCTGTATGTTCAGGCAATATCCATTGGTATTATCACTGATACCATCTCCGGAAATAAGTTTCAGCCCCTCTGTTCCTTCTTCATTTGTAAAACACTTGGTTCCTGTAACAATAATGTCTTTCCCTGTATGTCCTTCGACTGTAATATGTCCATGAATAGTTCCAATTTTAACTTTGTTGGCTGATTTTACTTCAAATTTAAAATCCTGTGCATAGCTAAGGACGGGAGCAGCAAGGAGAGTAAGGATAATGATAAACTTTTTCATAGTTGTTTGATCTTGTTTAGTCGATAATGGAATAGTTAATAGAGTCATTTTGATAATAATGAATAAGTAGTGATTGGATAATAATCTATTGGCCTGCATAAAAAATGCAGGTTTACTTCTAAGAACTTACTTTCTAAGAGGTTGTCTAAATAGACTGAAGTTCTTTGCGTATACTCTCCTTAATGTTTTGTGGAATAGGTTCTTTTTTCAGAAAATCTTCGATGGCTGGTTTTGCTTTTTTATCTTTCATGGCAATCATGATGTTGATCAGAGCAATCTTTACAGAAGGATCTTCCTGTTTTTTAATAGATTCAATCAGTGCAGTTCGTGCTTTGGAAACATCTTTGAATGTAAATAAGGCATTGGCTGCTGCCAGACGGACATTGGAATTTTCATCTGTATTAAGGGTTTCAATCAAAGCGTCAATTACTTCCGGACTTTTTTCTTTCATGTCATACACATAGTTCACTCCCTTGATGCGTTCACTGGCGGATGTTTGCTTAAGTTGTGATACTACAACTGTTTCCCGAAGTTTCTTCATCTCATTCTGCAAATCTGAAAGCTGTGGCTGACCGGATGGATTTTGTTTGCCACTGTAGAATCCTATCACAAACAATGTCACTCCAGCTGCAATACCTGCTGCCCATTGCCAATAGGCCATTCGTGGTTTAAGAGCAAGGACACGTGCTTCAGTTTGTATTTTGCGAGATAATTGAGCATCAAAATCTTCGCTTAGTTCCTCTTCCTTTTTCCATTCAGAAAACAAGCTAAATTGATCTTTGTATATAGCCAGATGTGCAGGAATATCTTTTGTTGTTGTGAAATACTCTTTTAACCTGCGTTCTTCGGCGATAGTAGTTTCGCCTTCCCAGTATTTCTCCAGTAGTGCTTCAATAACTTCCATGTATGTTCAATTGTATTAAGGTTTCTCGAAGTTTTTTTCGGGCGCGACACAGATTTACACGTACGTAGGCTTCATCTCGCTGAATAATTTCTGCAATTTCACTGAGTTCATATTCTTCAATATCTCTCAGCTGTAGTACAATGCGTTGTGTTGCTGGCAATTGTTCAATGATTTTCTCAATCAGTTTTTTGGTATCCTGAAGCTCAAATTTCTTGTCAGGCAATAGGGTAGAGGGCATGGTAACTACATGGTCACTGTGATCCTCAATGGACGAGAAATAATTCTTCTTGGATCGTAGCTTTCCCAGACACATATTTTTAGTGATCTGCATAGCCAGTGCTTCCACACTGTTATATGTGTCAAGTCGTTCGCGGATGTCCCACAATCGCATAAAAACATCCTGAACAATATCTTCCGCATCTGCCGAACTGCCCATGAATCGTTTGGCGAAACGGAAGAGTTTGTTTTTACTGGGAAGAACGCTCTGTTTGAAGTTTAGTAAGTCCATTTATATTGCCTTTCATAGTGTATGATACAAAATCAGATTGTTTGTTACAGGTAAAGTGAAAAAAATAATAAGAAGTTATATGTGAGCAGTTTGTAGCTCATATATAACTTCTTATGTAGAGGTATAGAAGGGGTTAAAATAAAAAATCCATCCAACATAAAATGTTGGACGGATAAAAGATAAACGATCAGTTATGTTTTATTGCTTGATGGCAACCGCTGTACATTGGTCGCTGCCTAAGTCTGTTATAGTAGCATTATAGTCGATTGTTAGTTTGCCACCACTAAGAGTACCACTACCTGAGATTGTTACAGTAATGGGTTCACCCTGATATTGGCCAGTAAACTCCTGAGAAGGAATTGTAATTTTATTTCCAGCTACAGTTGCTGTAGCATTGACACCTGGATAATAAAAATCCTTAATTTCAACTTCATTGTCGTCAAATCCCGCAGAAATGACAATTTCATACTCATATGGACTTCCGCTACATGTTTCTGTAAGATCAAATGTTCCCAGAAACTTATTTCGGTTTGCTTCCGGATCCGGATCATTTTTTTTACAGGAGCTCAGCAATGTAACTCCTAAGATAAAGAGAACCAATAATGGACGAAGGATGAAAGACGTTTTCATTGTGTAGTGTTTAGAATAGTAGTTGATTTGTTTGATGTACCAAAACAACTACTTTTTGGAGAGGTTCTCAATCCAGTGTTGAATCTACCTACATAAACAGTACATTAGTTGAGGAAAATGCCTGATGAATCGTAGAAGATAGAATAAGCTCCTGAAAAGGAGCTTATTAAAAATAAACAATAATTGTAGATTGAAATTATTGTTTATTGCCAATTGCTGTACATTCATCTATAGATGAATCATTAAACGTCACTTTGTAGTGAATTGTTAATTTGTTGTCATTTAAAGTGCCATTCCCGCTGATAGTAAAAGATCCGTCTTCTTCAAATGGATCCAGGACTTCCTGAGAAGGAATAGTAAGAGTGTTTCCGGAGATAGTTGCCTTTATTACGGTAAGTGGAAGATACAAATCCTCTATTTCAATTTCATTATGGGCCGTTCCCGAAGCTATAAATAATCCAACCTCTAAACTCAGATCGCCACAGGTTTCAATGAGTTCATATGAGCCTAAAAATTTCTCCCGATCAACTTTAGGGTCAGGATCATGTTTTTTACAGGAGCTAAATAGGGCTGCTCCGATCATGAAGCATGCCAGAAGAGAACGGAAAATGTGAAGCGTTTTCATAGTTAAGTGTTTTGTAGAAAATTTTATATGTTTCAAAACAATACTTTCTTGGTTGTGGAATCAATTGATTGTATGCTGATTAGGTGAGAATTCTATATTGATCGGGGAAAATGTTTGTTGAGCTGTAGTATCATCGTTGATTACTAAATCTTAGATTAGCCTTACTTATGTGACTTCTAGATTAACCTTGATACTATCAATAACTTTCTAGCTAGTATCTTCTTACAAAAGGCCTTCATCCATTTTTTTTTCCGTTTATACCCACATTCGTGCAACTTTCCTTTACCTATTGTAATCTTATTAGTAAAAAATTAACTTTCGTACATGGAAACCAAAACTGGAAAGATACTAGTCGTAGACGATGATACCGACGTGCTTAGTGCAGCACGACTTTTTTTAAAACGCCATTTTCTTCATGTAGATGTTGAAAGTAATCCAGAAAGTATACCATACCTGATTAATAATGATCGGTATGACGTGATTTTGCTGGATATGAATTTTACTAAAGATATTGGAAGTGGAAAAGAAGGGTTTTATTGGTTAGATCGTATACTGGAAATAGATCCGGCAGCAGTGGTTGTGCTTATAACAGCATATGGGGATGTTGAAATGGCTGTTCGAGCTATTAAAGACGGTGCTACAGATTTTGTGTTGAAGCCATGGGAAAATGAGAAATTGCTGGCTACACTAATTTCTGCCATGCGGTTACGCCAGTCACGTGAAGAAACAGCTACGTTAAAAGCAAAACAAAAAGGCCTGAATCAGGCACAAACTTCTTATACCTCGGATATCATCGGGCAAAGTCCAGCTATGCTTCGTGTGTATGAAGCAATTGATCGAGTAGCTGAAACAGATGCTAATGTATTGATACTTGGTGAAAATGGTACAGGAAAAGAACTTATTGCCAGAGCTTTACATCGGAAGTCTAAACGTACCGATGAGCCATTTGTTTCAGTTGATTTGGGTGCGATTAGTGAAACATTATTCGAAAGCGAATTATTCGGTCATACGAAAGGTTCTTTTACAGATGCCAAAGAAGATAGAGCCGGACGTTTCGAAACAGCTTCTGGAGGATCTATATTTTTAGATGAAATTGGAAACCTGTCTCTCCCTTTACAAGCCAAATTGCTTACTGTTTTACAAAGTCGTACTGTAACACGGGTAGGATCAAATAAACCCAAAACCATTGATGTACGTTTGATTTCTGCTACCAATATGCCTGTATATGATATGGTAAAGAATAAAACATTTCGTCAGGATTTGTTATATCGTATCAATACAATAGAAATTCACCTTCCTCCTTTACGGGAACGCCAGGAAGACCTGGTTCCATTGGCTGAGTATTATCTTCAACTGTATCGTAAAAAGTACAACAGATCTGTCAACACCCTGAGTCCAGCATTATTGAAGCGTATGCAAAAATATCATTGGCCAGGAAATGTGCGCGAACTGCAACATGCTATTGAACGAGCTGTGATTATGGCTCAGGGATCAGCATTGCAGCCAGAGGACTTTTTCTTTAGCAATGGGCATGAAGTACCTCAGGATGAAGAGAGTGCATTAGATGCTATGCCATTAGATGAAATGGAAAAAATGCTGATTCGGAAAGCCTTGAAGAAACACAATGGCAATATTACAGAAGCAGCTCAGGAATTGGGTCTCACTCGTTCTTCTCTGTATCGTCGTCTGGAGAAATATGGACTATAATATAGTAACTTTGTCTAATCCGGAGTTCAGTGAATGAGATGAAGATATATCTCCAGAAAAGATTTTACCCATTTCAAGCATACAGCTCTGAACAAGAGTAACTTTAGCGTATCTATCATTTCATTAATTGCATTACGGCGTGTTCAGAACTTTTAGTGCTGGTCTTATTATTCGGGTTCTGGCGTTGGTTGGGGCCATTTTTGCCAGTTGTTATACATTTCTGTTTTCTTTTAACTACCTGGTGGCGGTAGCCTTTCTGTTATTGATATCATTACAAACGTATAATCTGTATTTCTATGTTGATGGTACAAACCGAAAACTAATCCGGTTTCTGGAGTCAGTGAGATGGTCTGATTTTTCTATTGGTTTTGCAGCAGATAACAAACTGGGTTATAGCTTTCGGGTTCTGAATCAGCAATTCAATGAGGTGTTAGATGCATTCCGGCAGGCACGTGCAGAAAGAGAGGCTAACTTACAATACCTTAATGCAGTAGTTCATCACGTAAGTGTTGGATTATTGGCCTTTGATACAGAAGGTAATGTAGAACTTGTAAATAATGCAGCATTAAAATTATTAGGAATTTATCGGTTACGGACTTTAAGTGACCTTCAGAAAACACATCCCGAGCTTGTAGATCTGGTTCAAAAACTCCGATCTCAGAATAATGGCCTATACCAGACTCCCAGTGAGCAACAACTCTCCGTATATGCAACCGTAATACGTCTTCGTGGTAAAACAATCAAATTAGTATCCTTACAGAATATCCAGTCAGAATTGCAACAGAAAGAATTGGAAGCCTGGCAAAATCTGACACGGGTGTTACGTCATGAAATTATGAACTCTATTACTCCCATTACCTCACTGATTGCAACTATGCAGGATATTGTGACGTATGATCTGGATGTGAATTCTAATAATAGCGAAGCTGTAGGTGATCTTAAGGAAGCGCTACGAACAATTGAAAACAGAAGTGTTGGCTTACTGAATTTTGTCAATGCCTATCGTAATTTTACCAATATACCTAAGCCTGATCTGGCAGAAATGCAGGTTAGAGAATTAGTTGGGAGTATTGTACAGCTTATGCAAACTGATGCAAAGAATGCTGGGGTAAATCTTTCTTTTGAGATACAACCTGCCGATTTATCTGTATTGGCAGATAATGAACAGATTGAAATGGTGTTGATTAACCTTATCAAGAATGCCGTAGAGGCTTTATCCGGAAAAGAAGAGGCTTTTATACAAATAAGAGGGTATAAGGATGAAAATCAGCAAGTTTCTATCGACATCACAGACAATGGGCCTGGTATCATTCCAGAAGCTTTGGAAAAAATCTTTATTCCATTTTATACTACCAAGAAAACAGGCTCAGGTATTGGTCTTAGTTTATCCAGACAGATTATGCAAATGCATGGAGGCCTATTAAAGGTTGCTTCAGAAGTAAATGAAGGAACTACCTTTACCTTAAAGTTTAATAGCTGATACATGGAGGGTAAGTAAACTTACCTTCCATGTATCAGGTTTATGCGATTTCCGATAGTTTGGTCTGCATTACTCGTTCCAAATGAGCTTTCCAAAAAGAATAGCCATATGCTTTCCATCCATGACATCCCATAGGTAACTCGCTTAAGTCGTTTACAAATGGTTCAAAGTCAGGAGCTTTTTCACTAGGTAATTCAATGGCGAACTTATGAGCAACTTTTTCCGGAGCTACTCTAAAAAATGGATTCATTTGTGGCAACCGAAGGCTCCAGAATAAATCTTCCGTATAAACAATAGATGTATTCTTAATAACATATGAAAATCTACGGCTGTTTTTATAAAAGGAATTAACCTTTCTTAAGGAAAACCCTCCATTTTGTGCAGGAAAGCGTGGAATCATCCCAAATCTGCGCAGTAATTTTAGAAGAGAAGAGGATTGAATATATTCTTCGACAAAAGACTTGTTATAAATTACTGCTCCTATATAGTCATAGCCTAGCTTACACCAAGGTTCGAGTTCGGCCTTAAATGCAAAAGAGTCAAGATGAGCGAGTAAGATATATTCGTAATTCAAAAAACGTTCATAAAAATGAGGTGACACCAATAAACGTATGTATTGTTGATAACCTTTCCATGTAAATCGTTCAAAAGAGAAGTTAGTATGGCCTTGCTCTTTTCCAATCTGTTCATAGAAGCTTGTATCCAGGCCCTCTTGCGTCATAAATATAATAGGATACGACTCAAACAATCGGAAATAATAGCTCAATACCTGAGTTTCATCAGCATTAGGTTGTAACTCATATATAGGTATTACGACTGCCACTAATTTCTGCTTTTCCATGTATTCAGAAGGTTGTATGGTAGTTATGAAAACAATTAAGGGAAACAAGAAAGGGCTGTGTATTTAATCTTTTTATCCTTCTTAATTTTACTTATTTGGGATTAATTTGCCAAGTAACAGAAATATTTAATTTATGCAGCCACTACAAAAAAGATGTACTTGATAGCTTATTGGTATAGTTCAGTCATATAGTACAGATGCTTTAATCAACAGAGAATGAAACCACATAACTAACATTATGCACTCTTTTAACTACAAACTTTAAAATCAAATCCGAAACCTATTAAGAAAATCAAATATTCTTATTATAAGACAGGAGTTTGTATCTTTTTATTAATAAAAAAAAGGAAATTATGTAAACAGTTTTGTAGCGAAATTATACATCAAAATGCGTATTCTCTTAATAAATACTATCATTCTTAATGATATGGAAAAAGTGATGCTTCTTGTGTTGATTTTAACTAACCTTTGCCAGATTGTTAAATAGACCGAAAGATAAAGCCCTATAACATTACTGTCATAGGGCTTTATAAAAAGAATAATAGACTTTATCTTAAATATTAAAAGCTGCTTTTACGTTATCTACATAATCCAGTTTTTCCCAGGTAAATAATTCAACCTCTTTCTCTAGTTTTTTACCTTCTGGTGAAACAAATACCTTAGTTATCTTCTTTGGTTCACGTCCCATATGGCCATAGGCAGCTGTTTCAGAGTAAATAGGATTACGTAGTTTAAGACGAGTTTCTATTGCATAGGGGCGCAGATCAAAAATCTCTTCTACCTTTTTGGCAATTTCTCCATCTGTTAAACCTACTTTAGCAGTTCCATAAGTGTTGATATACAAACCGCAAGGTTTTGCTACTCCAATCGCATAAGATACCTGCACCAGTACCTCATCACACAAACCGGCAGCTACCAGGTTTTTAGCAATGTGACGGGTTGCATAAGCAGCACTACGATCTACTTTGGAAGGATCTTTTCCAGAGAATGCACCACCACCATGAGCACCTTTTCCACCATAGGTATCAACAATAATCTTACGACCTGTCAGACCAGTATCTCCGTGAGGACCTCCGATCACAAACTTACCAGTAGGGTTAATATGGTATGTGATCTCATCAGTAAACAATTTCTGAAGTTCTGGCTTTAATTTTGCCTTCACACGAGGAATAACAATGTTAACTACATCCTGACGAATCTTTTTAAGCATTTCCTCGTCTGAACCAAAATCATCGTGTTGAGTAGAAACAACAATCGTATCGATACGCTGAGGCTGATTATCATCAGAATATTCAATCGTTACCTGAGACTTTGCGTCCGGACGCAGATAAGGCATTAGAGAAAGCTCATAATTACGGATATAACTCATTTCCTGAAGGATCTTGTGAGCTAAGTCCAATGCAAGAGGCATATAGTTTTCGGTCTCTTTTGTGGCATAACCAAACATCATACCTTGGTCGCCAGCGCCTTGATCTTCAGGATTTTTTCTTTCAACACCCTGGTTGATATCAGGAGATTGCTCATGAATTGCTGAGAATATACCACAGGAGTTTGCTTCAAACATATATTCACTCTTGGTATATCCAATACGGCGGATTACCTCTCTAGCAATAGTTTGTACATCCAGATATGTTTTTGATTTTACTTCCCCTGCCAGTACTACTTGTCCAGTTGTTACCAATGTTTCACAAGCAACTTTGGATGTTTCATCAAAAGCTAAAAAATGATCAATAAGTGCGTCAGATATCTGGTCGGCAACTTTATCTGGATGTCCTTCAGAAACCGACTCGGAAGTGAATAGATACGGCATAGGTAATTAATAAAAGAATTTAAGAATGAAAGAATTACAAAAATTAAGTTAAAATGTATGTAAGAGCGGGTTCGTCTTAGTAATTGTAAGAAAGTAATTTCAAACAAGGATACAAATGCTACTTACGAAGTATATGTGTTATTAAATTCTTACAAATCTAAGAGTATTTTTGGGAAAAATAAAAGCGCATATATGCTAGGCATTTAAAATAAAATATCAATAGCCGCTTTGGTAAAAGTTGCCATAGGAACAGTTGACATAAGCCTCAGTTCTTCCGTAAATTTTGATTGTTCATCAAGAAAGTCAAAGATTCGTTCAATAGGATTATGCTGGTATAACTGAGTAAAGAACTTAGCTCCAGAATACCGTTTTTTTGTTAGTACATTCAATAGAATACTATCATATAAATGGAAGCGACTAGGCATATGTGTTGATTTGGTCAATGGTTCTACGCCAGTCTCCAGATTTCGAACTATAGTTTGCAGGTATCTTTGTGTACGGGCAAATGTGTAACCTGTTGCCGGACGTACATACCCTCCTGAAGTTCCAATTCTAATAATAGTATTATTTATCTGGGTTGTTATTTTACTATCACTCATAGGAATTATTCCAAACTCTTCTTCTTCTATGGTATATGCATCCAGACCTAATGTGTCTTTCAGATATTTTTTCAGTTCCACAGTATATTGTTCATCAGTTAGTATCTGGGAAGAGAAGATTGTAAACTCAATCAGTGCTTTTGTTTTACTGAAGGGTAGTATGTAGAAAAAACGGGCTGCGTCCCCATGTTGATTGATCCGGAAATCATGTAATGTAGCACAAGATTCATCAAAGTGGGGAGTGGGTGTAGTAATAACCCAGCCTTTGAAATGCTGTAAGAGAAAATGATTGCCTCGTTTGGTGAAATCAGGTTGAAAAGTACTATCAAAAATATAGGCTGCAGTAAAGGAAGCGTCCGGCGTTTGTACAATTGCTCCCTTATCAGTAGTGTTTATGGCAAGAATATCTTGTTGTATGAATGTAATATTAGGATGATCTGTTAATTGATTCCATATATAGTGATAAAAGTCAGCTCCTCTGATCATTTTGTAGAAGTAGCTATTCAGATGAAACCGTTTGAAAAAATCATCCCCAAAAAAATCTAATTTTTGCCATTTCCTATAGATTATTTTCTCAAATGGATTTTGTTCTCCTCTTTCCCAAAAGCACCAGGTTCTGTCATTGTAAGTCTTTTGTTCTTTATCCAGAATCAAAATCTTCTTATTGTTTAACACATTTGATTGACTTAGATAATAAGCCAGACTAAGCCCTGCCATACCACCACCTGCAATAAGGTAGTCAAAATGAGTAGTTGGATTTATGCTTATATCAGGATACACAAATAGATTTTCTTTTAAATTCAATGTTATCTGAATTGTTCAGTAAAGTTATACTTTTATCTGCCTAGTTTAGGCAAAGAAAAAGTAAATACAGATCCTTTGCCTGGCTCACTGGTTACACGTATAGTACCATTATTTTTCTCTAGAAGTTCCATGCAAAGTATCAATCCAAGTCCTGAACCTTTCTCATTGGATGTTCCCAGTGTAGTAAAATGATTACCTAACTGAAAAAGTTTATTAGTTGTTTCTGTGTTCATTCCTATACCATTATCAGCGACTGATATTTCTACTTGTTCAGGTGTTTCAGTTGCTAATATTTTAACAGTGCCTGCCTGATTGGTAAACTTAATTGCATTGACAAGAAGATTTCTCAATACCATCATAATCATTTGATCATCTGCAAACGCATATGTTCTGGGCGATACCTGATTCTTTATTACAATGGCTTTATCTGCAGCCATTGTAGCAATCTGTGCTACGCTTTCGTTGGTGAGATTATACAAATCTACAGGTGCTGGCATAAAATCAAGACGCCCCATCTGAAACTTTGCCCAGCTAAGCAAGTTCTCCAGTAATTTTTGTAGGTTCTGAGCTGCTTTATGCAGATGCAATGTCATTGATTTTTGATCTGCTTCGGCCAGATTCGGTTCCAACAGAAATTCAGAAAGGCGAACAATATTAGAAGTTGGTCCTCTTAAATCATGACTAATAATTGAAAAGAATTTATCCTTATTCAGATTTAATTCTGTGAGATTGGATTCCACCTTGAGACGTTCTTCTCTATCCCGGAAGAATATAAATAAACTGACTATACCAAAAAGCAAGGCAATGCTTGCAGATACAATATTTAAGTAAAGCGATCTTTTCTGTTGATTGATAGCCGCTCTACGGAAATTATCCATTTTAAGCGTTTCTAATTCTACTAGCTGAGCAGCAGTCTCTTTTATTCTGGATGTATATACAGAATCTGTTGGAGTGTTTTTCTTACTACTTCGATTCTGTTTTATCTTTTCCCAGCGATCTGTTATCAATTCTCCCAAAGTTGTAATATTTACTGTCTGATAGGGATCTGTTACAACAAAGAGAGCAATAGTATCAATTATATTTTCAACATTCTGATAGTCAATACTGTCATTTGGTGTATTATATGTGTAAGCTACACGTCCTGCTTCGTTTAGAAGAATAGTATGTACCAACGTTTCCGTATTATTTATTACTTGTTGCGATGCCATCATTTTTTCCAGATCGCCATCCTGGTTATAGAAACTTTTGTAGCTAAGATGCAACACAACAGCCAGAATAACTGTCACTATTAACAGTACAACAAGTATAAGACGATTCTTAGGAGGATTTTTTACAGATATGGATTTATTAAAAATTTCTGTTATTTTTTTCATTATTCTCTGCTATCGAAATAAGTATTCTTAAAAATACATTTAATTACAAGCCAATAGCTGTGCAAAACATGACATTACCTTACATTTTACAGAGAAGTTGTGAGTTAAGTGCTTAATCAAAAATAGAATATTTACAAACTAGAAACAAATAGACAATCTATTGAGAATGAAAGTGATAAAAATATAGTTGCTTTTTTGAATAGTACTTCCGTTTTACCTGTTTAGAGTATATTTTCTTTTCTTATTAATTTTGATATCATAAATAGAATCTAACCTACACCTACATTTTTTTTGTAAATATGAAAGCAACAGATTTTCCCAATATAATTATAAGAAAGGGTACACCTGAAGATATTCCATCCATGTTGAAGCTAGTCAAAGAATTAGCTGAATTCGAAAAGGCCCCACATGAAGTAGAAAATACAAAAGAGAAAATGCTGGAAGATGGTTTTGGACCACAACCAATATATGGATTGATTGTGGCAGAGCTAGAGAAGGAAATAGTGGGTATTTCTGTATATTATTTCAGATATTCTACATGGAAAGGAAAGCGATTATATCTGGAAGATATTATTGTGACAGAGCCACATCGGGGAAAAAAAATAGGACGTATGTTATTTAATGCGACCATGCAGGTTTCAATGGATACACACTGTAATGGAATGTTATGGCAGGTATTAGACTGGAATACTCCTGCCATTGAATTTTACAAGAAGTACAATGCACATTTTGATGGAGAATGGATTAACTGTAGTCTTAGCAAGTGGCAAATTCAAGAACAGCTTTCCTCTGCAAAGCATGAATAAACAAAGAGTATTGTCGTTAGACTATTCCAAGTTTGCCAAATAATAGATGTTTTTTTTAATTTTGTCGTTGTTAATAAAATATTTTTGCATTGATAGGTTGCTGTTAGTCAATAGAGTATTTGTACTTAAACAAAGAATAAGGTTTGGAAACAGAATACTACCTGGTTTTATTTTGCGTTATTCTAAAATAGTTAGAATAAAATATGTTATTTTTGCATAAGTAAAGATTTGTTTATAAGCAAATTTTAATTTTATAAAGAAAAAATTATATAACTAATTCCAGGTACCAAATTTTATTTTTTCACTCCATGGCTTTCAAACTTGATCAGATAGACCGTAAAATACTTGAAATTTTACAGGCTAATGCCAAAATTACAAATGCACAACTTTCCAAAGAGATAGGCCTTTCTCCAGCGCCAACACTCGAAAGAGTTAAGAAACTCGAAACAGCCGGACTAATACGAAGCTACCATGCCCAATTAGATACAGAGAAAATAGGCTTAGGCGTTACCACTTTTGTACAGGTAACTCTTGTTGGCCATAGAAAGTCATATATTGATGCTTTCGTACGTAAAATCAGTGATATTGACGAGATTATAGAATGTCACCATATTACAGGTAGCGGCGATTTTCTATTAAAAGTAATTACAAAGGATATCCCTTCTTATCAAAAGCTGATGCTGGAGAAGGTCAACGAAATCGAAGAAGTAGATAGTACACAGTCAATGGTGATTCTGTCTACCTTTAAGAATAGCAAAGTGCTGCCTATTCCGCCTGATAAGTAATAACCCTTATAGAGTTCCCTAGTCTGATAAAAAAATATTTTTTAATCAGATACTTATCTTTGTTTTCAACTTCAAACATTTTACCTCTTTTGACTACACCAGATCCTCAACCATGGAAGGTACTGGCATCCGAGTATATTGCCAAAGAGCCTTGGTTTACTGTTCGTAAAGAAAAAGTAGAAATGCCGAATGGCAGTCAGATCGCATCGTATTATGTATCTGAGTTTCCGGATTGGGTCAATGTAATTGCCATTACAAAAGATCAAAAGATAGTGCTTGTAAAACAATACAGGCATGGAATAGGTAAAGTAAGTTATGAGCTTTGTGCAGGTGTGTGTGATCCAACGGATCAGTCTCCGTTAGAAAGTGCTCAACGTGAGTTGATGGAAGAGACAGGATATGGAGGAGGTATCTGGCAGGAGTGGATGGTAATATGCCCTAATCCAAGTATACAAACAAATTTCACGCATTGCTTTCTGGCAACAGATGTAGAATGGCTTCAGGACCCAACATTGGAGCATACGGAAGATATAACGGTGCATCTGCTTACTAAGCAGAACGTGAGAGATCTGTTAAACAACAATGAAATTTTACAGGCACTGATGGCTGCTCCTCTCTGGAAATATCTGGCGTTATTTCCTTAAAGTGTAAAAGAAAATAGGCAATACTTGGTAGTATCGCCTATTTTCTTTTCTGTCTACGTTCTTCTTTTCTCAGCTCTTTTTCTTGTTTCTGTATATCTTTCAGATATCTCTCTGCTTCTTTACGCTGATCTGATTTCTTTTCTGCTCTTTTAACAACTACCTCCAGGTATTTCTTTGCTTCAGGCAAATTCTCCTCTTTATAATAGATCTTGCCAAGTGTAATCAATGCACTATGATAGTAGGCGCTTTCATAAGCCTTTGATAATTCAGAATATGCAATAGCCTTTTTAAACAGTGATTTTGCTACTTCTGTATTTTTGTGCAACTGGTATTCGATATATCCCAAATAATAGCTTGCATACCTTCCGCTTACTGCTTCGTAACCTGGCATATTCTGATCAATCTTTTCCAATATACTTCTCGATTCTTTTTCTACTTCTGGTATACGTCCCTGTGCATAGGCACTACGTGCATAATAGCGGTGGAAATAGGCGTTATCAGGAAACGTCTCATGTAGGTATTTCGAAAGCTCATAGGCTTTTTGTAGCTGATTTTCCACACTATAAATCCTCATCAGATGATATTGGGCTTCCGTTCGGGTATAAAAAGCGTTGTTGGAAACTTCTTTCAATTGCTTGATTCCTTCCTCTTTATTTCCTTTTGGAAATAGCCAAAGGATAGTTTTCAGAGCTGGAAAGTTTTCAGGGATCCAGTCTCTATAGTAGTTATAAAGTCCATCGCCAAACAAGAATTCCGGGCTAAGGTCTCCTTTGGAACGAGACTTCTCAAGGTATTTTAATGCATTTCTGGACGCCCAAGCCGCTTTTCCCCAATCTTTCCGGTCAGAATATAATCTACCTTTAAATGCATAGGCCGCAGCAAGGAAGAAGGATGCTTCTGTATTTTCCTCATTTTCTTCATAGAGCTTATCGGCCTTGGTAATAGAGGTATCCATATAAGCCAAAAATGTTTGGTCGTATTCTTCATTGTCTTCGTTAGGCATGATTTTCCACCAAGTGCTTAAACCCATGAGGAAATAGGGAAGTGGATGGTCAGGATATTTAAACTTGAACCAGCGGAATTCAGACTCAGCTTCGGCAAATTTGAAATTATACATATTGTTTACTGCATGAGTCGAAACAACCTGCATATCCATGTTTTCCAACAAGATTGGTGGACCTACATTTTTCTGGGCAAGTACTATGCAGGAATAGACCAAGGCAATAAGGGTAACAGTAAGCTTTTTCATTGTCTGATTTTTCTAGATCTCTCGCAATAATCGTACTACAATTATACATATAAAAAATTGTAAAAGCTTTATGTAATATTTCGCCGTTATTTTGTGTGTTTCAATTAGTTGTAAAAAAAATAAAGATTTATGTTTACTTTTAATCTATTTCATATACTAATATATGATACTGAAAATCTGATAGTTATAAAATTTAACTTGTTTTGTTTTTAGTTTTAACTACCTTTGCAACCGAAAACTTGCCTTTGTCAATTATGTAATAATTGAAGGCGATTTGTTCAAATAGTTTTTTTCTACTTTATGCGTAACAACCTAAGTAATGAAATCGCTGTATTGCTCAACGTCATTTTTGGTCGTTCTGGTTCGTTGGCAACGTTGCGTACTCCGTTTTCTGTAGCTGTAACGCAGAAACCTTTCCGCCCCAATTTTAAGATGTGGGCGGCTCGTTCGTACAAACCACTTACGGTATTTGTATTGTCCGCGTTGGTACTGCTTCTTTGTTATGTTAAAGCTGGTTTTGAGATTTTGAGTGTGGCTCAAACCGCTATCATGGCAGGAGCAGGTTGTATTATTTTAAGTATACTGCTGAGTCCGGAATGGACCAGAAAGGCAGTTATTAAATTTGCCAAAAGTGCCCTTTCTTTATCCTTGCAGTTATCTCCCAGCAAGGCATTTTCACATGTAGGCAGTCTGATTATTAGTATGAATGGTTTGATGTTGGTATATGCCAACCATCATAGCCAGTTTGCATGGACAGTTTATCCTACATTGTCTTTACTTGGTGGATTTGCATTAGGTAGTTCTGCTATTATGCTATTGATAAATGCATTGGATCGGGAAGATATACATAAGCCAGCAATGGTGCGTTCCGAGGTATTGAAGAAAGCACACCATCTGGGAGTAATGCCTGAAAGAATGGACGTTCTTGGCGGTGCTGTAGTAGCAGGAATACTTCTGGGTACAACTCTTGTCGAAATAAATACATCCAATATGGATGATTTAAGCCTTACAGCAGGTGTTGTTTGGCTACCAGTAGTATTGGCATGGTGTGGCATATGTACATCTGTTGTGATGGGTTATGTGCTAAAACATGCAGATCTTCCTGCTGCTATTAAACGTATACTGAATGTTTTGGTAATGATGGTAGTAGCATATACATCTGTTGTAACCATGATGCCTGCCTATTGGGTGGTAGAAGGAAAAGAAATTCTATCATCTGAAATCTTTCTTGCTGCTGGTATAGGTACTATTGGTAGTTTTCTTTTATGGGAAGCTAACTATGCCTATCAGTGGTTACGTACCCATTATTATGATTGGGTAATAAACAAGCTGCAAAAAGAATTCTGGTATTTACGTCCGCTACGTCATCTGTTTCGTATTATTTGTCTTACTATTCCAGTTATACTAATTGGATGGTTTATGAAACAGGCATTCGACCATGTTGGCTTATATGGAATTATAATTGCAACAATTGCATTGTTGTCTAATCTAAATGTGCAGTTGCCATTCAAAAGAACGATCACAATTTGATTTCAATTCACACTCATTTTATAAATAGCGGGCAAAATTATTTGTCCGCTATTTATATTTTTGCACCTTCATTCAATCCTCCTATTTTATGGTGCAGATCAAAGACAAGCAATTTGACATCTATATTCCTGAAAGTCGCATTCTGGAACGAGTTTCGGAATTGTCAAATCAATTGAACCAGGAATATGCTACCAAAGAACCAGTTTTTATTTCAGTACTGAATGGTTCTTTTATGTTTGCTGCAGATCTGATGAAAAGAATTTCTATTGCCTGTCATATCTCATTTATGCGGGTTAGTTCGTATGAATCTACTCAAAGTACAGGAAAGATTACCGAAATCATTGGCCTTCAAGAGAGTATTAAAGGTCGTCATGTAGTTATTGTAGAAGACATTGTTGATACAGCATTAACTATGTCACAGTTACTGGTTCAACTAAAACAGCACGAACCTGCATCATTAGAAGTCGCTACACTCTTATGCAAACGTGAAGCCATGCAGAAAGATATAAAGTTAAAGTATGTTGGCTTTGACATTCCCAATGCATTTGTGGTAGGTTATGGCCTGGATTATGATGGCTTGGGCAGAAATCTGCCAGATTTATATGTAGTAAAAGAGGAAGACTTCTAATCTCTCAGCTGTTCTATCAGATAAATAGAACAGCTTTAGTTTAAGGTCTATAAAGGACTACTTTACAGATAGCTTCTGACTGCTAACCAGCTTCTGATTTATCTATTCTAAAATCACTGTTTTTCATGTATCTTTGAATAAATTTAAAGAGGTAGAACCAGGGTTCTCAAGACTCTTCTCATTAGGAAATAACTCAGCGCAGTAAATTCAAAATCAAGAGAAACCAGTAAACAGCGATTAACCTAAATGCAGTTACATCAGTTAGAGATCAAAGGATTCAAAAGTTTTGCAGATAAGGTTCTCATCAATTTTGATAATGGTATTACAGGCATTGTTGGACCAAATGGATGTGGAAAGTCAAATGTAGTCGATGCTATTCGCTGGGTGTTAGGTGAACAAAAGACGAAGAATCTCCGATCTGAAAAGATGGAGAATGTTATCTTTAATGGGACAAAGCGCCGAAAACCTCTGCAAATGGCAGAAGTATCCCTGACTTTTAATAACACCAAAAACATTCTGCCCACTGAATACTCTCAAGTCACAATCAGCCGTCGTTATTATCGTGTAGGGGAAAGTGAATATTTGCTCAATGGGGTTCCCTGTCGCTTGAAAGATATCAATAACCTGTTTATGGATACAGGTATTGGTCCTGACAGCTATGCGATCATTGAGTTGAAGATGGTGGATGAAATTCTCAATGATAAAGATAACTCACGACGTGGATTGTTTGAAGAGGCAGCCGGTATCTCAAAGTTTAAAGTTCGTAAAAAAGAGACACTGAAAAAACTGGAAGATACAGATGGTGATCTGGAACGGGTAGAAGACCTACTTCATGAAATTACCAAAAATATGAAGTCTCTGGAGCGCCAGGCCCGCCAGGCTGAAGAATATTTCCAGATCAAAAATAAATACAAGAGTTATAGTGTAGCATTGGCTCATCAGTCTGTAAGTCGTTTTCAGGAAACACTGGATAAGTTAAAAGGGCAGTTGGATGCTGAAAGTGAAAAGCGTATACGGGTGCAGGCAGAAACAGCTCAAAAGGATGCTGGTATTGAAAAGCTGAAAGCTGATTTGTTAAACAAGGAGAAACTACTGGCATCACGTCAAAAAGCCTTGAATGAACATGTAAACCTGATCCGGCAACATGAAAGTGAAAAGAAAATTAAGAATGAACGCTTAAAGTTCCTGACAGACAAAGCACATTCGTTACGAAATCAGATTACAGAAGGACAACGCCAAAAGACAGAGGCCGAAGAGAAGATTACAAGACTGGAAGCAGAAAAACAAGGAATTGAAAGACAGGCCAATGAACTTATTGCTCAAGTGGCAGAACTAAAAAGTGAATACGAAGCACAAAAGGTAGCTACTGCTGAACTACAGCAACAGCTTACCAGCAAAAATGCTGCATTCCGCCAACGGCAGGATGAATTGTTTTCGTTGACAAAATCACTTGATATCAAGCAGGTTCAGATCTCAACCATTAAACAGGAGTTGGAGAAAACAACTTCTGACAATGCTGCGCAAACGGCTGATCTGGAAGCTATGGCAACCACATTAGGTGAAGCAAATATGCAACTCCGCCAGAAGATGGACGAATTGCAGCAGACTCAGCAGGAGATTGAAAGTATACAGGATCAACTGGACTCGCTGGAAACTGAGAATGAGTCTATTCGCCAGGAACAGATCACTGCACAACGGCAGCTGGATGCAAAGCAGAATGAATATAATCTGACCAAGTCAATGGTGGATAGCCTGGAAGGTTTTCCTGAGGCTGTACAGTTTTTAAGTAAAAATCCGAAATGGGATAAAAAAACGCCATTGGTATCGGATATCATTGCCTGTCCGGATCAGTATCGTGTGGCTCTGGAAAATTACCTGGAAGTGGTTCTGAACTACTATGTGGTGGAAACATCGGAAACTGCTTTCTCTGCCATTGCCTTATTAAGCGAAGCTGGCAAAGGTAAGGCTAACTTCTTTATTCTGGAAAAACTTCAGAATGCAACCTATCAGAAGCCGGATGCTATAGGGCTTCCTGATGGAGCTGTTTCTGTGCTGGATATTGTAGAGTATGATAGTCGTTATCAAAAACTGGCTGAACATCTGCTGGGAAATGTATTTATTGTTCCAGACCTTGCCATTATATCTAATAGTACTGGTAATCTTATCTTTCTTACAGAAAGTGGAAAGGTGATTAATCGTTCAGTAAGTATATCAGGTGGATCAGTAGGATTATTTGAAGGAAAACGGATCGGACGTGCTAAAAACCTGGAAAAGCTTCAGGATGAAATAGAGAAACTTCGATATACTATCGATAAAATAATAACCCGCCAATCAGACCAAAAAATTGCCAGAGAAGAGTTGCTGGTACGCAAAAATAGTATCCAACGCAAGGTGCAATCACTTCAGTCAGAGATTAATGATCTTAACCGTCAGCAGATTACCTTAAAAGCTCGTCAGGAACAACTGACACTTATGTTACAGAACCAGTCTTTGCGACGGGAAGATTTTCTGAATCAGCTGGAAACATTAACGGAAGAACTAGCTATATCTCGTCCTCAAACGGAAGCGAAACAAGCTGAACTCCGTGAAGTGGAACGGCAGATTATGGATCTGAACGAGGAACTGACATCACAGAATGAACAAACTTCTGTAAAGTCCAATGCCTATAATACTGAAAATATCCGACTGATTCAGCAGCAAAACCGGCTGAATAGCATGGAACAGGAAATTCGTTTCTCTGAGGATACACTAAGAAATAGCCAGTTTCGCCTTCAGAATAATCAGAATGAACTGGAACGTACAGAAACAGATATTTCGACGCTAACTGAGGCAGAGGAAGTAGGGGATGAGGAACTGGTTGAGATGTACAAAGAGAAAGAGGCGATTGAAGCAGGGCTAAATGAAGCAGAAAGAGATTATTATGCCTCAAGAGGGGAAATTGATAAAACAGAAAAAGAAGTTCGTGATCTGACAAGACAACGTGAACTGGCAGATAGCCTAACTATGGAGTTGCAAGGGAAACGAAATGAAACGCAACTACAGATTACAGCTATTAAAGATCGTTTGTCTGTTGAGTTCAATGTTAATCTGGATGCACCTGAAGAACCTTTAGAGGAAGTAGTAGAGCAGGAAGCAAAAGAACCACAAATAGATGAGAATGGAAATCCGGTTGTTTCAGAAGAACCTAAACCTGCGGCTTCTAAAAGCAAGATTGGTAAAACCTGGAATTTTGAAGAAGCAAGAACTTTGTTTGGAGAGCGTGAAGACGAACTTCGTACCCGGGTGAATGAATTAAAAGCTCGTCTGGATCGCCTGGGACCTATCAATCCAATGGCACTAGAGGCGTATGAAGAAATCAAACAACGGTTTGACTTTATAAACGGACAGAAAAATGATCTGCTAAATGCGAAGAATTCCTTGCTGGCTACCATTTCGGAGATAGATACAGTTGCCAGAGAAACATTTATGACTGCATTTACAACTATTCGGGAGCATTTTATCCGTGTATTCCGTTCGTTGTTCTCAGATGAAGATACCTGTGACCTGAAACTGGTCGATCCGGAAAATCCATTGGATTCCAGCATTGATATCATTGCCAGACCAAAAGGCAAGCGTCCTTTGACAATCAATCAGCTTTCTGGTGGAGAGAAAACATTAACAGCTATCTCACTGTTGTTTGCTATCTACCTGTTAAAGCCTGCGCCGTTTTGTATCTTTGATGAGGTAGATGCCCCACTGGATGATGCCAATATTGATAAGTTCAACAATATCATCCGTAGGTTTGCCAATGAATCACAGTTTATCATTGTGACACACAATAAACGTACAATGGCATCCACTGATGTGGTTTATGGTATAACTCAAACAGAGGATGATACAGGGGTATCTAAAGTGGTTCCTGTAGATTTAAGGGCTTTGGCATAAATAAAGGTTTTATAGAAAAAGTACACAATACGTTTACCTTTGGTGAAAATGGTTAATAATAGATTGTTTTTTGTCTATTGTTAACCATTTGTCTTTTATTATGCGTAGAGTTATTTGTATTTTATTCGTGTTTCTTTGTTTTGCATACGTTGGTTTTGCTCAGGATTTCTCAAATCTGAAAAACTATTCGTTATCTGCAAAAGAAGACTTTAAGAAAGCAGAGTCAGTAGTGCTTGAATGTAGTAAATATCTTGTAAGTCATCCCTTGAGTGAAACAGACCTTAATAGATTGTATGCCGTCCAGTTCATTATGCGATGGATGGAAGGTACGCCTGATTTTAGTTTTTCACTGGATGAAACAGCGGTGAAACTATCAAAGAGTAATACGGCTCTGCTAGGAATATATTTGGGAGAAATGAGTCAGCTTGCCATTCAGAATCCGGAGATGAGTAAAGATGCAAAACAGATAAAACTGAATGCCATAACTTCTGTACTGACTTACTGTGAAGACTCTTCCAATAGTGTAAAACTTGATAAAGAACTGAAGAAGCTTATTGACGCAAAAAATAAAGGAAAGTTGAAAGAGTATTTAAAAGTTTAGTTAAGACAACAGAAGTCTCCTTTGAGGAGTTTTCTAAGCTATTTTCAATGATACATATACACCCATCCCTCTTTCAGCCTATGTTAGAGGGATTTGTTTTATAACACTATTTAGGAGAATGGGTATTTTGAACGCTTTACTTGAGACTTATCTATAGGCCAACTCGTTCATCTACAGAAGAAAGAGAAGATGTAATGGTTATCCTGGAAAAATTTGTGCTATGGTGAGATGGAACAACAGCACCACTGTTTCGGGTAACGTAAACAAATGGAATGAAACGAGTTGTTGTTTCTGTCGGTTTGGGTAAAGATAGCGTTGTACGTTTCAGAGCCTTTTGTATTGTAGTTTCTTTCTGAAAATCGGCTTGCTTTATTTGTTTGACAAAGTATAGAGCTTTGAATAGTTCAAAGTCCATAAACTCATACTGCTCTTCCTGCTCAAGTCTCTTCCAGATATCATAGGCTGCCTTGGCACGGATACGCACCTGGTCACGTTTTAGTTCTTTGAGAATATATTTAGCTGCATTGTCTTTATCCTTTTTCTTTTCCAGCACAGCCAGATGATACTCATTGCGTTTGTATTGGGCATTGACCTCTTTATACTCTTTCTCTGCTTTTTTGAGTTGTTTGTCTCGTTCTTTGGAGGCAGGTTGAGCTTCCAGTTCCGCTTTTTGTTGAGTGGCATGAGCCAGTAGGGTAATGAGAAGAGTCTGGTTAGCAAGTGATTGCTCCTCATCTTTTTGAATGGCTTTGATACGTTTCAATAGATGGTGAAGCTGCTCATTTAAACGAGCTTCATGCGCCAATAGACGGTGGTATTCAGATTTATATTTGCGAATTGCAGTTTTGTTTGTATGATATTTTGGCATAAAATAGTTTCTCTGGTAATTAAGTTGTAGTGAATTATTGTGTTACAATATACATAAAAAATACGTGTGAATGAAGTGAGTGTGAAATAAAATATGTTAAGGAATGACAAGTTTACAATCAATAGAATATAGCTTTTGAGTGTGCATTAAAACGAGGATAGGACTTTGTTTTGAGCACTATATTTTATAATTAGAGTTAACTTTCATCAGATAGTATTAATCAAGCCATTGCTTATAACCTCATACATGATTCAATTCTTCTACGAACAGTCTGATAAGATTCTTCAACAAACCCTTACACATATTGGCTTAACCTTCCTAGCATTACTGGTTGCATTAGTTATTGGGGTTCCTTTGGGTTGCTGGATTAGCCATAAACCTAGAGTAGCATCCATTGTGATAGGTTTTACTGGAATTTTACAAACTGTACCCAGCATTGCTTTACTAGGTATTCTTATTCCTGTGTTAGGAATAGGAGTGAAGCCTGCTATTTTTGCTTTGTTTCTGTATGCCTTGCTTCCGATTGTACGAAATACGTATGTGGGTATCAGAGAAGTAGACGCCTCTGTTAGAGATGCTGCATTGGGACTGGGTATGAACCAATGGCAAATTCTAACCAAAGTTGAAATTCCCCTGGCAATGCCCGTAATCTTTGCAGGCATACGTACAGCAACAGTTATTAATGTAGGTGTAGCTACACTAGCTGCTTATGTAGCTGCAGGTGGATTGGGTGAATTTATTTTTGGAGGCATTGCACTTAACAACTCAGCCATGATTATGGCAGGGGCGATTCCTGCAGCCTTATTGGCTGTTTTATTTGATGGCTTGCTGGGATGGTTGCAAAAACGCACAGATTACAAAACACATAAGTTTGCAAAGTCAGGTCTAAAAATAAGTAGCTGGATAGTGGTAGGCATAATACTTCTGTCTGCACTCTATATAATCCCTAAAACAAAACAAACCCGTTTACTAGCAGGCTTTGCTCATGAGTTTGCTGGACGTGATGATGGTTACCCGGGACTAATAAAAACATATAGATTATCGATTAGTAATCTGCTGCTGGACCAGTCTCTCATGTATGAGGCTATTTTTCATGAGAACGTAGATGTAATCAGCGGGTACTCCACAGACGGACGTATCAAAGCTTATCACTTGCGTGTGCTGGAAGATGACAAGCAGGCCTTTCCTCCTTATCAGGCTGCCTGGGTAGTAAGAAGACAAACGCTGGTAAAATATCCTCAGCTACAAGCTGTATTGAGGGTGTTTGCACATTCGATCAATGATTCTGTTATGACAGCTCTCAACTATGAGGTAGATTACCTGCACAAATTACCTGCTGAGGTTGCCAAACAGTTTATACAGAAACAAAAACAATTTCATCTAGAAAAAAGTATAGGGCCCGAAGGAACTATCATTATTGGTTCCAAAGTTTTTTCAGAGCAATACATTCTGGCTGAACTCTTAAAGCAGTTAATCGAAGGCTACACAAATCTGGAGGTAGTTACCAAAACTGGTTTGGGAGGAACTAAGATTTGTTTTGATGCACTGAAAGCCGGAGCCATCGATTTATATCCCGAATACACAGGAACAGGCTTACTCGTTATTTTACAACCAGAAAACCAGAAACTGGATTCTCTTAAAGGAGATCCTACAAAAGTATATACATATGTTGCTCAGGAGTTTAAAAAGAGATATGAGTTGGAATGGCAAAAGCCTATTGGATTTAATAATGCCTATGCCTTAATGATGCGGGAAGCAGAAAGTAAAAAGCTACATATACAAACCATCTCTGAGTTACAAAGATACCTCATGTCTGGAAAATAAATTATATGTACAAGTAATCGGCGACTATTGATTGATATTATAGTGGAATAGACTTTGACAGTTTCGAATTTTTGATAACCTATTTTTTATGATTGCTTGTCTTGATGTTGACTACCGGGATGACCACGCTGCGGTAGCTTGCTTGCTCTTTACTTCTTGGACGGATGAAACGGAAGCCCAGCAGATTAGTAAGCGTATTGATGATGTCGCACCTTATGTATCTGGTGAATTCTATAAACGTGAATTACCTTGTCTGCTTGCTGTACTTGAACCTATAGCTGAAACACTGACCACTGTTGTCATTGACGGATACGTATATCTTGCTCCCGAAAAGAAAGGCTTAGGAGGATATCTGTTTCATGCATTGAATCAAGAGATTCCAGTTGTGGGAGTTGCCAAAACCAGATTTCACGAAGCTCCTGCTGTTGCTGTACTACGAGGTGATAGTCAGAATCCCTTATTTGTCACATCCGCTGGACTGGATATACAACAGGCAGGTGAGTATATAAAACAGATGCACGGTGAATTTAGATTACCTACTTTACTTAAAAAAGTAGATCGGTTATGTCGGGATGCTGTTTTTGCGTAATCTTGTGGCATCTAAGATTTTCTTTGATATAATTCCATGTCTGACATCTACATTTACAATACACCTGTTCCTGTAGGGAAAGCTGTTTCTATTAAGATTCCTATTGCACGGCTGCCATCACATACATTGATTGAACTGCCCGTATATGTATTTCGTGGCAAGACAGATGGTCCTGGTTTGTTATTAACTGCTGGAATTCATGGTGATGAAATTAATGGAATAGAGATAGTGAGGCGGCTTATCAATGAGAATTACCTCATGCCTGACATTGGAACTGTAATAGCCATCCCGTTGGTCAATGTATATGGATTTATTTTCAATTCCCGTAATCTGCCAGATGGAAAAGATCTGAATCGTTGTTTTCCAGGATCTGCCAATGGGTCACTTGCTAATCGCATGGCGCACATTCTTATGACAGAGATTTTACCTCATGTGCACCATGGGGTTGACTTTCATACAGGAGGTGATCGGATAGCTAACTTTCCTCAGATTCGTTGCAATCTGGATCATGTAAAGAACAAAGAGTTAGCGTCAGCTTTTGGAGCCCCCTTTATTGTCAATACTGAATTAATTGATAAATCATTTCGTAAAGAAGCCTTAAAAACAGGCAAATCAATTCTGGTTTTTGAAGGTGGTGAATCACTGCGACTGGATGAGCATGCTATTGCCGAAGGAAAAGCAGGTGTAAGGAGAATCATGCACTATCTGAAAATGCGAGACCAGGAAGAGAAAAAACAGATTCCAATTACTATTAAAAGTACTACCTGGATGAGGACCAAAGATTCCGGTATTTTTAATCCATTTGTCATTTCAGGCTCTAAAGTTGTAAAAAATCAGCCTTTGGCAACTATTACAGATCCATATGGTGAGTCTCAGGTAACAATTAAGAGTCCTTATGATGGATATATTATTGGCTTGAACAATATGCCAGTTGTAAACTCTGGTGATGCTCTTATTCATGTCGGAAAATAAATCATTCTCAGATCTGCTTATGAAAAAGCTGGCTTCTTGTCTGATAGAGGTTGTCTCAACTGTTCGTAAAGAAGCTCAACGAGCAGTTTTTGTAGATAACTTTAATTAACTATGAATTGAAAAACAGGTGCAGATAGAATACAAAAGATGCCTTTGTAGCCCTTACAAAATGATTTATACAGCCTCTTAAATTCTTTTAAAATTTTTTCTGCCAATAAATCTTTTGCTTTGAGAGAGTTTCCTTCCTAAAAACCTATTATTTTTTCTTTCTTATATTATAATTGTCTAGGTTTGTTCTAAAATTGAATGAAAACTTAACTGATTCATACATTGTTTAATCTGTACAAACGCTTTAGCAATTATGCTATAATAGAGCGTTTTGTAGCTTTGCATAAAATTAAGCTATTTTAAGATAAAAGTGGATTAGTTATCAGTTGTTTACCTTTTATTCAGAGATTCCATTTCAGGTAAAAGGGCATTTAAATAGATAAATATACATTCTAATATCATCTCTCAGAAAACTAGTGTTTTGTAATCATGGATAAATATTCTTACATCGCCAATGCGCATGGTGCGTATATTGACGAACTCTATCGGGCATACAAAGAAAATCCTGACTCGGTAGATACCAGCTGGCAAAAATTCTTTGAAGGATTTGAGTTCTCTAATCAATATGGAGGGAACGGCAATGGAACCGCAGTTAATGGTACAACTAAGACAGGAACAGATGTAAATATACAGAAAGAGATTGCAGTTCGAAATCTGATTCATGGCTATCGTATGCGCGGGCACTTAAAATCAGATACCAATCCTGTTCGTCAGCGTCGGGATCGTAAGCCTATGCTGGATCTGAAAGATTTTGGTTTGACGGATGCCGATCTGGATACCACATTTGAAGCCGCCAGAGAAGTATTAGGTGCACCAGCAACGTTACGGAAGCTGGTTGAATCCCTGAAAAAGATTTATGAAGGAAAGATTGGATTTGAGTTTATGTATATTCGTGAGCCTGAGGTTCTGGAATATTTCAAAGGGAAAGTAGAAAAAGAAGCGCTTGCGTTTACCTTATCTCTGGATGAGAAGAAACGTATTCTTACCAAGCTGAATGAGGCAGTTGTGTTCGAAAACTTCCTGCATACAAAATATATTGGTCAGAAACGTTTTTCACTGGAAGGTGGAGAAACTACAATTCCTGCTTTGGATGCGATTATCAGTGAGACTGCGGAACAAGGCGTAAATGAGGTAATCATTGGGATGGCTCACCGGGGTCGTTTAAATATCCTGGCCAATATCATGGGTAAAACCTATGAAAATATCTTTAACGAATTTGAAGGCGCTTATACACCTGACCTGACTATGGGCGATGGTGATGTGAAATACCACATGGGATATGCCTCTCAGATCGAAACGCCAAAAGGAAAGAAAGTTCAGTTAAAACTAGCTCCTAATCCCTCTCACCTGGAAGCAGTTAACCCTGTAGTAGAAGGATATTCCCGTGCAAAAGCCGATGTTCTGTATCAGAGTGACTATGATAAGGTATTGCCTATATTAATTCACGGTGATGCTGCTGTGGCAGGACAGGGAATTGTGTATGAGGTAACTCAGATGTCTGCACTACCAGGGTATTATACAGGTGGAACTATTCACTTTGTGATTAACAACCAGGTTGGTTTCACTACTGACTTTGAAGATGCACGTTCCAGCATCTATTGTACAGATGTAGCTAAAATTGTAGACGCACCTGTATTACATGTAAATGGTGATGATCCGGAAGCAGTAGTATTTTGTGCTAAGCTGGCTGCTGATTATCGTCAGCGCTTTAACCGGGATATCTTTATTGATATGGTGTGTTATCGTCGTCATGGTCATAATGAATCTGACGAACCGAAATTTACACAACCAACTTTATATAACGTTATTTCCAAACATCCTAACCCACGTGAAATCTATAACAAACAGTTGATTACACGGGGTGATGTAGATGCAAAGCTTGCGGAGAAGATGGATGAAGAGTTCCGCAACATGCTACAGGATCGTTTAAATATGGTTAAGCAGAAGCCTCTGCCATATTACTATCAGAAAAATGAAGAAGCCTGGAATGCATTGCGCAGATCAGCTCAGGAGGATTTCGATAAGTCTCCGGAAACAGGTATAAGTCTGGATGTAATAGAAAAAGTTGGTCAGAAATTAGTAAATATTCCTGCAGATTTCCGTCCGTTAAAACAGATTGAGAAGTTGTTGAAAGAAAGAAAGGAAATGTTCTTTGAGAAAAAACAACTGAACTGGGCAGCTGCAGAACTATTGGCATATGGTTCTATTCTGGCAGAAGGAAAGATTGTTCGTTTAAGTGGACAGGATGTACAGCGTGGTACTTTCAGCCATCGTCATGCTGTGTTGCATGATGCTGAAACCAATCAGGCATATAACAACCTTGACTTTACAGCAGAAGGAAAAAATAAATTCATGATTTATAATTCCTTGTTGTCTGAATATGGTGTACTTGGTTTTGAATTTGGCTATGCTATGGCAAACCCCAATGCACTGGTTCTTTGGGAAGCCCAGTTTGGCGATTTTGCTAACGGTGCACAGGTAATGATTGATCAGTTCATTGCTCCATCTGAAACCAAGTGGCAACGTATGAATGGGTTGGTAATGCTACTGCCACACGGCTACGAGGGACAGGGGCCAGAGCACTCAAATGCTCGTCCGGAACGCTTCCTGCAACTAGCTGCTGAAAATAATATCGTAGTAGCAAACGTTACGCAACCAGCCAACTTCTTCCATTTATTGCGTCGTCAGCTGGCATGGGAGTTCCGCAAACCATTGATTGTAATGTCTCCAAAATCAATGTTACGTCATCCATTGGCTGTATCACCGCTGGAAGAGTTTACAACTGGAAGCTTTAAAGAGGTAATTGCAGATACTCAGGCAGATCCTAAAAAAGTGAAGAAAGTTTTATTGTGTTCTGGTAAGCTGTATTATGAATTGTATGAGGCTCGTCAGGAACAAAAACGTGATGATATTGCTATCATAGCATTGGAGCAGTTGCATCCATTCCCAGCCAAGCAGGTACATAATTTGTTGATGCAGTACGACAAAAAAGCTAAAATCTGCTGGGTACAGGAAGAACCTGAGAACATGGGATACTGGTCATATGTAATGCGTACATATAAATATGTGGCTATGGAAGTGATTGCTCGTAAAGCAAGTGCTTCGCCTGCTACAGGATACGCTAAAGTACATGCTCAGGAACAAGCAGATATTATCAAAAGAGCTCTTTCATAACTATTTTTAAGAAACCTAATCATTCTATATTATATTCTTTATGGCTTTAGACATCAAAATACCTGCTGTCGGTGAATCTATTTCGGAAGTAACTATTTCGAAATGGAACAAGAAAGATGGCGAGACTGTACAAATGGATGAAGTTCTTTGTGAACTGGAATCTGATAAAGCGACCTTTGAATTAAATGCCCCTGCTGCGGGTGTATTACATATTGTAGTTCAGGAAGGTGAAACCATTGCGATTGATACTTTGATTGCTCGTATTGATGAAGCCAATGGACAACCAAAAACTTCTACACCAACTGCTCAGACTACAACTCCTGCTGAAGAAGTGAAGCCAGCTGCGGCCACAGGACAAACAGTAGAGATGAAAGTACCTACTGTTGGAGAGTCAATTACGGAAGTAACAATAGGAACATGGCATAAAAACGATGGAGATCAGGTGCAATTAAATGACCTGCTTTGCGAAATCGAGTCTGATAAAGCTACTTTTGAACTGACAGCTGAACAGGCGGGAACATTGCGTATTGTAGCTACACAGGGAACAACTTTGCCTATTGGTGGTTTGATTTGTAAAATTGAAGTAACCGCAGGTGGCGCACAACCCGTAAGCCAGGCTACGGCTACTCCTTCACAGCCTGTACCTGCTACTCAGACTGCTCCATCCGGAGATAAAACATATGCAACAGGTACACCTTCACCAGCTGCTAATAAAATTCTGGCAGAAAAAGGTGTTAAACCTGAAGATGTTCAGGGTACAGGTGTTGATGGTCGCATCACAAAAAATGATGCTGTGAATGCTCAGAAGCCGGTAGCAGCCAACAATGCGCAACCGTCGGTATCCAAGCCAGCTGAAAAAACTTCGGCTCCAAAACAACCTGTTGTAAGTGGAGAGCGTAGCGACCGTCGTGAGAAAATGACGTCTTTGCGTAAAACTGTAGCTCGTCGTCTGGTAGCTGTAAAAAATGAGACCGCTATGTTAACTACATTCAATGAAGTTGACATGAAGCCAATCATGGACTTACGCGCTAAATACAAAGATAAATTTAAAGAAAAACATAGTGTTGGGTTAGGCTTTATGTCATTCTTTACCAAAGCATGTTGTGTGGCTTTGCAGGAATGGCCAGCGGTAAACGCTATGATCGACGGAGATGAAATCGTATACCACCAGTATGCTGATATTTCAATCGCTGTATCTTCTCCCCGTGGTTTGGTAGTACCAATTATTCGGAATGCAGAACAAATGAGTTTTGCAGAGATCGAAGCGGAGATTGTACGTTTAGCTGGTAAAGCAAAAGAAAATAAACTGACAATTGATGATATGACAGGTGGAACATTTACTATCACCAATGGTGGTATTTTCGGTTCTATGTTGTCAACTCCAATCATCAATGCTCCTCAGACTGCTATTCTGGGTATGCACAACATTGTGGAACGTCCTGTAGTAGTAGATGGACAAATTGTGATACGCCCTATTATGTATCTGGCATTGAGTTACGATCACCGTATTATTGATGGACGTGAGGCTGTAAGCTTCCTGGTACGTGTAAAACAACTCCTTGAAGATCCTACTCGCTTATTATTAGAAGTCTAACAGATAGGCTGCTTTTGAGCCATACAAGATTACTATAATCTTGTATGGCTTGATTTTTCTGTACTATTCCCTCCTTTTGATAAGATGAAATATTTCTTATTGCCTTGCCTTATTATTCTATATCTGTTTCTGGCTACTTCCTGTAGTGAAGATCGTGACACATTGAGTCGTTCCTGGCGAATCATGAAGGTAGAAATGAAAGAGATAGAACTCAAACATAATGGCAGGAAGGATGTTCAGTTAAATAATCTAAATATTCAGGGTAGGCTCGATTCCATTTTTAAGAATACTCACATTCGTTTATACGAAAGAGGAGAGTATGCTATCCTTTTTCAGGGAGGAGACTATGTATCTAAAAATTGGCTCTATGACTATAAGACAGAACAGATAACTCTTGTAGGACATACACCTATGCAGGAATATGTTTTGAAAAAAATAGATTCAGGAAAGGATTGGATGCAAGTGGAATTAACCTTACCCAGAGATTTTAGTATAACAGCTGAATTTCCTGAATTCATAATAGGGAAAGTATCCTTATTATTTTCTGAAGATCACAAGTATGAAGAAGGAGAGACAGATTTATTAGAGCCTCATAGAAATGAATGGCGGATAAAACCTCTCAAAAAAGCTTCAAAGGAAGATATTAGAAAGCGACTAGTTGATCATTTATCTTATATACTGGATTATTTTCAACTGATCGAAGATAAACAGCAAAGCTATTTTGATACCCGTCTTTTGCAGTCACCATTGAAATTTTACAGTCATGGCTTGGGAGTAGCTTCTTCCAGCAATTTGCCTGAGCGATGGTCAAATACATTTTATGATCAGGAAGATGCTATCACAGCACAGAAAATGTTGGGAGATGCGCTTGATAGTACAGGCGATTATCCCAAAGGAAAAACCTTTATAGAAGAATACAGGAAGGTGATAGAAAAAATGCGGCTGTATTTAGAAAACTGAAAGGATTTTTCTAATAAAAACATATTATTTTTACGAGATTTGTTCATTCTTACATTCTACATTTTTAATTAAAAACATATGGATTTTGATGTAATTGTTATCGGCTCCGGACCAGGAGGATATATTGCGGCTATCCGTTGTGCTCAATTAGGCATGAAAACGGCTATTATTGAAAAGTACTCAGCATTAGGTGGTACCTGTTTAAATGTAGGATGTATTCCTTCCAAAGCATTACTTGATTCTTCAGAACATTATTATAATGCAGCTCATTCATTTGCTCAGCATGGAATCTCTATTAAAGACATGCAACTGGATTTTGGACAAATGATCAAAAGAAAAGAAGAAGTGGTTGGACAGATGACCAAGGGAGTAGAGTTTCTGATGAACAAAAACAAAATTACTACTTATATAGGGTTTGGGTCTTTTGTAGATAAGAATACTGTAAAAGTAAAATCTAATGATGGACAGGAACAACAGATCTCTGCTAAAAATATCATCATTGCGACAGGGTCAAAACCGTCGTCATTTCCAAGCATGCCAATTGATAAAAAACGGGTTATCTCTTCTACAGAAGCGTTGAAATTACCTGAAGTCCCCAAACACCTGATCGTGATTGGTGCTGGTGTGATTGGTGCCGAGCTAGGCTCTGTATATGCTCGTTTGGGTGCTAAAGTGAGTTTTGTAGAGTTTGCCGCTTCTATGATTCCAACCATGGATGGCACAATGGGCAAAGAGTTACAGAAATCAATGCGTAAACTAGGTGCAGATTTCTACTTCAGTCATAAAGTAACTTCTGTAGAAAACAAAGGAGACAGTGTAGTTGTACGTGCTGAGAATAACAAGGGAGGATTGCTGGAACTGGAAGGGGATTATTGCCTGGTATCTGTAGGACGTCGTCCTTATACAGATGGTCTGGAACTTGAAAAAGCAGGATTGAAAACGGATGAAAGAGGCCGAATCGCTGTAAATGATCATCTTCAGACAGAAGTTTCCAATATCTATGCTATTGGAGATGTGATTCGTGGTGCTATGCTGGCACATAAAGCGGAAGAAGAAGGTGTATTTGTGGCAGAAACAATTGCAGGACAACATCCACATATCAATTATCTTCTGATACCTGGAGTAGTCTATACATGGCCGGAAGTGGCAGCAGTAGGATATACTGAGGAAGAATTGAAAACAAACGGCACTCCTTATAAAGCAGGTACTTTTCCATTCAAAGCTTTAGGCAGAGCCCGTGCCAGCATGGATACCGATGGTTTGGTAAAAGTATTGGCTCATGCGGAGACTGACGAAATCCTAGGCGTACATATGATAGGTGCTCGTGTAGCAGACATGATAGCAGAAGCTGTAGTAGCTATGGAGTTTAGAGCTGCTGCAGAAGATGTAGGTATCATGTCTCATGCTCACCCAACATACACAGAAGCATTTAAAGAAGCTTGTCTGGCTGCAACTGGAAATCGCGCACTAAATATTTGATTTTCAAAACTGTATCTTTTCTATGAGAGAGATTTTTCTGATAGTTCGGGACAGTTGTTAACAGTAGCAAAAAAGTTTTCCGTGTAAGAAACTTCTTCTTTTTGAAACAGGTAAGCTATTCTGATATAGCTTACCTGTTTTTTTATTTGTGACTAAGTTGTTGATTTTCATTGATTTATATTGATCAGTGCCGGTTGGTGGCCTTGAGAGTTGCAATTAGCAGGAGTTAGGACTTTACTTTTTAATAAGCTGAGTTTGTTTGTTTTAGCAAACAATAAGAGAGCCGTTTCACTTTTTGGTGATATTGATAAGGCAAACTTACACGTTTCAAAGCCCCTGATTTTAAGGACAGATTACTATTATCTAAATAATAATGATATTTCGGATAGGAAAGAAAATTATGAGCTATATAATATCAAAATCAACTGTTTCAGTCTGTCATGAATATTAGAGATTTGTCTATTCGGAAAAAGTTAATTGGAGGGTTCTCACTGCTTACAATTATGTTTGTTGTCAATGCAGTGATCAGTCTTTGGACACTAAACAAAAGCGCTTCTATTATTCAACATAATATTGAAGTAGCTGATCCTTCAACGTTGGCGTTAAGAGATTTGCGGAATGTTATTATCAGTTCCAAAGGATATATCACTAACTGGATCTATCAGCAAAGTAACCAGGAAGATAAAGATGCACTGAAACAGTTGCAGGCAACAGCCTATCCGAAAGTAAAAGAAAGTATTAACTCTCTGAAAAAGCATTGGCCTAAAGCTCAGCAGAATTTGGTTGATAGTGTATTAGCTCAATACGATACTGTAGAGATAAAAGAAAAGCAAATCATGACAGATTTGGCTGATTTCGAAGATTACGAGAAAGATGGCGGTATTGTTAAGTTTAATGCAACCACAATTCTTGAAACAGAGGTATTACCAATCTCTCAGAAAGCGCTTGAGATGTTGAACCGGGTTATTGTTGATAAGGGGAAAGAGGCTGTATTGTCAGATGAAGATTTATTAGGAAACTTCTCTTCTGTAAGACAGGTTGTGATGATTTCAGCTCTTATCGTTATCCTTTTTGCTATAATTGCAACAATTGTATTAAGCCGTGATATAGTACTTCCTATTAATTATGTACGAGGTATTATTCAAAAACTTAGTCTGGGTGAACTTCCTGAGAAACAAAATCGCAAATTTAACCGGGATGAAGTGGGCGAAATGGCTGATGCGGTAGAAAAACTGGCAAATGGTTTGAGAGAAACGTCATTGTTTGCTGAAAATATCGGGAAAGGCAATTATAAAGTAGAGCACCAGCCATTGAGTGATAAAGACGTATTGGGTAACTCTTTGATTAATATGAGAGATAACCTGAAACGTGTAGCCGAAGAAGATAAACGTCGTAACTGGGCTACAGAAGGCTTGGCGAAGTTTGGAGATGTATTACGCAAAAACACATCAGATCTGGATGAATTGTGTGATCAGATTATTTCTGGCCTGGTAAAATATACTAATGCAAATCAGGGTGGTCTTTATATTATTAACGACGAAATACAGGGTGTTGAGCCTTATCTGGAATTAAAAGCATGTTATGCATGGGATAAAAAGAAATATCTTGAACAAAAGATTTATCCAGGTGAAGGTTTAGCAGGACAGGTTTGGCAGGAAGGTGAGTATGTATATATGACAGAAGTACCTACCAATTATATCACAATTACTTCTGGTCTTGGAGAAGCAAATCCTCGTAGTATTCTGATTGTACCTTTGAAAGTAAACGATCAGGTATATGGAGTATTGGAGATTGCGTCATTCAATGATTTTGCAGACTTCGAAATTGAATTTATTGAGAAGATGGCAGAAAGCATTGCTTCTACACTTTCTTCTACTAAAGTAAATATTCGCACACAAAAGCTCCTTCAGGAATCAACTATTCTTACAGAGCAAATGCGTAGTCAGGAAGAAGAGATGCGTCAGAACATGGAAGAACTAATGGCTACTCAGGAAGAGATGGAGCGTAAACAACACGAATCTGCTCAACGTGAAGAAGAATTACTGGCAGAAGTTGAGTCGCTTAAATCTGAAATACAGAGAAGATAAAGCTTTAAATATCGATATTGAAAGCGTGGGAGTTATCTCACGCTTTTTTTGTTTTTACATATTCATACACATGAGTGAGAAAACATACTATTTTCGCAGTCTATTTATTGGCTAAACTGATCATATATATGAAGTATATCTGTGGAATCTTTGTGGGTTTTTGTGTTGGTTTGGTAGCTTGTAATACCGGGACCAAACTGGATAATAAAAAAATTGCGGAAGAGATGAAAAGCCGGAAGGTAATGCACATCACACCTATTCAGCTGACAGAAAATACTTTTCGGGAAGGTAAAAAGACAGCAAATTGGTTAGATAAGCGATTGCTAAACCAATTAGAAAGATTTCCTGACAAAGAAGATCTTGTTAAATGGGGTTCTGTCTGCAATCTTCGGTTGCTAGGAGTAGATTCGTTGAAAAAACAGTATGGTATAACTATTCAACGGTTAGCACTACGAAATAGCCCGGAAAGACTGGCTGTAAGCAAAACTGCTTTGCAAGTGTGGGATGCCTATCGTTATAATGCAGAGAAAAAACTACCAATGGATGCGAATGTGCAACAAGAAGATGCGATATATATGTTATATTCTCAACCTGTAATATTGGCTTCTACAACCTGCCTTCAATGTCATGGTACGGTTGGGAAAGAACTAAATAGAAAAGACTTTGAAGCATTAAAAGCTTCTTATCCCTCTATGGATAGCTTGACAAACTATACATTGAATGAACCTATTGGAATATGGAATGTTTTATTCCCTAAAAACAGGCTGGCACAGCCAATGGATATAAAATAATCCCTACTAACTGATTTCTCTTGACGAGTTCAGTTGTTCAAATTCTGATTTTTGCGTTTGTCTCTTTATCTTTGAACAGTTTTAAACTTTATTCTTTTCCTGTAATGCATTTGCATGCGGATACTACACTATTCTAAAAAATATTGCTCATGAAAAATTTATCACTTGCATTAAACATTGTTTTGTTGGTTGCGGTTGCGGTCTTATACTTTTTACACTTTAAAAAATCAGATACTTCCGGGCAAGGAGCTAAATTGGTAGATTTAAAGAAAGATACGCTGTCTTCTGCCGCTGCGGCTGAAATTGCGTATGTAAACACAGATACTCTTATGGCCAAATATGAGTACTATAAAACTACATTGGATAATCTGAAAAGCCGTAGAGAGAAAATGGAGCAGGAAGTAAATGGAAGAGCTCGTTCATTGCAAAATGAAGTAGCAGCTTACCAGAGAAAAGGTAATTCTATGAGTGTAGAGCAACTACAGGCTGCTGAGCAAAACCTTCGCATGAAAGATGCTGAATTAAGACAGTATAGCGAAAAGCTAGCTAACGATCTGGCCAAAGAAGAGCAACAGAAAACAGATGAGTTGCTGGAAAGAATCTCTGAGTATCTGAAAAAATACACTAAAGGAAAGCCTTATAAGTATGTATTTGCCTATACTAAAGGGGCAAGTGCTATTTTATATGCACAGAACAATCTTGATATTACACAGGAAGTATTGGATGGCTTAAATACGGAATACAAGGCAACACAAAAGTAAAATGAAAAGAGGCTGTTTCATAAAAGAAACAGCCTCTTTTGTTTCAAACAATTTTAACATCCAGAAGCTCTCCCAGTTCTGTGAAGTACTTTAGCCATCGTTGAGCTGAAGAATCTCCTTTCCTTGCCAGATCCCGCATTTCTCCATAATAACGGTTGCCGACAAAGAAATAGATATTTTGTGATATCCATAGGTCTAATGTCATTGGAAATTGTTTTAGCTCACGCATCCACTCCGCCAGGTATTTTACCTGATCCAGACTAGGAGTAGACTCCAGCTCTTTCATAAGGAGATTTAATCGTTTTACGGCCGTAAAACCAACTGTATCCGGATTAGGTTTGATATGCCACCGTTTTACTTCCTTAGCTAGCCTTCTCATCTCATCCATATTGGGGCGCTCAGATTCAAACAAATCCCGCAGATTGGCTTGTACTACTACCTCAACAGTTGTTTTAAATACGCCTGGTAGGGACGAATCTGTCGTATTCATCAGATTCATCATATGATAATTATGCTCATAGATTTGTCTGAATGAGTTTTCGATAGATTCCAGTGTGTTTTGAGTAATCTTTTTTAATACTCTGTGTTGGTCATCTTTTGAGAGATAAGGAAGAGAAAATAGCTCCGTACCGAAAAACTGATCCATGGAATGAATGACTTCTCCTATGTGTCCAAGAGAAAAAAGCTCCCGAACGACCCTATGCATTTCCATAAATTCTTCAGAGGGCATATTTTCCCGTGCATGGGCAATAATTGTTTGCTGGCCCAGATATAATACGGCAAAGCTCACTACACTTTCTTCCATTGTCAGTGTAGAGATTACTTTTGTTATTCCAAGTGCTAGCTTCTGAAGTCCAGCTTCCAGCCGATCGTATACTTCACTTTCAAAAATATAACTGTTAGCAGTTTGATGATCTGGCTCCTCTTCAAAAAGGGAAATGATAGCTTGCTGTGCACAAACCCGGGTCATTGTCAGTCGTGCAGGTTTTACTTTTCGTTCATAGATAACTGCTGCATTTCCAAGTTCAGACACATTACTCGGAACTAATAAGAGTTTTTCCAGAAATTTTTGCTCCAATAAGGAAGGTGTATTTTTAGGCTGTATTTCTTCTGCCAACTGGATGGCTCTACTGGCATATTGTAAAATTTGTATAGTCTCAATTCCGGATACTTCATCAAAGAACCACCCACAACTGGTATACATCAGCATTGCCTGACGCTGCATTTCAAGTAGCTTTACAAATACTATTTTATCTGCCTGACTAGTGTTTGGGCTCAGATGTGTTGTGAGAAACTTGTGTAGTGACTCCTGTGACCGATTGAGAATTACATCAATATATTTGTTCCGGATATCCCAGGGATCTTTGACGAAGGTTGCCATTGCTTTGGTATACAAAGGAATTAATTCATCGCGTAACCAATCAAGTGCTTGTCGTAGTGGCGCTCTCCACTCCTGATTCCATTGAGGATTACCTCCGGAATTACATCCACAATTGTTTCGCCACCGTTCTACTCCGTGCACACAACTCCATGAACTGTTCTCAAAGATCTGAACTTCCTGTGTAGGAGGGAATTTATCCAAAAATTCGCCGTAGTTAGTAACTCTGGCTAGATTGTGGGTTTCAATATGAGTCATGCAGTAGGCTAGTGCCATGTCTCCATGGCGGTGATGATGTCCATAGCTTTCACCGTCCGTTGCAATATGTACCATCTGAGCTGATTCCTGATCATGTTCAGGAAATGCCTGTACCAAACGATCTGCAAAATGTTTGCCGTTTTTAAGCAAACCTTTGAAGGCTACATCCTGGGATACCAATCCATCATAAAAGAATAGCACAATAGATCTTCCAGAAGGAAGGCGACATAAGTAAGGAATACGAGGATTAATTCGATCTCCCGATACATCAGTCCAGTGTTCAGTACCTATAACTCGTACAGATTTGGCCTGGCGAGGTGCCAGTATGGTAAATCTGATATTATTTTCAGCAAGAATTTCTAGTGTTTTTGTATCAACTGCCGTTTCTGCAAGCCATATGCCCTCAGGCTTTCGCTGAAACCGATACTCGAAATCACGTATACCCCAGATTACCTGTGTGCGTTTATCTTCGTCATTGGCTAGAGGCATTATTATATGATTGTATACCTGTGCCAGGGCTGAGCCATGTCCTGAGAAATTATCTAAACTTTCTTTGTCTGCCTGGAGAATAGCCTGGTAGGCCTCTGGATCTTGTTGCTCCAGCCAAGAAAGTAGGGTAGGGCCAAAGTTGAAACTAATACGTGAGTAATTATTAATAATATCTACAATATCCTGATCTTGTCCAAGTATACGGGAGGCTGTATTAGCGGCATAGCACTCATATGTAATGCGTTCATTCCAATCATGGAAGGGAAATGCGGAATCTTGAGTTTCTATTGCTTCCAGCCAGGGATTTTCACGGGGTGGCTGATAAAAATGGCCATGTATGCAAATGTATTTTTGTTTGTGATTCATAAATACTATAATTCACTTAATTAGTTTTACAGAAGTCCTATAAAAAAAGCAAAGTAACTGGTATTCTATTTAAAATATTGGCAGAGTTATATTAGTAAGTTGTTATATCAATTGAAATAAAAAGGCTCTGTCTTGTTGTATTTTATATGTTGGAAAGATTTCATTTGTCAATATATGGTCATTTATAGTAAAAATAACAATATGTAGATGCATTTTTGTTATGATGAATGTAGTAAAAAAGTCATATTTAATCAGAAATGATATTGTCTGTACCATTTCAATCATCTACATTCGTAGTATACTGAACAGGCTTGAAATAGTAATAAATAGGGGTGTATGTTTAAATTTTTAGTAGGTTTTGTAGTGTTTGCATTATGGTCAGTGTGGGCCAGATCCATATACATCTGTGAGATAAGACATATGTGTCAGCAAGAGATATTTGTAGATTCTTCATTGGGGACGACTGCTAGTCTCCGGATTAGTCGTCAGGGTGAAATTATAAGCGGTGAAGGGCAATTCATGTATAGCCTGGCGAGTAATTATGTGCCTTTTACTGCTGCAAATCGTTTCTTTCTCCAGAAAGTAAGTAAATATATAAAGCCTAACTCTTATCTTCTGTTGACAATAGAAGGCAGATATACACGTTCAGAAAAAAATGTACCTGCTGGAATGTATGAAAACCTTGGTTTGGCAAGAGCTGCTTTGATAAGAGATAGTCTGGTCCAATATTACCAGATTAAAGCAAAACAGATAATTATTACTTCAACATTGGTAGAAGATACAGATCTTGAAGCAGCTACAGCTCCTGAAGAGCCGGTACGTTTTCTACTAAGTAGAGATACCAAAGAAGATGTTATCCGCTATGAATTTATGAATATGTCATTTGCTGAGAACAACTTCAAAAACCATGGTAATGTATTTACACCCAGGCTTCCTTTTATAATTTACACCGATTCGCTAAAAGGATACCTGAAAGCTTATCCGAATAGTTCTGTGTTTATTTCTACCTATGTAACAAAAGAAAATGGAGGGCAGAAGAAAGCTCAAAGTAGGGCCCAGGCAGTACGAACATATCTGATGAGGACAAAAGGAGTAGCTGCTCCTATTGTAATTGAGACTCCTGTAATAAACACGAAAAAAACAGATAGGCAAAGTCTTACTGTCCGGATTTCAGAAGTCAGATAGAAAATTGGCATCTATTTTGAGTTTTCCTGTTGGTTCTGGCAATTATAGTATAGTACAAAAGTCGTATATATGGAGATTCCACATATTTTTGATGAGTTTTTTAATGAAACCAGTGTCTGGTTTTTGATTTTTATGCTCGTCTCCTTTCTGATAGGCTATGTGACTGCATGGTGGATCTATCGTCTAAGCATGCGGACTATGCGTAAACAATTGAGACGGCTGAAAGAAGAAATAATCGAAGGTCGATTACTGGAAAGTAAAAGCTCAGAAGAAACACAAAACCAACATCCTTCAGCACACTAATGCTGAAAGATGTTGGTTGAACAGGTAATAGAATAGCTTATTGTTCTTTTAAAAAGACAACTCCTAAAGGTGGCAGTGTAATTGTGATGGAAAATGGCTTTCCATGATGCATGATAAGTTCTGTTGTTGCAGAGTGCCTATTTAATGAATCACTACCTGCATATTCTCTGGCATCACTGTTGAATATTTCTACCCAGGTTCCTTTTTCCGGTACGCCTATTCGGTAGGATTTATGTGTTTGAGGAGTAAAGTTACAGATAACTGCAATCTTTTCTTTGCCAGAACTATCTTTCCGTAAGAAGCTGATCACACTATTATCCGCATCTCCATAATCAAGCCACTCAAATCCATTGGTATCAAACGATAGTTCATATAATGCCTTCTCTGTTTTAAACAAGTGATTGAGTTGTTTTAACTCATTCATAACTCCCTTATGAAAATCGTATTGGGTCAAGTGCCAGTCTAAACTTCTGTCGTGATTCCATTCTCTTGTTTGGGCAAACTCATCTCCCATAAAGAGTAGTTTCATCCCAGGATGGGCAAACATGTATCCATATAATAATCTAAGATTTGCGAACTTTTGCCACTCATCGCCAGGCATCTTATAAATTAGTGGGTTTTTACCATGTACCACCTCGTCATGAGACAATGGAAGCATAAAGTTTTCATGGAATGCATAAATAATGCTAAAGGTAATTTGCCCTTGGTGATAACGTCTGTAAAGAGGGTCAGTTGACATGTACTTGAGTGTATCATGCATCCAGCCCATCATCCATTTCATACCAAATCCTAGTCCTCCTGTGTAAACCGGACGAGATACGCCTGCGTAGGCTGTAGATTCCTCGGCAATAGTATGTACATCAGGATATTCCTGATAGACAGTAGTATTGAATTCTTGTATCAATGAAATTGCTTCTAGGTTTTCGCGTCCACCATATTGATTGGGTATCCATTCACCATGATTACGGGAATAATCCAGATAAAGCATAGAGGCTACTGCGTCAACCCGAAGTCCATCTGCATGATACTTATCAAGCCAGAAAATGGCATTACTGATGAGAAAGGCTCTTACTTCATTTCTACCATAATTAAATATCAGGCTTTTCCAATCGGGGTGCCAGCCTTTACGGGGGTCTGCATGTTCATATAGATTAGTCCCATCAAAATAGGCAAGCCCATGTTGGTCTTCTGGAAAATGAGAAGGTACCCAGTCAAGTATTACACCTATGCCTGCCTGATGGAAGGATTCTATCAGGTGCATAAAATCCTGAGGTGTGCCATAACGACTGCTTGGTGCAAAATATCCCGTAATCTGATATCCCCACGATCCATAGAATGGGTGCTCCATCACTGGTAAAAACTCGACATGTGTAAAACCAAGTTCTTTCACATACGCAGGCAGTTCATCAGCCAGCTCACGATAGCTTAATGAACGGTTACCTTCTTCCGGGCTCCGTTTCCATGATCCCAAATGTACTTCATAGACCGAATAAGGCTGAACCTGTCCAGCTTTTGCACGGCGTTGCTGTAACCATTCTGTATCATTCCATTGATAGTTGATGTCCCAGATAATAGAAGCTGTATTGGGAGGCGTCTCCCATAACAATCCAAATGGATCTCCTTTCTCTACTTCATATCCTTGGTTATGTGAGCGAATAAAATATTTGTATAACTCTCCCTGGCCTATATTAGGGACAAAGCCTTCCCAGATACCCGAACCATCCCAGCGGGGATATAGTGGGTGAGTGGTTCTGTTCCAGAAATTAAATGTACCTACCAGAGAAACACGTTCAGCATTCGGTGCCCATACGGCGAAGTAAGTTCCTTGAACACCATTATGAGTGATTATATGTGCTCCTAATTTTTCATAGAGCTTAAAATGTTTACCAGAGCGGAATAGACTAATATCAAAGTCTGTAAATAAGCTTACACCTGAAATAGTATAAATTTCAGTAGAAGTGTAGGCGTCAGATGAATTTTCCAATGACATAAAAAATAGGATGTAAAATGTAGTAGTATGAATAGTATGTGTTCTTCAAAAATTTAAAAAAATCTTGCTCAGTTCTTCAAAATAAACTGCCTTGTATTACCTGAGGGAGAGGTGATGGTCCTTTCACATCCATCTGACAATACTTCTCTAATTGTTTTGTCAGATATACTGCCAGTTCAGGAGCAAGTGTGTTTGGATCAGGTTCATGAACAAAAAAGTACAATGTATGCAGTCCTTGCTCAAACCAGGATTTTATACGTATCACCCAACTATCAATACGTTCGTAGTCAGTTGGATGTAGCCCATTGCCCACAAATCGAATCATAGCAGTTGGAGTTGTGAGATGCATATGTAAGACATCCCTGCGTCCTGCAACATCTGATAGTACAGTACCTATATAGTTTTCCTGTAACATTGCAAAAGTTTCTGCCACCTCTGGATTGTTCTTAAACCAGTCAGGATGGCGAAACTCAACAGCTAACGGTACTTTTGGGGTAAATGTCTTTACGAAATGTTCCAGAATATCTGCTTGCTGAGGCGAAAAGTGTGGCGGTAATTGTAAAAAAGAGACTCCCAGCTTTTCGTTCAGTGCTATAATATTTTCTCCAAATACCTGGATTGCAGATTCTGTATTTATTAATAACGCTTCATGGCTAATCTGCTGAGGCCATTTAGGGCAAAACTTAAATCCCGGTTCAGATGTCTCATACCAGCGCTGTATAGTAGTTTTATCAGGAATGCGATAATGGGTTGTATTTAATTCAATAGTATTAAACTGACGCGAGTAGTAATGTAGATAGTCTTTCTCTTTTGCTGTCAATGGATACCACTTTCCAACCCATTCTTTTGTTGACCATACAGGACATCCTATATAAATTTGGGGTATATGGGCTTCATTTTTTGCCTTATTTAATAAAGACAAAGTTGCAGTATGATCGATTGGTAATGTAAAATCAACCTTTTCAATAGAAGGAAGTTTACCAAAATCCATGGTTTTAATGGGTTTGTTTCAATTTTAAATCAACAAACTGAAAAATATGATGCCAGTAAGGCAAACCAGCAGGTTGTTGATTAGGGAGCCAGTTTCTCCTGATACATAGATAGATGAAAGTCCCTTTGTTTACAACTATTTACCCAAGTTTAGATGATTTTAGTCAACATTAGCTTTTCTTCTAGCTCCTGACTCAGCATATCACAATATGACTGAACCCGTTCTATTGTGCGTCTTATTATTTTACTATCACTTATCGGATTTTCAACTAACCTCATTCCAAACATAATTTCTTCCTTTATCCCTGTAACTTCCAGAAACGTGAAAGGTGGTTCAATATAATTAAGAATAAAACGAAGCTGACCCAGATCTGCTGCCAGCAAGGTAGTTTCGTAATCTACTTTCAGTTGTTTGAACAGCCGTATATAAGAATGAGTTAACAAGCTTCTATATTCTACATTGTCTTCAGTCAGGTTTACTATTTTCTGATAGTTTAATGTAGGTCTATATGCCGATATGGGAGTTGTAATAACTGTTTCCTGAATGGCAATTGGTGGATTTTCTGTAAAATCGGAGTACTTGGAAAGTTTGGAGAAAAGATCTTCAGGCTGAAACGGTTTTAATACATAATCATTCATTCCTGCTTCCTGGATTTTATCTTTAACCTCAGAGATTGGCGCTGCTGTCATGGCTAGTACGGGTGCCTGGCTATATTGTCTTATCTGACGTGTTGCTTCATAACCATCCATTTCAGGCATTTGCAGATCCATTAGAATTAAATCATATTGTTCAGCTTTTACTTTTTCCAAGGCAGCTCTTCCATCTTCTGCATAATCATAAACCATATCCCATCTTTCCAGAAATTTGGCTGTCACCATACGATTAATGTCATTGTCTTCTACTATCAGAATACGTATTCCATTTAATGACTGAGGTCCGGGTATAGTAATAGATGGTATTGAAGGCAATGGTAATAGCTTCTGAGAGACAGATTTTTTCAATCGCAAAGTGAAATAAAATCCGGAACCAGAACCCACTTTACTCTTTACATAAATTATGCTGTTCTGCATTTCCAGCAATCGTTTGGTAATAGTAAGTCCAAGACCAGTGCCACCATATTTTCGGGTTGTATCTGTGCTGGCTTGTGTAAAACTTTCAAAGATAACATCCAGCTTATCTTTAGGAATTCCAATACCCGAATCTTCAACAGAGAAATTAATATCTACAAAATTCTTCTCTTCATAATTGATCTTTGCTTCAAGCTTCACCCATCCTTTTTCTGTGAACTTAACTGCGTTACTAATCAGGTTGTTAAGCACCTGAGCCAGACGAACTGGATCTCCCGATAACAGGGTAGGAATTGCAGAGTCTATTTCGCAGATAAACTGAAGATTTTTTTCAGATGCACTGTATAAATGTGTTTGCTGTACACGGTTAATCGCTTCCCGAAAATTAAACTCAATCTCCTCAAACTCGATTCTTCCAGCCTCTATTTTATTCAGATCCAGTATATCATTAACCAGGAGGAGAAGGTTTTCAGCAGAGAATTGCAATATCTCCAGATTTTCTATCTGCTCTGCTCTTGGATCATCCTGCAGGAGATAATGAGACATACCCAAAATAGCATTGATAGGGGTGCGTATCTCATGACTCATGGTTGCGAGAAACTGTTCTTTGGCTATAGATGCCTGTTCTGCCTGATTCTTTGCCTTGATAAGTTCTATTTCCCGTAATTTTCTTTCTGTGATATCCTGAATAGTGCCTACAATCCGACGGGGTTTGGCATTGAGCCCAAAAACAATTTTACCTATCAGTTGGATATAAATCAAGCTGCCACTGTCTGCTTGGGTAGCTCTGTATTCCATTCTGAGAGTATCTGCTTCTGGTGTTGCCTGTTCCAGCATTTCCTGCAGAGTTAGGCTGTAGCCAGGTTGCATACGTTCTTGGAAGAGTGAAAACGTAAAGGGTTGCCCTGGTGCCAGATCAAATATTCTGTAAGTCTCTTCAGATACTTCACCTTGTTGAGTATGTAAATCAAACTCAAAGCTGCCTATTCGTGCCAGATTCTGAGCTTCACGTAAGGCAGCCTCTTTTTTACGAAGTTTTACATTGGCAATTCGTTTTTCAGTAACATCGGTGATACGAATTAAATAGAGAGACTTTCGCTTTATACTGATCCAAGTAATACCTACATCTCCCCAAAAAACCTTTCTGCTAGCTGTGATAAATTCACGTTCCTGTACCCAACGCCTGGAACGTCTTAATGTATTTAAGATTTCCTGTCTTTCTTTTAAAGTAAACGGCTTCTTTTGAAATAGGTTGCTATCTTTTCCTATCAGTTGTCCTTTATCTGATAAGTCAAACAATGTAATGGCTTTCTGATTACATGCCTGTATTTCGTTGGTCCTTGGATCGACTAAAGCAATGGCATCATAGGAATTCTCAAATATCGCCTCTAATTGTTGTTGTGCAGTAACAGCAGATTCCTGTTCTCGTATAGTTAACGTATTAAAATAGAAAGCAAATAATAGAGAAAGCGATATGCTGATAATCAAAGACAGGTAATACATAAAGTGCAGAAGCTTGGGAGACAACTCCTGCACAACGAATAAAGAGTAGTTTGTAAACTCAAGTACAACGATGCATGAGAGCGGTACTGCCAGACCTAGTATAAGAAATAAACCTCTCTTATGCAGGTTGTAAAATAGCATAACCCCCAATAAGGCTGCATAATACAACAAATGAAATCCGCTTTCATATCCGAGAGAAGAGGCTGTAAAAAATATGTTGGCATTGATCACAAGAAAAAGAACTGCCTTTGAGACACGATAAAACCACCACTGTGCTTCTCCCAGAAAGTTCAGCCCTATAGAGGCTAATAAAACTATAAAGGTGACATATTCAGTTATAAAGAGACTACTAATGGATAAGATGTAATAGAGAACAGCCAGAGGAATAGTAAATATCGCCGCTGTTACACTAATTTGGTTAGTGAGAATTACACTTTTGTAATGTTTGGGTGAAAGTTTGTCGTGTGCTCCTTGTTGTGAAACAAACTCCCAGATGGCGACAAGCGTCATATGGATACAGGTTGCTGTAAAAATACCAGGACTTTATTAAATTTATAAAAAACACAAAAGGCTAATGGACTCGCTGGTAGTTTTGTGTTATTGCTAATATATTGTATGCAGTGTTATGTCCTCTGCAAAGCTCCTTTTCCACAAATTGGTAAGCTCGCTATCTTCATTTGTTGGCTTTGATCTCAGAAAGATAAATAAATCACGCCTCAGTTTATAAAATAGAACCTGTTTAGATAGGAAACTTTACAAAAGTAGGCAATAAAACATGTTAGAGAAAGCTTGTTTTTTACTATTGTAGTTCTTGATCAACTTTATTTTCTGCGACGTTTGCTTTTATTGGTAATTTGTTCAATCCTGGTATTCCTGATCCATTGTAAATAATCATGTAATCTTTCAGAAGAACGTAACGCCTGGATAGTATGAAAGTTTTTTTTCAGCTCCTTATTGCTAAACAGATTATGTATTGTAGAGTGACAGGGTTGACAGAGAGGAACCGTTTCTGTATATCTACCTCCTTCCTCTTTAGGTACTAAATGATGTAAAGTGACCTTGCTTACTTTCCGTTCACATAATGCACATATTTTTTCTGTGTTTGACATAGGATAAGGTAACCTTGATCAATTAGACGTAAATGTAATGCCACAATGAAAAATTGCATAAACTAATTGCTTTTTTCAAGAATAAAGACCTATTTTTGAAACCGTTTGTTTTAGTACAATGCATTATTTCTAGAGATAAAATTCTGAGGAGACCCAAATCTGCTGATTTTAAGATTCTTATATTATTGGGTTTCGCTTTTCGTAGATAGTTTAAAGAGTTTCGTCGAAAAAATAATGTGTGTAAGAAATAATATATTTAGCTTTGAGTATATAGGTAGCAGAGCCGCTGTCTTTTTATAAACTGTTTTTATTTGACTATTTTTTCTGATTTCTATACATGGAGCATGCCCCAATTAACAATGACTTAGTCAAAGCGTGGCAAGGAGAACAAACGATTCTTTATAACCAACAACAGGAATGGATTCATTATCGGACAATGAGTGATTTGTCTAATTCAAAATTTTATCTTAAAACATTGTCTGGGTTAGTTATTTGTGGTGAACTGGTTATTAACAATGCACAATTGAAAGAGATAAATAAAAACAAGATTACAATGCTGCGTAAGCGTATCAATGAAGTATCTGCAAGAGTTGAAGCTTTTAGAGAGTTATTAAATGGATTCTACAAACCATTCGGCAAACAGAAGTAAAAAACTAAAAATAGAAGTTACAAGTACCAAACCACCTACAATTCTTAAATACTAAAGAGGCTGCCTTGTATAGGGCAGCCTCTTTAGTATTTACTGGTTTATGGGATATATCATTTTTATCTATTTGGCGTTCATGCTTGAAAGCTGTGATTTTAAAAATCTTTTAACTAAAGAATTAACAAAATCTAAGATGGTATTTGAGTCTTTTTTCCAGAAATTTGGCAAAGATTCTGTTTATTAGAAGCAACATATCTTATTTCCCTTTCCGTATTATGAATGGGGCATTGAGGATAAATTGTCAAAAGAAATCATCAGTAAGGATGAATGGTACTTTATTGGTTTTTCAAGAGATAAATATATGTCGGCCAGAGAAGTAGATGCTTATACACAAGTATCTGTACAGGAAAAAGATACATTAGTTTATATAAGAAATGGAACAGATAACGGAATTCGAATTGAGTATTTTTTTACTCAAAAAGACAAAATGTGGTATCTGGTCAAGATTATTGACAAGTCAATGTAAGTGTATCACAGTATAGCAAATGCTCCTTAATACAAGAATGAGATAACAAAATGGTTTTACTGAAGTTTAATTTACAGTGATAGCTACAGTTTTTAATTGTTGGGTATATTTTAAATGACTTTTTTCAAATGCACTAAGGTTCATTTCAAAGCGGGGTTTTCCTCCTTCAGATACAAAGTTTATTAGACTTCCAAATTTGGCAGCACCATCTTTGTTTGTAATAACAAGCATTGAAGATCCTTTTACTTTTTGTAAAACAGTACTAAGGCCATCAGAATGCTCTGCTGCAAGGTATAATATATGGCATGTCTTCTCAACTTCGCTAGCATTTTTAAATAGCTTAACTGTTATCTTTCTGCTGCTTGTAGTACGAGCAGTAGCCATTTTTTTCAATTCTATTTCCATTTCCGTGTTTCCCAAGACTCCGATTACAATATTATTATTGTTATAAGTGTCAGGCCACTGAATTTCTTTAATAAAGTTATAAATATAGATACTATGTACCCGATAAATTACTTCTCCCGGTCCATCTTGTCTGGTAATAGTGACAGGGGGAACAAGAGAGTATAGCAAAATTGATATGTTTAGTAAGATTGTTTTCATTTTATTGACAAAGCACTATCTACCCAAAATACGCTTAATACTTGTTTTCCAGTAACTTGATTTTATTTTGTACCTGTTGGAATCGTTCCCTGTCGTTCAGGTAATGATAAATACCGCTCAACGCCTTTAGTGAATTAATATTTTGCGGAGATAGTTGCGATGCTTTTTCGATATACGGCTTTGATTCAACAATAAGAGAAGAGATTACTTCAATGCGTTGGTTGAACTGGGTAATTGTTTCCTGGTATACGTCTGGCTTATTAATCAAATCTACAGCATGATTATAAAAGGCAATTCCCATGTTATAATTTGCCAGGAAGTTATTGGGTTCTTTGACTAGGATCTTTTTATAGATGGCCAATCTTTTCTGGAAATATGCTTCTTCTTTTGTAGTGTCTTTTTTTGCTATAGTTTCATAGACACTTCCTGCTACCATCATGGCATCTGTATCACTGGGATTGGTTTTTAGATAATCTTCAATGAGTTTCTCTGCTTTAGCATATTCCTTTAGTTGAAGATAAAAGTTTATTTCACTTGTCCGGAGATTTGAATCATCTGGGAACAGCTTTCTGCCAGTAGTAATTGTTTCTACAGCTTTTACTTTATTATTTGCTGTAAGATAGATCTGAGATAAATCGTCATAGAGCAAAGGACTTTTATATCCTTTTTGTAAAGCTTGCTCATAATATTGCTGTGCTTCTGCCTTTTTATTGAGAGAGAAAGAAATAAAGCCTGCATGATAGAGTGCCTCTGCATAAAATTCATCTGGCTTAGTTTTCGCTCTGTACTCAATAAAGAGCTTCAGATTTTTTAATGCTTTTTCAAATTGCTTGGCATTTAACAAGTCAATACCCTCATTATAGTAAGTACCATAAAGATATTCAAGCGCTGTTTCGGATGAACCTGTATAGGTTTTTTTTGTGTCTAGCGTAATGCTTTTACTTAGGGATTGAACGGCTATTTCCCGATTGTCTCCAACCGCAGGATTTTGTTTGTATAGTTCTTTATATACAAAGCCTTTCAGATACCAGGTTCGTGGATCGTTTTTGGTTGCCTCATTTTGAGAGGCAAGCTCAATGGTTTCTTTAGCCGACTGAAAATTATTTTGTTTGAGGTACTCTGCTGTTTTATCCAGAAGGGTTGTTTGGCCAAACCCTTTGTAAAAAAGCAAAATGAATAAAAAAATGAGACAAAAACTTTTACGGAAGAACATTTGGCTTATACAGTTGAGACAAACCTGTTTAAAATTTCATGTTCTTACAAAGAACGTAGGTTCTCTTATTCAATGTGCTACATAAAAGGCCAATTCTTTACAACGTAAGTTTTTTATTTGTAATGTAATTCTCTAACACACAGATATATATATGAGTCTGCTATAAAAGAAAAGACCTGCTTTGTAAGCAGGCCTTTTTAATAAACTTTATTATGGTCTGTTATTAGGCAACTTCTTCGTGTTTATACTTTCATTTGGAATTGTATACGCAGTTACAATTGTTGCTACTACCAGTACCCCAATAATAATAAGCCAAATCATAATTGTTGTATGTTAAAGTTTAATACGAAACAGATTGATTTAATTCCCAAAAGTAGTAAAAAGCCAGTCTGTAGTATAATTGCTTGCCACAATTATTTTGCAGCAAGGAGCAAATCTGCAATAAGACGTGTTGTTTCTTTCAAATAATCATCTTTTTTCAGATTATATAACTTCTTTTTAGGCTCCTCACTATTAGTAGAAGCAGCTTCTGTATCTACCGGATTATCCTGAACATCTTCTTCCGCTGCTGCCAGCATTTTGTTTTTCTTTTCTGCTTCTTCTCTTTCCTTACGACGTTTTGCTTCCTGCAAAGATACCTTTGTATTGGAACGTGCTTTCTGTGCGTCGTTAATTTGCTGTTGTAGCTCTTTCAGATCTGCATCAGATTGCAGTCGTTTCTCATAATTTTTCTCAAGTACAGATACTAGTTTCTCTGAAATATTGTTTACAGGCTTAAAGTTAGAAGCAGGAATCTGATCCCATGGCAATGCATGTGGTTGTGAACTTTCACCAAACTCTGCTGCACTAAATACAGATGGAAGTTGTACATCCGGTGTAACACCTTTTAATTGGGTGCTGTTTCCTGTTACACGATAGAACTTAGCAATTGTCAAATTCACCTGACCCAGTTTGTCTGTACCCTGCATGTATCTGTTTAGGTCCAGCTGGCTTTGTACCGTTCCTTTGCCGTAAGACTGTTCTCCTACAATTACGCCTCTTTTGTAATCCTGAATAGCTCCTGCAAAAATCTCAGAAGCAGAGGCACTAAAACGATTAATTAAAACAGCCAATGGACCTGTATAAGCCTGAGACTTGTCATTGTCCTTCAATACATCTATTGATCCATTGCTGTTACGTACCTGTACTACAGGACCATCCGGAATGAATAAACCTGTCAGATCAATGGCTTCAGATAGTAGTCCACCACCATTGTTACGAAGATCAAGCACAAGGGCATCCATCTTTTGATTTTGTAACTCTCCAATAATACGTTTTACATCATTGGTAGTGCTTTTGTAATTGGTTTCACCTTTCTGACGGTCTTCATAGTTTGCATAAAAGGCCGGAATTTGAATCACACCTAAGCGAAAAGGCTTTCCATTATGTGTAATTGGCACAATTTCACCTTTAGCAGAAGACTCTTCCAGCTTAATTTTATCCCTTACCAGACGTAATTCACGAGGAGGGGCTGTTACATCAGCATTGGAAGATAATAGTTGCAGACGTACAATAGTACCTTTTGCTCCTCTGATGAGTTTTACTACCTCATCTACTCTCCAGCCAATCACATCAACCATTTTCCCATCATCACCTTGTGCTACTGCCACAATCCGATCACCTTTCTGTACTTGTTTGCTTTTAAATGCAGGCCCACCAGGAATAACTTCAGTCACTGTTGTATAATCATTTTGCTCTCTCAGTTGAGCTCCGATCCCTTCCAGAGAGCGAGTCATATCTATTTTAAAATTAGCCGAGCGTGCTGGAGATAAATAGCTGGTATGTGGATCGATGTTTTCTGCAAATGCATTCATATAAGCTTCGAACACATCTTCACTTGTTGTTTGCGAAATAATTTTATCTATATTTTTATAACGCTCACCTACTACTTTCGAAATTTCATCCCACTTCTTATTGTTAAGTTTTAGACGTAAGGCTTGTTCTTTAATATTCTTACGCCAGAGGTCGTTTAACTCATCTGTATTTTTGGGCCAGGAAGCCTTTTCCCGATTTGTCTCATAATACTCATCCACAGTGAAATCCATTTCCTTTTCAAGGATCTTAGCTACATAAGTATCCCGTTCTAGTGCTCTGTTCTTATAGATCTGATAGATTTCATAAGCTGCTGCCAAATTTCCATCTTTCAGATCATTATCTAATTGATAGCGATACTTCTCAAAGCTTTGTACATCAGATGCAAGGAAATACATCCGATTATAGTCCAGATTTTTCAGATAGTTATCCAGCAACTGAGAAGACAAAGAGTCATTAAGGGTTGTTTTTTGATAATGTCCCTGAGAAAGAATTTGAGCAATCAATACACTTACCTTGCTCTGGTCACTTGTAGGTGTCAGATCAGTCTTAGGCTGATTATCAAAAGTTTGTGTATAAATAAAGTTGGCGCCTACTAACAAAGGTAATAGCACCAACAGCGATTTTTTCACGATCATACTCTATGGAAATAACAGATGATTAATAAAAAATAAAGATAGAGGATTTATGAAACCCGATATTTGCTACTAGCTCAACAAGAGTATCAGAATAACGTATTTTCCTGTAAAAGAGTTGTATTTTGTTTTACTTAATTCATTCTCAATGAAATATAATTTTACGGTAAATTAAAAATATTTCCGGTTTTAATCTACAACAATTTCTATGCGAGACTAAACCAGATGTAAGAAATAAAATAGATAACAACAATAGTGAAGCTATAAGCAGATTTATATTTTATTTTAAGAAATATATGAATGATGACCAAAAGGATAAGAGAATTAGATTTATACTAGCATTCATTAAAAATGAACAGGTACATATAATAGATTAATAAATACTAGCAGACGGAAATATTCTAATCAAACGCTATATTTAGCGACGTATTTTACTAAAACGTATTTTTTATCAGGTAATATTTCAGTTAATGTATAAATAGTCTCTGTTATAGGAAGTCGCTCTCAAACATAATTACATTTTCTATCAGACATATTTTGGAGCAGTACGTTAAATCTTTGCTTAAACAACTGCTTGGCTGATTATTTATTATTGATTTAAAATTTAAAAGTCACTTGTCTGCAACGCACTACTTTGTTGTACTAGATAACATTTCTATAAGCTATCTAGGTAAGTCAACAAGAAATAGTTGAGCTCATTCTTTCGGCCTACTTTCTTCTATGATCATTTATATACAAATTCTCTAAACTAAGAGTTGTTAAATAAAATCAATATAAAATACTATAATGTACATAATTGCTATAAATAGTATTTGTGTAATAAAAGTACTGTGTATGGTTCTTATTTGAAGTAAGTTATCATGAAATTTGTCTAGATCCCCTTTGATTACCAAGTAAATGAGCAATCAGATGAATATACTAAATATAATTGTCGGTATTGGTGTTAAACCAACACAAACTGAATATATACAGGATAAGATCCGTATCTCTAATGCAGTTGCATTGATTGGTTTTATTGCTTCATTTGTTAATATCTTTGTTGTTTATAATCATTCGGATATACTTAGAAATGGCTATATTACTAATGCTTTATTCTTTGGAGTGATTGTCGCTTTTAATGCTTTAGGACTCTTTTCATTTTCAAGAATACTTACTTGTCTGTTTACAAGTATATCCACTACAGTATTATACATTCTTCTCCAGCCTGCCAATGGTGAATATATAACTGGGTTGTTGATTGTAATGGTTGTTATTACGATTATTCCATGGTTATTATTTGATTTATCTGAAAGATGGAAGCTTACATTCACACTAGGCATTCATGTTCTCTGTTTATTGGCTATTCATATTGGTGGGGGCTGGGTCGAAACAGGAGTGGATTATTCTTTTATTCAAACATCCGGACAAATTTTCTTATATGCCTTTGCTAGTATTATAGTACTTTCTGCAGGGTTGTATATATTACAAAAAAGTCATCAGAATACTATTAAGAGTAGTAGCAAGTTTATCGATACAATGCAAACTCAACAGCTGCTCTTACAGGAAAAAGAAGAAAAACTGAATAGCTATATTAAAGAAGTAGAAGATAATCAACGTATAAATCAGCAGCGGCAATGGGTATCAGATGGACTTGCCATGTTTGCAGATATCCTGCGGAAAGAAAGTAATGATACAAATCGACTCTATGAGATATTAATTTCCAAGTTGATAAAATATATTCATGCAAACCAGGGAGGGTTATTCCTAGTCCAGCAAGAGAATACTCAGGAAGGATTTATTGAACTGGTTGCCTGTTATGCATATGAACGTAAGAAGTATCTCAAAAAAAGGATTGAAATAGGAGAAGGTCTGGTTGGACAGGCTGTACAGGAATTGGATACATTATACCTAACAGACGTTCCACAAGACTACATACAAATCACATCTGGATTAGGCAAAGCAAATCCTACCTGTTTAACAATTATTCCTCTTAGAGTAAATGATAAAGTAGAAGGTGTCTTAGAAATAGCTTCATTTGAAGCGATTCCAACTTATCAGCGGGAGTTTCTGGAAAAGGTAGGAGAAAGTATAGCCTCGACCATTGCCACAACAAGAGTCAATGAACGAACCCGACAACTGCTGGAGGCCTCCCAATGGCAAACAGAGCAAATGCGTAGTCAGGAAGAAGAGATGCGTCAGAACATGGAAGAGCTAGCAGCAACACAAGAAGAGATGGAACGAAAAACAAGAGAAATGGAAGAGTTGTATGCCCAATCAAAAATAAGGGAAAATGATCTTATAGATAGTCTGGAGTTGTTGGAAACAACCCGAAAGGAAATGGAAACAAAACAGCTTGAGATAGAACAATTATTACATGAAGCTCACACTAATGAGGAACAATTGCGCCAACAGGAAGAAACGCTGAGGGCAACATTGGAAGAAATTCAACTCACAAAAGAAGAATTACAGGTAAAGAACACAGAGATTGAACGTACAAAGCAAGAAGAGAAAGCCCGTGCCGATGCTTTGATTGAATCTCAAAAGAAGATTATGCAGAAAGTACTTGACAAGCAAAAAATAAAAGAAAATGAAATGCTAAAAAGAATAGATCTCTTACAGCAGGAACTCGAAAGCCATCGCAGAAAGTAGCAAGAGAGATAGAAAAAAGCCTTTGATTACTTTTGAAGGCTTTCTATCTCTCTTTGCAGTTCTGCCACTAATGCAGTTAGTCTTTCCAATGGTAAAGAGGTTTTGGGCTCTGGCATAGATAAACTTATATATTGGCGTGCTTCCCATAGTTCCAATACGTCTTTTACTGGCACTTCAATGGTAGGAATAGCAGCAGAGTCAGACAGTAATAAGATCGTTCCCTTTATTTTAACATGATTATAAATGCGTCTATACAAAACTCCTTGTTTGTGTAAGACAATGATATAATGCTGTCCATCACGAATGTCATACCAATTTGGGGTAAATTCGCCAATGACAGTAGATCCCATTACAGGAAAATCGCTTCCAACTTCAAACGCCCGATATTTTCCAGCTGGTAGAGTAGGGATGGAAATTTGTGGAAGCTTTTCAAGATAATCTTTATAGGCATAACCTGTCAGATAGCCTGCTATATCTTTATGTGCAATCCAGAAAACTTCTTCATTCAGGCTTTTCTGAAATATGGAAGGTTGTGGTTTTTGAAAAAGATCATTAGCCGGAGGTGTATATGGCGTGTTTACTGGCTCCGTTTTTTGTGTAGATGTAAATGATGAAGGAGTAAGTATTGGATTATCTGATTGTGGTTGATAATATTTATCAATAATAGATGCCAAAGGCTTAGGTGGAGTAGGATCATTCGGCTCCATTAATTGTGGAGCAGGCTGAGGGATCGGAATACCTTGTTTTTCGCGTAAGTTCCGTATATCATTCTTTATCAGATTATCTACTGTAGTGCCAAACATCTTGGCTATATTAGTAAGGTTTTCCAGGTTTGGATTTGCTCTACCTTCTTCATAGGCTCCCAACAAAGATCGTTTTATTCCAATCTTACGGGCAAACTGTTCCTGCGTTAACCCGATAGTCCTACGCAGATATTTGATATTATTGGCAATGACTTCAGACATAGAGCACCTGTTTGATAAAAATTTTAGCAAAAATAGTAAAAACTTATTAGTTGCTGTTGAATTAAGGAACAGATAGATATCGATAGATATTTATTTTTCTGTTGCTGTTAGTACATATACAGGTACTGTAAACCAAAATGTGGTCCCTTTCCCTACTATACTATCAACTCCTATCTCGCCGCCGTTTCTGTTTACGAACTCTTGACATAATATTAATCCTAGCCCTGTACCACTTTCATTAGCAGTGCCGTTGGTTGTATGGTAGGTGTCTATTCTGAATAATTTCTGTAAATCATTCGGCGAAATACCGATTCCATTATCTGTAATCGCAATTTCTACCAGATTATCTTTGACATTTGTTGAAATAGACACATTATCACCTATATGAGAAAACTTAATAGCATTATCAGTTAAATTCCTTAATGTAAACAACAGCATATTTTTATCTGCATAGATGTGAATATCTGAGGAGATATCTAAGAGAATGTTTATTCCTTTATTAGACGCCATTACACTTACAGTTGATAATAACTCATGCATTATATGATCCAACTCTAGTAATTCAGGTTCATACCGGATACCTCCACGTTGTGTCCGGGACCAGTGAAGAAGGTTTTCAACCAAATCCAACACACTTTTCACACTGGTATTCATATCCTGAACAAACTTCTTCAACTCATTTTTATCAAAATGGTCAATATGGTTTATCAGAACCTGAAAAAGACTTGCTAATGAATTTAATGGACCACGCAAATCATGTGAAACAATTGTGAAGAACTTGTCTTTGGTAGCAATTAAACTTCGCAAGCTAGCTTCTGATTCAGTTAATTTGAGATTAGTCTGCTGCAATTCTACATTTTGAGTATGAATAATCTGGTTTCTGCTTTCCAGTAAGTGACCTGAACGTTGTTTTATTCTGAAACGGCTTATTAATACTATGGCTAAAAATAATAGAGCAACCAGCAATACACCCATAAGGTATGTCAGGTTTCTATTTTCTCGCAGTGTAATTGTGTTGATACGTTTCTCCTTTCTGAGAAGCTCAACTTCCTGCTGCTGATTTTCAAGTAAATATTTGGCCTCTACCTCTGCAATTTCAACATTTGTCCGGGCATTGAATATAGAATCCCTAATCTGACTATAAATGCGATGATTAATATATGCATCTTTGTAATTCTTTAAGGCATCCTGACTTGAAGCAAGCCCAAGATAAGCATTCATCAGAGGATCTCTGGTTTGTGCCCTGCGACCTTTCACAATTGCTTTTTCATAGTAGAATATAGCTTGTTGATATTTGCTTGTTTCATAATAACAAGCTGCAATACTGTTGTAACTACGTGCTACCGCATGCAAAAGCTGAAGCCGTTGTTCCCGTTTTAAAGCCCGGAAATAATAATTAATTGCAAAGTCATATTTTTTCTGATGGAAATAGACCTCTCCTATAGAATGCAAAGCCTGACTGATACCTCTTTCCGACTTCTGTTTCTGATAAATAGATAGGGAATTTGCTAGATATTCCAGAGCTTGTGTATACTCAGAACGTTTATCATATAATTGTCCCAGATAGTTATATACAATTGCAAGGCCTGTAGTATCTTCTAGTGCTGTCCATAGCTTTAAAGCTTTCTGATAGTATTCAAGAGCCTTATCCAGTTTACCTGATGCTTCATATACACTACCTATCAAGGTTAAAGATTGAGCCGTTCCTTTTTTATCCCGGATTTTTTCGCGAATACGTAAAGACTTAAAAAACAGGCTTAGCGATTGGTCATAGTCTCCAAAGCCAAAGTAAGCTTGACCAAGGTATTCGTAGGCATCTGCGGCTTCGGGATCTTGTCTTCGTATCAAGGCTTTATCCAAGGCTTGAGAGAAGTATTGAAGTGATTTTTTATAATTATTAAGGCGATAATATCCTTGTCCTGCCAGATTTAGTGCTTTGGTATGCCCTGACAAATAATTTGTTTTGAGAGCAAGCTGCACTGATTGTAAACTTAACCGCAGAGATTGCTCAGGAGAATTTTCAAGTAACTGTTGGGCTTGTGCATTTAATGTATCCACATTAGGTGTTTGTGCAGATAATACAATTGAGTTTACTACCAAAACGGCAATAAACAATCCTATTCTAGCTGTTTGCCAGAAGTGCAAAGAGTTGTTTTTAAGAGAAAAAGAAGAAAAAAGACACACTGCCATTTATCTGCAAAAAAATTTGCAAAGAATAAGTCACAGCTTCAAAAACTGCCATTGACTAACACTTATGATTGTAAAAAAGAAAGACTTAAGTCCAAATTACTAAAAATGTGTTAATATAAATAGCAATCTGAACCCAATGTTTCTATAAAACCACTTTAATCTTACTTATATAGTTGATAAATAGCTACATGAATCGTAACCTAATAGATAAGGTATTAAAGAAAATAGTTAATTTTAGCATTCTTTCGAATCATTCCTTTATATATGAAGAATCAGACAAACTCTCAGGCTGCTACTGTTTATGATCAGGCAAAAGAGCACTTTCTGGGAAAGTTTCCTAGTGAACTGCCTATCGAGCAAGCATATTTACATATTGGGATATATATTGGCTGGATGATTGAGAATCATCTCTATAGTGAATTCTTTCTAGATGAATCTGAAATTCAAATGTTTCGCTTTCAGAATCGTCAGATAAGCTGTACTGTACTAAGTGAGATCTGGGATGGACATCTAGGGCCTGATATGTTTAATAAGGAAGGAAATGACTTTTCTGAAGACTATTACCTAATAGGGGATTATGTAGATGACTATATCGCTACTTTATGTAAATCATACCCTACTATGTATCACGTAGAAGATAGCTGGGAGAACTATGATCTTATGAAGAAAAAAATAGATGAACGTTTTCAGGAATGGAAAAAAAATAATGGTTAAAAATAATAATAAATTTATACTCTTTGTTAGTAAAAAGAAGGGCTGGTACTATTGAGATACCAGCCCTTCTTTTTATCCGGTTTTCTTTGCGAGAATAGTGTCGTACAATTTCTTATAATGACGAGCTTGTGATAAGAGTTCAAACATTTGTTCAGCTTTCTGATGAGAGTTAATACGTAGTGCATGACTCTCATCAGCCTGTAATACCCATCGGATACCTTCTGCCAGAGACTCTGGTTCAAATGGCGTGGCCAGGTAACCGTTATGTTTATGATCAATAATATCAGGAATTCCACCAACATTAAATGCAACTCCTGGTGTTCCACAAGCTAGTGATTCTACCAAGGTATTAGGAAGATTATCTTCTAAAGATGGAGCAATAAAGACATCTGCTGCAGAGTATGCCAGAGACAATGAAATGTTATCATTTAGACGTCCCAGAGAATTAATCTTAAACTCTACATCCTGCATTTGAGTAGAGGCTGCTCCAAATACCATTAACTCTATTTTATCTTTTAATCCATTGCTATGTAATTTGTCCAATGCAGGTAATAGTAAATGCATACCTTTTCGGACATCCTGTACATTGGCCGCTCCAAATAAAACCAAATGTTTATCCTGTGGAAGATTCATCAATTGGCGAGCCATTTTTTTGTCAACAGGTTTAAATTCACTTGTATCTAACCCGTTAGGTATCACTTCTATTGGTAGTTCACCAAACAGAGAGCTTTCCCTTGCACAATTTGCCATCCAGTTACTGGGGGCAGCTATTGTAAGATTCAGATTTTTCCAAGCTTTACTTTTCCGCTTCCAGATTGTTCGGGAAAGATCATTTTCTTTCTGACTACCTAAGGCAGGGCAATTTCCACATTGGTTTTTGTATGCTGTACACTCATTGCTATAATGACAACCTCCTGTAAAAGGCCACATGTCGTGAAGTGTCCAGACTATTGGCTTATGCAGTTTGGCAAGTGCCTCAATGTTAATAAATCCGTGATTAATCCAGTGAAGATGAATAATATCCGGATCACGTTCCTTAATGACTGTTACAGGTGATTCAAGTGCAAAAGACGGAGAAAAATGTCCGTCCGTTTTATCCTGGTATAAACGTAGCGGAAGATGCGCAATATGTTCGCTAAGTTTAAGTTTCGCAGAAAGTTTACCAATCAGAGATTGTGGCGATGAAACCCACTCGTCATCTGAGGTTTTGACTTGTACAAAAGCAAATGATTCAACTTTGTTAGCTCGTAGCCCCTGATGCAGGCGCATCATTGCCCGACCTGCACCTCCGTCATCCCGTTGATTAAAGTGTAAGATTTTCATAGCGGCTTGGTTACAAAAGCACTTTCTGTAGCTTGCGTTTTACTCGTTTAAGTATACTTGGGTGATAATCAAATAATGTATTTTCAGTAAAAGCATCCGCTTCTTTGTTTCTAATCAGGTAGGGAGGATGTTTTAATGGGAATGTCATTGGATAAGTCTTGGCAGCATTATATGGACTATGTGTATCCATAGTATTGCTAGCACCTTCGCCAAAGCCAATATTAGAGATCAGATTTACATCTGATAATATACTAAGCCCATTCTGCATCCAGCACGCAAACGTAAATTGATAATCCCAGGCCGGTAATTGTCCTTCATATGTTTTTTGAAGAGTATCCGTCCAGCTCTTTAATCCTTTCTCATTTTCGAAAACACTTGCTAGCAAATTGTTCTCCCGAGCCTCTGGCCAAAGTTTCATTTGGAAGTCAAAATGTTGCCAAGCACGACGCCAGGTTGCCCATCCCCATCCATGGTTATATCGCGAGAAATAGTAACTGTAAGGAGTTCTGCTTTGACCAAACTGTACATTCTGTCCGGAGATACACATAACACGTGAATCATATCTGTAACGCTCCAGTAATTCGTCGCAAAATCTGAAGAAACTAGGATCTGGAAGACAATCGTCTTCAAGAATAATAGCTTCTTCTACTATGCTGAATGCCCAGTCAAAACCAGTGGCTGGTCTTTTACCGGCTCCCAGATTCACTTCTGAATAATTGGTCAGGACCTGACAGTCCCAATCTACGCGATTAATGATTGCACGTGTAGCAGCACATTTCTCAATATCTTCCGGCCTATCTGGTCGAGGCGCATCTGCCACAACCAATAACTGCTTAGGTTTTGCTTCTCGTATCGCATTAAAAACCTTTTCTGTAGTATCAGGCCGATTAAAAATAATGAAGATGATTGGGGTTTTGAGTTGATATTCCATTTCTATATAAAAAAGGTTTGTTAAACAAACCATGAGGCTACACAGCTCAGATTATTACACAAAGAAATTTATAGATATAATCACTTAGAACCACACATTCCTCTTTTACATAGTATTTTCCGAACTATATACGTAAAGCAAAGAAGTGAGGTTGTATAAGTAGTAAGTATTTTACTAATCTGTAGTAAAAATAATGCCTTGATCACATTTGGTTTCATACTACTATTACCCAAACGGAAGTTAGTCTTTTAAAGAGCTTATAGGTAAACGTATAGGACATATAAAGCTTTTATAAAAACTCAAAGATATTTTAATAGAAGGTTCATACAAACTTAAAGATAATTTTTGGATTTAAAAGAGCACAATAGTTCTAATTATTATGAATAAAAAAGGATTTCTATGAGTATCCCATTGATTCTTAATTTTATATTAAATATCTAACAATAAGAGACATTACTATTTTTTTGATGATATTGGTAATTTTCTGAGGCTGTTCCTATATATGGCAAATAAACTAGAATATAATTTTTCCATCTTAATGCACATAAATACATTAGGTACGTTTTCTCTGTATAGTGCAATAACATACTTAATGCTTTAATTGGGAGAATTGGTAAACGAGAATGTTCAAAGAAACAAAAGCTGGCGAATAGGAACTAGATAATACGAATAGGATTGCTATTTGAAAAGGTTTAATGGAAAACCATCCACTAATGTTAGAATGTTTATGCCACTTGTCATCAAGCAATCTGAAGATATAAGAAAAATTTAATCCAATAATACCACCAGACAGTACTAAAGCTCCCTTCTGTTAGAGGTTACTAAGAAAATGTTGTCAAATTTATTCTATAGTAAGTCATAAGCATAGTTTATGAAGAAGAAATAGTACAAATTTTTAGTTGTCCAGCAATAAAAAATAACCTTATCATTAAATTATTAAAAATGTAGGCTTATAGAATAAGACTAAAGAGTTATTGTTTGTCTCTATTACCCAAACAATTATTTATGTAGAATTTTTGCCACACTTTTTCTGTATCCACAAGATACCATTTGTTATCTGATTTCATTTTCAGAAATGAAGTCTTCTTATAATTTGTAGCGGTAATCTTTTGCAATGTATCCCATAAAGAAGCATCTGCTGTGATCTCTTCTATTTGATCTAATAATGGGAAGGGTACTGGCTCAAATGGAAAAAATTCCTTTATCTTTGCAGTTTTCATTTCTAAGATCATCCGATGATCTGATAAAAATTTGGTCACAAAATCATGGGAAGGCGTTAAGAGTAATTCTTGAGAAGAACCCATCTGCTGGATCTGCCCATTGTCCATTATTCCTATTTTATTACCAAGTTCAAATGCCTCCTGTATATCATGAGTCACTAATACAATAGTTTTATTCTTGAGTGCCTCTAGTGTTTTAAATTCCTTACGAATGGCATTTCTGGTTAATTGATCTAAAGCACCAAAAGGTTCATCCATTAATAAAATAGGAGGATCGGCTGCAAGAGCTCTTGCTAAACCAACCCGTTGTTGCTGACCACCACTAAGTTGAGAAGGATAATATGTCAGAATGGACTCTGGAAGACAAAACATTTGTAGTAACTCATATATTCGCAATTGAATGTCTTCTTTCTTCCACTCTAATAATTTAGGGACAATCGCAATATTTTCTGCAATAGTATAATGAGGAAGTAATCCAACCTGTTGGATTACATAGCCAATATTTTTTCGTAGTGTCTCTGGAGATTGAGAATATATAGATTGATTAGAAATAAAAATATCACCTTTGTCAGCCTCAATAAGGCGATTGATCATTCGTAGTGTGGTTGTTTTTCCAGAACCACTTGTTCCAAGTAAAACCAATGTTTCCCCTATAGAAATTTCAAAGGAGACATCATTAACAGCAGCTTTATTGCCAAAGTATTTGGTAACCTTTTCTACTTTAATCATAGAAATACAAGATAACAAACTGTAAATAGGCCAATCTAACCTTTACACACAAGTACTTCTACATAATAATGGCTAATAGATAAGTAAGAATAAACCAGGATAAACTATTCTGTTATTTTTACTCCTTTCCAAAACGCTATATAATCTTTTATCTGTTGGGCCGCTTCCTTAGGTTCCTTATAATACCAGGCAGCATCTTTATTCTGACTATTTTCAACATCTAGCGTATAGTAAGAGGCAATCCCCTTCCATGGACATGTAGTATGAGTTGAACTAGGTATAAAAAATTCTGTTCGAACTGATTGAGGAGGGAAATAATGATTCCCTTCTACAACTATAGTCTGATCACTTTCTGCAATAATTTGTCCGTTCCAGATTGCTTTCATAAAATTTTAAAATTTCACTTTAAAATAGTATACACAATAAAAGCAGACAGGTAAGCAATACCTGTCATATATACAAGCTGAATGATAGGCCATTTCCACCCTTTGGTTTCACGATATACAGTTGCGAGAGTACTCATACACATCATGGCAAACGCATAAAAGAGAAGAAGTGAGGAAGCTACTGCTGGTGTATACATAGGACCATTTGTTTGGGGATTAACCTCAGAGCGAAGCCGATCCTGAATAGTAGTCATATCTTCGCTTTCACTGCCTACACTATAAATAGTAGATAATGTTCCAACAAAAACCTCCCGAGCTGCAAATGAACTGATCAAGGCAATCCCTATTTTCCAATCATATCCCAGCGGACGTATTGCCGGTTCGATAAATTTACCAAAATGACCTGCATAGGATGCTTCCAATCTTGCTGCTGCAACACGATCTTCCAATTCTGTCGATTCTTTAGCCTGGCTCCGAACAACTTTTTCTGCTTCAGCCATCTGATTACCTGGCCCATAGGAAGCCAGTACCCATAGTACAATGGCAATAGCAACAATTACCTTGCCTGCCTCAAATACAAATGTTTTTACTTTCTCCAGTATCGTCAAGCCAACATTCCCCCATCTGGGTGTTTTATAATCAGGAAGTTCCATGATCAAAAAACTGCGGTCTTTCCGCTGAAGGAAAAATTTCATAATCCATGCAGAAACAAGTGCTGCAACAAAGCCCAACAGATAAAGAGCCATTAATATAATACCCTGAAGATTAAATATACCAAACACTTTTTGTTCAGGTACAACCAGCGCTACCAGAATAGTATAAATAGGTATTCGAGCCGAACAACTCATTAACGGAGTGACCATAATGGTAATGAGACGTTCTTTCCAGTTGTCTATATTACGGGTAGCCATAATAGCAGGAACGGCACAGGCAACACTGGAAATAAGTGGTACAACACTTTTACCATTCAATCCAAAAGTACGCATGATACGATCTGTAATAAAGACCACACGTGCCATATATCCTGTTTCCTCTAAGATGCTGATAAAAGCAAATAAGATAGCAATTTGTGGAATAAAAATAAGTACACCTCCAACACCTGCAATAAGGCCATCTGTAAGCAGATCCGTTAGCATACTCTGGGGTAATACAGAATGTAGCCATCCTGTGAATTGAGCAATACCTGCATCAATAAAATTCATCGGGTATTGAGCCCAGGCAAAAATTGCCTGAAAGATGAAAAATAGAATGGCAAAAAAGATAACAAATCCCCAGACTCTGTGTAGTAGTATATTATCTAGTTGCGTGGTGAGAGGATTTTGTTTAGAGTTAGCAGGTTTATGCACTGCATCAGCTACAATCCGGCGAATTTTAGCATAGCGGGCTAATGTTTCTTCTGTTTGCCATTGGCGGGATTGAAAACCGTATCTTTGTCGCTGTTCCTCAAGAAATTGTTGGGAGTAATCATCCAGAAAGCGCGCATCCTGTGCCTGATGGGCATACTGGACTGCTGTGTAGTCATTAGGCAGAGCAAACTTTGCCCGGATATTTTGTGTAAGACCTTCCGGAAAATGAATAGTATCTACAAATATTTCTGAAGATAATTGTAGTTTCTTTTCTGAAAGAGTAGTAATAATTTGCTGTTTTAGTTCTTTAATTCCTTCTCCACTACGTGCATTGGTTGTAATAACTGCCACTCCCAAGCTATTTTGTAAAGAGGAAAGATCTATGTGGAAACCAGATTTTTTTACTACATCCATCATATTGAGTGCCAACATAACAGGGATTCCTAAGTCTTTTACTTCGCTAAATAACAACAGATTACGCTTGAGATTAGAGGCATCAGCTACTACAATAATCATATCTGGATACCACTCATCTTTGGGATTAAGAAGTATATCTGTAACAACCTGCTCGTCCGGCGATTTTGGAAAGAGACTATACGTACCAGGTAAATCAATTATTTCAGCAGTATGTACATCATTGAGATGACATGTTCCGGTTTTTTTATCAACGGTAACACCAGGAAAGTTACCTACTTTCTGACTTAAACCCGTTAGTTGATTAAATAATGATGACTTACCAGCATTAGGATTTCCTACTAATGCTATTTTATAATGAGACTTCACAGGTACAACAAGCTAAATAACTAAATAAATTATGAAACCCAGTTAGAGGTTTCCTTCACAGAAGTATGATTATCGGATGGTCCTGAATGACTTTTGCCATTATCTAGTTGAATTGCTGAAGCTTCCCTCTTGCGTAATGACAAACTGTACCCGGAAACCCGAATACAAATAGGGTCTCCTAATGGTGCTATATGTTGAAGCGTAACAGATTCCCCTGGCAGACAGCCCATTTCCAAAAGCTTCAATGCCAACTCATTATCAACAATCTTAGATATGATAGCTGTTTCACCTTTACGTAAATCTGCTATGGTTTTAATCTGTATGGACTCCAATGGCGTTTAACTTTGGATTGGTATTTAGAATTATTATAAACAATGCAAGGTAGGATAAAACGCCTTCTTTTCAAAAAGTTTTGTGTGGGTTGTAAAAGGTTATAATACAGTAAACCACTAAATGAACTAATAAACTAACCTGTGAATAATAGGAAGTACAATTTTAACTATTAAATATCTTTCAGTTTATGATTATACATCTTCTTGTAATAACAAGTAACCTTGTAGACAACATCATTTATTCTACCCATAATTTGTTGGACTAAAGAAGTTGATCGGATTTTACATTACAGAAATCTGTGTGTTGAACTATATGCAAGTGAAAAAGATCGGAAATCTGGTCAAAATAAAAATTGCAATGAGTTATGCTCAAACACAAAAATGTTGTGAATAAAAAGCAATCTGTTTACTGGACGATGATGTTGTTGTGCCCTTGCAAAAAAGTTTTATCGGGAACTATGCGCAAAACAAAAAATGCAAGTAAAGGGCAGTCGTATACCTTTACTTGCATTTAGGATTATGGGTACTAGCTTATTTTACAACAGCACCAAAAATTACTGTAAAACTTGAATTAGTTCCACCACCAATGCTGGGAGCAGAATTATCGATATTGAAAACCCGACCATCTGTAAGAGTGACAGTAGGATATAAGATCAGCTCGTCATCTTCTCCCATATCGGCAATGCCATTTGGTAAACCAAATGCTGTAGCAACCTGAGTAGCTGTGATTACACCTCTGGCTTTTCCATTCGTAAAGTCAGCCTGAGATAAAGAAAGCACTAGTTTGCCTGTGATGGTATCTTCTGCACTGGCATCAATATAATCTCCGATAAACTGTACGGTACTTAGATTTTGATTGATAGAATAAGCATCAAACTCAATGGCTGAATTACTGAGATCATCACTACTGAAGTCACTTTTGTCTGTATCAACAATAATACGCATGTTAACACCTTCTTCAACTTGAGGTATGCGAATACGGTCATCATCCCGACAGGAGAAAGTGAATAGTGAAGTTACGAGTAAAATTATATAGTAAGCAGATGTTGATTTCATAGTATAAAAGTTAGATTATGAGAAAGGTTAGTCTACATCCCAGAAAACTTTATCTGTGGCAATATTTCTTGGTGCAGGAGCATTAGGATTAATTTGTAAGTCTGTGACCGAATAGGGTAGAGAGAGTATAAAGCTTCTGTTAAGGACTGTAAAAGGGTTGTTATCTGTGTTGGGATCAAAAGGTTTGGGATAACCTGTTCTGCGAATGTCATTATAGGCCTCCAATCCAAATCCGAAGTTGGCAATCCATTTTTCTGTCAAAATCAACTCAAGTTTCTTTTCTGTATTCGCAGCTGTATATAAAGCCAATACCTGTGAAGCATAGTTGCTGATTTCAGTAGTAGACAATGTAGGCGCACCTGCCAAGTCTGCAATCTGATTTACCTCTTTGAATGATTCTGTTATGGCTTGTTCAAACAACTCCTCTGCATTCTCTCCGGTATTTTTAGTGAGGGCTAACTCGGCTCGTACATACAGACTATTAGCATAGGTAAAGAGCCGTTGGTAACCAGCTCCCTGTAATCCGCTACTTTGATTCACAACACCTCCTTCTCCATCGTCATATTTTCCTCCTACTGGATATAAACCCAGCATGGTTTGTGACTGATCCTGGTCAAAGCCTTCATTGGGGTCAATGTTTAAAGAGGCGAACCATATAGACAAAAATGCTCCATCTCGGTAGGAGACAGGGTTCTGTGCAGGTTGTGCAGGTGTAAGCTGATTAAAGAAATAATAGGGTATACGAGGATCTTCAATGCCAGATAAGATTGGGTTGAGTGTGCTCTTTCCCTGCATAATCTGATAGAAGTAAGGACTTATATTATACTGAGGACCCTGTACATATTCCTGGATAAATGAAGGATGTCTGTTTTCAGGAGCTGTAGTGCTACCATACCGCAATTCAAAATCATTGGAAGCTGCACTCATCAAATCTCCTTCTGCAATCAATGCTTTGACTGCAGCATCGTCATATAGACTGGTTAGTCTTATCTGATTATATAATTTGAGTTTCAGGGTTTTGGCTAGTTTTCGCCAACGATCTGTATTCCCACTGAAAAATAAATCACTGGTTCCTGTTGACAGAGAGGATGTTTTTGCCAGATTAGCAATACCTTCATCAAGCAAAGCAAATAGCTTCGGATAAATCTCTTGACCAGCGTCAAATTCCGGATAAGGGTTTTCTGCTCCAAGCGTTGCATTTGTATAGGGAATATCCCCCCACACATCTATCATAGCGCTTGCTGCATAGGCTTTTAATATTTGAGCAATACCAACAAACTGCCAGGCTTCCTGTTCTGTGCCGAGGTTTATAATCTGGCGGATATCTGTGAATGCACCTGCATATAAGTTATCCCAGGATTGTTGAATAGGAAAATCATCTCCTACAATGAAATAGCTATTCCAGTTGTCTCTAACCACAATCTGATGAGAGAAGCTGGAAAGGGGTTCTGAAAGCCCCGATGGGCCTATGCCTAATGAGTTGGTTATGTTGAGCTGAGCATAAGGCAATAACTGACGTAAAGGAACGACAGTTGGATTATTAGGATCTTTATTAATATCCAAAAAGTTGCTTTCACAACCAGCTCCCAAAAATATTACTGCCGAAAACATCAGTATTTGTATATATCGAACGATCTTTTTCATATATAGAAAATAATTGTGTCTAGAAAGTTAATCTCAGATTGACTCCAAAGCGACGCACAGAAGGTGCTGTACTGTATTCAAATCCTTGTATGTTTAAGCTTCCAAAGGTGCTGGTCTCAGGATCAAATCGAGTGTATTTAGGAAAGTTGGGAGCTTTATACCAGATATTACGGCCGGTAAAAGAAATTTTTGCTGAACCAAATGGAGTTTTTTGCATAAGTTGTTTGGGAAGTTCATAGCCTAAACTCACTTCGCGTAAGCGAATAGTAGTAGCATCAAAAACACTCCATTCATCAGCTCCATTTACGGCAAATGTATCACCAAAGTATAGATCATTCATCTCTACCTGGATGTTGTTAGGAATGGCCTTTCCTTCACCATCAAGCAGAGGTTTTTGTGTATTCGGATCGCCCAATACCCCTGGAATCACATAATTCATTTCTCTTTTCTCTGTATCTTTGGTTACACCGCGGCCCAACATTGCTTGGACAGTGGTAGAATACAAGTCGCCGCCCTGACGATAATCAAATACAGCACCTAAGGTGATTCCTTTCCATGTGAATGAGTTGGTGAGCCCGATGATAAAATCGGGATTGGGATCTCCTATAATCTCTGGAGTGGATGATCTGATTAGTTGGCCATTGGATGGGTCAATCAGTAAGTTTCCATTTTCATCTCGCGCAGAGACACTACCGCGAATTACACCATAAGGTAAGCCGGGACGTAATACTGGGACTACACTACCACCAAATAATCCCTGGATTTCTATTTCCTGCAGGCCACTTACTAACTTATCTACGCGATTTACGTTTTTAGTAAAGGTGCCATAAATATTCCATCTGAATCCATTACTTAAAGAGATCGGAGTCACATCAAGGCCAAGTTCAACCCCTTTGTTAGTCATTGTTCCGAAGTTAGTAAGTAGGAAGTTGAATCCTGAGGCACGGGGGAGTGAAAGAAAGCCAATCTGTTCAGTAGTTTTAGTATGGTAGAACGTGAAATCTATACCTAACCGATTGTCTAATAATCTTAATTCTGTCCCTAATTCAACAGAGCGGGTGAATTCCGGTTTCAGATTAGGATTATAATCTGTATTGGAAAGAGTAGCTGCTGGAATCCCTTTGAATGGAAAATCATTGTCAGGAAGTGCACCTATGAGATTTGAGCTGGCTCCCAGATTTAACTGATAGGTTGGGAAAAGCGAATAAGGTGGTGCGTCATTTCCTACTTTTGCCCAACTGGCTCGTATTTTACCGGAATTCAGAATCTTGGATTGTATACCGAAGGCTTCTGTAAATACAAAAGATCCATTTACTGCTGGGTAAAAGAAGCTTCGGTTAGACTTCGGTAAGGTTGACGACCAATCATTACGTCCTGTTACTGTCAAGAAAGCATAATCCCGATAACTCAGGGTTGCATCGGCAAAAATACCATATAACCGACGTCTCTGATAGGTGCCACCAAACGGAATCACACTATTGGTATTATCAAGATCAAGAATGTCAAAATCAATCATGCCTGACCCCTGAAAACTTTGTGTTTGTGTAGTACGTTGATTCACATTGTGTCCTATTACTACTTTCAGGCCAAGGTCATCAGATAGTTTGCGACTGGCAGATAGCAAGAAATTAGATTCTATTTCTGTGAATGTTGTATTTGTCTCTGTAATTTCTCCGATTCCGCCACCCCCCCTTGAGCCAGGGCGGTACCATTCCAAATCCCGTTGGCTATAGGTATTGATACCAATTTTGTAGGATGCAGTCAGCCAGTTAAAAATGTCATAACTTGCATTGATACTGGCTAATACACGGTTGATGTTTGCATTAAATCCATCGTATTTGGTACTCCAGTATGGATTAGTAGATTGTCCGGTGGACACAAAAAATATATTCGCATGTGTAATCGGATTTTCAAAAGGTTGGCCCTGAAGATCCCAGTTTCGTCCAAGAAACATAGTACGACCAAAGGCCGACGCATTTCCAATGGCGTTGTTTGCTCCACCCGCAGGCCCGGATTGCAGGCTATTGGTATAGGCAAAGTTACCTCCTATAGTCAAACCATTCTCAAGGGTGGTTCCTCCTCCCAGACTTAAATTGGTACGTTCAAATTTTGAATTAGGTATATAGCCATCCTGATTCATTTTAGATAAGGTTGCAGTTAGATTGCCTTTACTTGTACTACCTGCCACAGTAATGGAGTTCTCGAATACCCTTCCTGTTTTGAAAAAATCCTTTACATTGTTAGGGTAAGCCCGATAAGGGACTTTTGTTCCCGCAAGTTCAGGAAAGGCAGTAGGAATAGATGGCCATATAGGTATGGAGTCAATGGTAGGATAAGGAACTGCACCTTGAAAAGGAGCACCCCACGAACCATTAGATGCTGCATAGACAAAGCCAGTTCCTGTACCATAACTATTTTGGTATTTAGGCAGATTGGCTATGTTTTCAATAGAATAAGAGGAAGAGAAGGTGACTTCTAGTCCCTTCTTTGAGCTTTTTCCTGCACCAGTCTTGGTTGTAATGACCACAACCCCATTGGCAGCACGAATGCCATACAAAGCTGCTGCTGCACCTCCTTTCAATACCGTCATGGATTGAATGTTATTAGGGTCCAGATCTGCTATACGACTTGAATATGCTCCACCTCCTGACAACTGTGAATTGCCTCCCGCATTTGCTCCATTGGTCGAATTGTCATATGGAATACCATCTACTATAAATAAAGGCTGGTTATTTCCAAAAAAGGATCGGGTACCTCTGATTGTGAGGCGTGTTGCACTACCTGGTACGCCACTGGAGCCTATGATATTAACTCCGGGAACTTTCCCTTGCAAACCTCTAAGTACATCGGGTTCAGATACTTGTTGTACTTTGCTGGCATCTACTTTCTCAACAGAATATCCCAGCGATTTTTGATTACGTTCAATACCAACTGCAGTAACTACCACTTCACTTAATGACTGAACATCAGGAACAAGAGATATGTCAATAGTAGTACGGTTGGCTATCTGTACTTCCTGATTCAGATAACCAACAAAACTGAATAATAACGTTGCATCACGGGGAGCGCTGATACTAAACTTTCCTTCTGAATCTGTGATAGTACCAGTAGTAGTTCCTTTTACAGACACACTTACACCAGGTAAGGCAGACTTGTCTTCTCCGACTACTGTCCCTGTTACCGAGGTGTTTTGTGCCCATATAGAACTACTAATCAGAATCCCGATGCAAAACATGAGTAAGATCTTTTTCATAGGCAAAAAATTGGGTTTGTATATATGAAGTATGCACGCTAACAGAGCATGATTATCAAATATAGACACTGTGAAAAGGGAAAAAATCACACAGATTGGGTGATTTTTGAGTGAGAAAGATGTGTGGTTAACAGGTTGTTACACTATAAGGATTAAATGGGCAGATTACACTAGACAGAAACAATAAAACCCGGATAAGTCCGGGTTCGTGAATAGAATATATAGCTGTGCTAGTTTAGATAAGCCGTTCCTGTACGGCTTTCTCGATAGCCTCTGCTTTGGTATGTACCTCAAGTTTCCAGTAAATATTTTTAATATGAGTACGAATCGTTTCTTTATTTACAAATAATTCTTCTGCAATGTGTGTATAGCTCTTTCCTTTAGCTAATAGTTCCAGTACCTCCGTTTCACGCTGTGTAAGTGGAGTGTTTTGATTCTTGTGAAAAGATGCCACTACTCTTCGGGCAATGCTGGTGCTCATTGGTGCGCCACCTTCCTGAATATCTTTAATGGCTTCAAGAAGCTTGGCGGGTTGTACACTTTTGGTTAAATAGCCTCCTGCACCTGCACATAAAGCCTTAAAAATCAGTTCGTCATTTTCGTATACTGTAATCACAATGACATTTGTTTTGGGACGAGCTTTTTTAATTTTTTCGATCCCTTCGATCCCATTCATCCCACTTGGCAGTTCAATATCAATCAGGACAACATCTGGAGAATCCTCACACAAGTTTTTGATGGCCTCCTCACAGCGATTGTAGGTATTAACAATCCGAAAGCCAGGTGTTCCATCTATAAGCATTGAGAATCCGTTCCGGATAATGGTGTCATCTTCTACAATACATACCTTGATTGGGGTAGTACTTTTTATATTTTGCATAGAGATCATAGGTGTAGGTAGCGTAAACATAGTTGTTCGAATTAAAGATGCATAGTGATTAAAAAAGTCTCATGGCTTGTATAAATGGTTTGATAGTTATATAAAAGGTGATTTCAGTGTCTGGATGGACAAGGATCTCACATTTTAATCTATTAAAAGACAGGATTGCCAAGGTCACCCATTTTGGGGGATTTTAGGGAGAAGCGGATTTCTGTACCCACATATATTTCTGAAAAAATTTCTATAGCTCCCCCAATCTTATGTGCTCTGGTTTGCATATTAATTAAACCATTGGAGTGGTTGGACGTTTGGAGATCAAATCCTTTCCCATTGTCTTGCCAGCAAACTGAAATCAAGTCTTGGGTAGAGGTAAAGGAAAGGAGAGTTTTTGTTGCTCCGGCATATTTGAGTGTATTACTCATCGCCTCCTTGAAAATCAGAATCAGGTGCCGACTCATTCCCATAGGGAAGCTAATCTGTTGAAAATGATCTGAAAGCCCTGTTATATCAAATTCTGTATGTGTTTTTTCAAAAATATCATCACCAAAATCTTTGAGTCGAAGAGCTATTTCATAGAAATTATCATTTTCAGGATTAATAGTCCATATAAAATCCTTAGTTCCCTGGTAAAGGCGTTGGGCGTTATCATTGATCTTTTCCAGAAGATAACGGGCTTCGGAAATGTCATTATTCAGGTTATTTCTAGTTAGTTCGGTTAGTACTGCAATACGAGTAAGGCCATTTCCAAATTCGTCATGTAAGTCTTGGGCAGCTAGTTTTCGTACTCGTTCATTCTCTTCGATTTTGATTTGTTGTACGGCCAGTGCCCGTTCTACTTTTAAGCGAACTCTATACCGGTAGATGATGAAAATTATTGCGATAGTAGTGAGGACCACAAGTACATAGAAGCCACTACTTAGCCAGAAAGGAGGAACAACATAGATAGGAATACTTAATATGTCTTTCTCATTCCAGTATCCTTGATTGTTTGAGCTTTTAACTTTTAAAGTATAGTGGCCTGGTTTGATATCTGCTATGCCTAAGAATCTATTTTCAGAATACATCCACTCATCCTGCAATCCTTCTAGCTTATAGGCAAATAAGTTTTTTGAAGGATTGTTGTAATCCGTGGCAGAAAAGAAAAAAGAAACGAAGTCTTTATAGTGAACTGTTAACTGTCCTTTGGTATGTAAAATACTATCCAGGTTTATTTCCTGCTGAAATAATTGGAAAGAAGATATATTTACTTTGGGCAAATGCTTGTTTTCCACCAGTTGCTCTGGATAAAAGCTTACCATAACGCTATGTCCACCAAAAAACAGTTCGCCATCCTGACTTCGATGAAATGCACCAGAATTAAATTCCCGACTTGTGAGTCCATCGTTGGTATCATAGTTTTTAAACCTATCTGTAGTAGGGTCAAAACAGGATAATCCCGCATTGGTGCTAATCCAAATTTTACCTTGTTTATCACCTAAAGCTCCATATACAAATGAATTAGGCAAACCATGTTTACGGGTATAGTGTATAAACTGTGTGGTTGAATCTGTTTCTACAAGCCGGCTTAATCCTTTCGATGAACATATCCAGAGATTATGATCTGTGTCCTGATAGATATCAAGGACCATATTTCCAATAAGGCTGCCAGGATTTTCCGGATGGTTTGTGAGATGAAGAAACTTACCAGAAGAAGGGTTCCACTTGATTAAGCCATGATCTGTTCCAAACCAAAAGTTTCCTGAAACATCCTCAGATATCACATTAATACCAGATAATGTCAATGTATCTGTAGTATTTGTTAAATTTCTTATAAGGTCCCTACAGGCTAGTTCTTTGTCTAATTTTACCAGATATTCATATGTTGCAATCCATATATTTCCCTTTGTATCTTCAAAGATATCTTTTACCAGGGGCTGATTGTTATTCTTTGTGGCTGGTAGTCTGATTTTTTCAAAGTGATTGTGAGATCTGTCATATATGTATAATCCATTATTACTTCCAACCCATAGATTCTTTCTGCTGTCTTCCTTGATTGTGGAATAGTAATTATTACCACTAGTTGTCTTATCCAATAGCAACTTTTTGTGTTTCTGTGTTTTTCGTTCTATCTGAAAAAGTCCTTGTAGTGTTCCAACCCACACATACCCAAAACTATCTGTACAGATAGAAAAGATAGAAGACTCCATCGCTCTCTTATCATCAGATAATACATTATTCCATTGATAAAAACTGTTCTTTGAGCGACTGTAGGAGTGCACGCCTGCTTCTCGGGTACCAATCCATATAATATCCTCATTTGCGTCATCCCCCTCATATAGAGCATAAATGGTCCCACTTTTTAACCCGTTTGGTTGAATGCGTTCTTCTTGAATATGTTCCAGTAGTGTTAGTTGGTCGTCTGCTGATTTATGATAACGGAATAATCCGTACCCATAGGTCCCAATCCATATAATTCCAAATCGATCTACACCCAAAGCTGTAATGGTTAGTTCTGAATCACATGGCTGCCAACATAGGGTCTTTACAGAAAAGTCTTTCAGAGAAATAGTAAGCAGATGGTTATCAGAGGAAAGTAAAATATAGTCACTGGTGCCTGTGATCCGTTGTATGGGAAATTGTAGCTTTTTGTAGAGGGTACTATTAAAAGTAGATGCGTTTTCAAAAGAAATGTGTTGTTGTGAAGAGGTATGAGGACTTATAAGTATTCTGTTTAATCCGGAAGGAGTAGCTACCCATATATTTTCAAGGTTGTCTTTGTAAATTGAATTGATTAAATCATAGTTTAGCCCCTGACCTACAGTATACAGCGTTGCTATATAAGGAGTATCTTGTTTTTCTTGTGGTATGAGCCTCCATAGTCCATTTTTTGTTCCAACCCATATGGCTTTCCATCGATCTTCGACAATACTTGTCACAGTATACGCCCATGAAGGCTTTCCCTGGCCAAATAGGTAGGTATAATGTATGAAAGAGTTATGTAAACGATTATATACGCAGATTCCGTGAGTAGTTCCTACCCATACCTGTTGTTGCGAGTCTTCGTATAAATATGTAATCTCATCACTAGGTAAGGTATTTTTATCAAATGGATCGTTGTGAAACTGTTTTATATGAAAACCATCATATCGATTAAGCCCATCCTGGGTGCCAAACCACATGTATCCCTGACTATCTTGTAGAATAGCTCTGACTTCACTTTGACTAAGTCCATCATTCAATGAGATTTGATCCAGATGGTTATTGGGGACAGCAAGTGTCTTTGAGATAAAGAACACTCCTATAAGATAGTACAGTATTTTCATACCAGAGGCTTGGGAAAGCGTTTTTTATTTGTACAAATAAAGGCACAGGTTCTAAGTTAATGAATTAGAAAGGTCATATTGTAATAATTACATGAGTGGTAATACTCACTAATGAAGTCTATTTTCCCTGTAATACTCTGTAGGATCTACTATGTATAGAGTAGGCTGTAATATTTTCTTTGTTTAAAAGGACTCATTATTAAATGAGGAGACAGTGTCAGACAGATTATTTCCTCAATCAGAAAAATGATTTTAACTTGGGGCGTAGAAAGTATCTTTTTAACAAACCCCCTGAACATAGTTATGCAATACAGAAGATTTGGAAAAACAAACTGGAACGTAAGTGAAATTGGCTACGGCATGTGGGGACTGGCAGGCTGGACAGGTACAGATCAGAAAGAAATGGAGGCTGCTTTAGATCGTTCTGTTGAGCTAGGTTGTACCTTTTTTGATACTGCATGGGGATACGGAGCGGGAAAAAGTGAAGAAATTCTGGGAGACTTAATGAAACGTCATGCTGCAAAGAGATTGTATTTTGCTACTAAAATTCCTCCTATGAATTTTAAATGGCCATCCAAACCTGAATACACGTTGGAAGAATGTTTTCCTGCCAGTCATATCATTGAATACACTGAAAAAAGCCTGAAGAACCTGAACGTAGAGTGCATTGATTTGCAGCAGTTTCATGTTTGGGAAGATGCATGGTATGATAAAGATGAATGGAAAAATGCTGTAGAGAAGCTAAAAAGAGAAGGAAAAGTAAAACACTTTGGTATAAGTGTAAATCGCTGGGAGCCAGATAATGTATTAAAAACATTGGAAACTGGGTTGATCGATGCTGTACAGGTTATATATAATATTTTTGACCAGGCTCCTGAAGATAATCTGTTTCCTCTGTGTCGTAAACTGGATATTGGAGTAATTGCCAGAGTGCCATTTGATGAAGGTACACTTACAGGTACATTGACGAAAGACACTGTATTTCCAAAAGATGACTGGCGTTCAACTTATTTTGTTCCGGAAAATCTGAATGCAAGTGTAGATCATGCAGAGGCTTTAAAGCATTTAATTCCAGAAGGAATGACCATGCCCGAGTTGGCACTGCGTTTTATTTTGGGTAATGATGATGTGCATACTATTATTCCTGGCATGAGAAAAATTCGCAATGTGGAAGCGAACATAGGAACAAGTGATGGGAAGAAACTAGAAAAGGCTCTACAGGTAAAGTTGAAAGATCATCGTTGGGATCGTACTCCGACAGAGTGGTCGCAATAGGTCTTGCTGATCCTGTTAAAACAGGATTTATCTCAACTGTAAGTAAATGACTGTGGTTTTTTGAATACAGTTTCTGATTGTGCATAGTTCACTGCAAAAACTTTTTTCGAAAAGGCAAGGCAAACTGTTCAATCACTGAAGAGATCGCATATAACTCCAATCACTTTTGAGTTTGACCGGAGTTCCGATCATTTTCTTTGCTGCGCATAACTCACGGCAAAAACTTTTTTGAACAGAACTTCGATCACTTTGTCTCTTGCGCATTATTCACTGCAAAACAAAATCTGATCAGAATTCACCGCAAAGTTTTTCTTGCTGTGAATTCTGATCAGGCTATTTTAAGTGAGACAAGTTCGGTCTGGTAAAATCCAACAGTTGAGATGCCTCTGTTTTCATCCAGTTATCAATCATTGTAAACGTGTGTATAGCACCATCAATGATCTCCTGTTCCCAACCAGGTGTTTGGGCTGCAAGTGAAAGTTGTTGCAGAAAATCTTTCCATTGTGACCCTATTTGTGAACCATACGCAGAAAAATAGCTTGAGCCTTCAAAATCAGGCAGAGATTTTATCAGGTGCTTTTGAATTACCTGTCCACCTAGGGTAGAGCCTTCTAATACATACATCCCTCCCCAGGCGGCAGCTTCTGTAGTATAAAATGTTGTAAAGTCTTTATCTGGTAATACAGCAATAGTGTCTGTTGTATTCTCTGCTGAAATGTCTTTCATAAGCAAATGAGCCTTACGCCTTTCTGAAATAGTAGGTAAACTACGTTCTAACAGCGGAAAAACATTTTTTTCAAACCCGGATACAACCCCATATAGCTTTTGCAGATATATTTTATAATCTTCCATTGATACATTATTACTCAGCAAGGCTACTGAATAGGAGTTCTCTTCCAATGCTTTGTGGCAATCGGCAGTTTGAGTGCGTAAGTTCTGTAAAAACACGGCTGATGGCTTAAAGAGGTAAATAATCGGATAATGATACCAGGAATGTTATGCTATGATCTATGCTATCGTATTAATGATCCGTGCATAGATACTATAAACTTTTTTAAGTGTGAATATTCAGTTTATAAAATTCTGTGCCTTACAGAAAGATAATTTGTTTTTCTTAGAAAAAAGTTGTATATTATAGTAAGGTGTACTTTGTAAGTATACCGGATTAATTTATAAAACTTACTATATTATTCTATGAACAAGTACGAAAGGCTCAAGGTAGAACTTGAGACTAATGGTGAAGGTAAAATGAAAGCATTTGGTGATTCGATGCTTCCAATTTTAAAATCAGGCTCATTGTTAACCTTTAAGCGACAGCAAGAGTATCAAATTGGTGATATCGTTTTTTGTAAAGTAAAAGGTCGATACATTGATGCTCACAAAATCACCAAGAAAGACCCCAACAAAGGATTTATGATTGCTAACAATCATGGATTTGAAAATGGCTGGACGAAGCGGATATTTGGGAAGGCTGTTCTGGTAGAACACACAGGCGAAACTAGAGAACTCTAAGTTTCGCCTGTTTTGTTTTATAGGAGTACTATCACTGACCTTTGGTCCCTTTAAGCACAATATCCCGATCTCCCGCCCATTGATTTAAGTCTTGCTTGGAAATGGCTGCAGCCATCAGATCCGGAAACATATCTGGAGTACAGGCAAATACAGGAACCTCATGAGTTGCCAGAAACTTAGCATTGCCATGATCATACGAAGGAGCTCCCTGGTCATCCAGTGCCAGCAAACATACTACCTGTACACCTGAACTGACAATCTCTTCTATCTTTCTTCGCATTTGTTGCTCATTACCTCCTTCATACAAGTCGGTTATCAATACCAGAATTGTATCATTGGGTTTGGTAATAATCTCCTGACAATAACCTAATGCTTTATTAATATCAGTTCCGCCTCCCAGCTGCACACCAAATAATAAATCTACCGGGTCTTTTAAATCTTCTGTCAAATCGGCTACAGCAGTATCAAAAACAACCATTTTGGTAGAAACACTGGGTAATGATGCCATAACAGCGCCAAAAATGCCTGAGTATACTACAGAGGTACCCATAGAACCAGACTGGTCAATACATAATACAATGTCTCTCAGTGATTTTTTGGTTTTGCGTCCATATCCAATACGAACTTCCGGAATAATGGTCTTGTAATCTTCCTGATAGTGTTTCAGATTTTTACGAATAGTCGTATTCCAGTCAATCTCATTGTAACGGGGTCTGCGGTTCTTTACAGAACGATTGATAGCTCCCTGAATGGCCTGAATTGTATTTTGAGCTAGCTTCTCAAGCAATTCATCTACTACTTTCTGTACTACACGGCGGGCTGTATCTTTGGTTTTACTAGGTATGAGTTTACCAAGCTCCATCAGGGTTGCAACCAGATGCACATCAGGGTTAGCCTGTTCCAGAATTTCAGGCTCGAGCATCATTTTTTGTTTAAGACTCTCATTTTTTAAGGCATCATTCTGCATTACCTGAACTACCGATTGAGGAAAATATTTGCGAATGTCTCCAAGCCAGCGGGCTACACTTGGATTAGAGCCTTCAGAGCCACCCTGCTTACTTTTTTCACCATATTGAAATTTGCCTTTCCGCTCAAACTCATATAAGGCACCTAGTGCAGCATCCATCTGTGCTAATTCTCCTTCCAACTGGGCTCCTGTACCATCTGCATCTTCTCCACCCAACATCAGTCTCCAGCGTTTTAGTGTTTCTTCGTGTTGTTGCATGTATAGTAAACTATTTTTCGTTTCGGAATTGATTCTCAATGTACTATCGCATTATTCATCTTCAGACATAATAACATCTTTGAAGCGTACATATAAAAATGAAATAATCATAAGCAATATACCCAATCCCAATAAAGCAATAATCTGGCTCAATCTTGAGATTAAAGAAATATCCATTGCAAAAAGTTTAATCAAGGTAATTGCTAATAGTAAAATACCAATAAATCGGGTAGTTCTATCTTTCATACGGATACCCGCAGCTACCAATCCCAGAGCATAACATCCCCATAGGATGCTTGTTCCTGCTTTCAGAATGCGTTCCCCTGCTTTTACAGGATTATCACTAAGAAGCATTACTATATTTCGTAGTTCAAAGCTTAATACGCTAATAAAAAAGAAATGGATCAGGACAGATAGTGCTTTTCGCCCAAAATCTTTTCGGGTGTAGATCTCCTGTCCCTGAAGATACATCAGGTAAAGACAAAGTCCTGTAGCCAGGTAGACCACATACCGCAAACTTAATGCTGAACCTGTAGCATTGTTCTTTAAAAACAATGACCGGATCTCTTCTGCAGATGACAAATGTACAATAAACCAAGCGAACACAATTACATAGCCCAGCAGCAGAGTTAATATCTTCCATCCTTTTTCTTTCAAATATCGTTTACTTATCCATAGAAGAGCGCTGACATATACAGCAGAGAAAATAAGTTGCCAGATGGACTTTTCATCTGATAAAAGAGTAATACCTGCAAAGATATCTTGTGTTTTAGATACCAGGAATATCTTATGATTAAACCAGTGGTTTATCTCCAGAGAGATAACTCCATAAAGCAAAAGTATTGCCCAACCTGCCAGTCCATTAGAAAAAATGGAATAAACAGGAAGTGGAAGTAAGGGATTATTGTCTGATGTATCTTTTTTAGTCAACCAGAGCATTCCAGCCTGAGAAAAAACAACACCCATTCCAGACCAGAAATACCGATTGGTAAAGAAACCTAATTCATTCGATTCTACGTAAGCTGTTTCCCATAACTGAAAGAGACTCAAAGTACTGATAACAACAAGAATAACTGATGAATAAATATAGAAAGCTGCTCTGCTTTTGATGGCTACCCAACACAGAACCAGTGCTTCTAAAGCCCATAGTAGAGAGACTGATAAACCATTAAAGTAAAGGTCTATAGACATTGTAAAAAACAACAACGATAAACCTACTGCCAGATAAAATAAGATAGCAGAAAGCTTTTTCTGGTGCATAAGCCAGGCTACGATAGCATGCACCAAAGAGATCCCCAGGCTAAAGTATGCAGTTTGATGAGTATAATGTGCTTGTTCCAGAGCAGAATATCCAATAAGAAAGAAGATCAGTGTATTTGTGACAATAAAGAAGGAATTAGACTGTGGTATATTTTGATAAGGCAGTTGATAAAATACAAAGACTGCATAGAATATAAGAAAGAACATGCCTGGAAATCCAAGCGCTATAGCCAGATGTCTGTCAGGTGTAAAGGAAACGGCAAACCAGGTAATCACTATAATCCATGTGATGGCAAAGGCGGTTGTATTCATCCAGGACCATTTCTTGAAATAGGCTACAAATGCTACACCAATATTGACCATACCCATATACGTAAACAAAATCGCCACCTTGCCTGAGTTCTGACTGAGGAGCATAGGTACGGCATAGGCACCTACCAGACCAATAACACCTATTACCTGCTGATTATATAGAGTGGCAGCATATACAGTGAAAAATGTAATGGCTACCATCAGGGCAAATGCTAGTGCATGTGGAAGCAGTGCATAAAAATCGTAGGCAAAATAGGTAGTGAAATACAGCGTAGCTACGCCTCCACTTAATAAAACTGCACTATAAGCTGAGTATTTATTCTTCAGGCGATATGACAATCCTAAAAGGGCTAATCCGGCGAGATAGCCACCTGTAATGCGTCCAATAGGACCAACCATGTTATTGTCAATGGCATATTTTACAAAAATACCCAATCCGATAACCAGGATCAGTATCCCAATTTTATTGATGAGGTTCCCACCAATAAATGCTTCCAGACTTTCTTTTGATTGTTTGGGTGAGTTCTGAGATTGTTCCGGTGTGATACGGGGTTTGCTGTTAGGTGCCGTGATCTGCATTAAGGGAATAGCTTCAGGCTCGGTTTCTTTTTGAGTAAAGCGTGGTTCTTCTTCCAGGTTCTCCGGAGAGATCTCTAAAACAGGCGTTTTGTCCTCTACATGAGAAATTGGCTTTGTTCCATCTTGTAGACTTTGACTGATAAGGCTGGAAATATCTTTCTTTAAAAGTGCAATTTCTATCTGTTGTTGTGTCGCTACCTGGGTTAGTTTTTCCAGTCGTGATAGTAGTTGTGCTATCTTTTCTTCCTGATTCATAAGATGTATTGTATAATCAAAGTCAGATTATTCAAGTGGATATATTCAAAAAGACTTGGTTCTCAGAAGTAGTTTGCGGAAATTTTATTATTTTCATGTAATTTACCTAAAAAAACAGGAAGTCTTTTGTCCTGACAGACAAGAACAAATCTTTAGTACGCTAATATGGTATTCCTGTGTACATTTGCAGAAGTTACTTTCTACTCACATGACATTCATTTTGCTGGCATTAGCCATAGCGCCCGGATTGGCAATTGCGATCTTTATTTATGAGAAAGATAAGCTGGATAAAGAGCCATTACATTTGTTGGTAAAAACATTTGTTCTGGGTGTAGTAAGTGCATTGGTAGCTACCTTCATTCAGGCCTTTTTAGGACAGTTGCTGGGCTGGAATCTAGACGATATAAAAGATATTCCGGATACCTTCTCTAAAGCACTTCTAGTAGGTTTTACAGAAGAATGGTGTAAATATATGTGCTTGGTGTTTTTTGCCTATCGCAAAAAAGAGTTCAATGAACCTTTTGATGGAATTACTTATGGAGTAATGATTGCAATGGGTTTTGCTACATTTGAGAATATATTCTATGTAATAGAAGGTGGTTTTGAAGTTGCAATACTCAGAATGTTTACTGCTGTGCCTGCTCACGCTACTTTTGCCGTTGCTATGGGCTATTTTGTAGGCGCTGCAAAATTCAAGCATAATTATAACATCGGGTTATATAAAATGATAGGTTTAGCTAGTGCAACGTTATTACATGCTTCGTATGACTTTTTCTTCTTTGTCGAAAGCTATCCGATCATGGCTTTTGGAGGAATAATTTCTCTGCTTATTGGAATCTGGTTATCCATTCGTGCCATTCGTTTGCATAATTATAACTCACCATTTAATCACCAGCGGCATCCTGTAGAATCAGAAAAGCAGGAAGTCAATAGTTAACTAAACAACTTTAGCTTTTTGATAGATAGTATAAATCGTTTGTTAAATTTATCAGATGTGTCACCGATCGTCTCTTTAATGGGGTACAGGCTCTGTAACCATTTTTCCTCTAATAGCATACTATGGATTTTCTCAAAAGAGCAGTATTGAAAATATATCTTTTCTGGGCAGTTGCCACATTCTGTATTATTATGACACTCTCACTACCACTGGTTGTATTGCCATTTGTTTTGGGAGAGAAGCTGGGAGGACGTATATCTTATATTTTTCTAAAACTCTGGGGATATGGGTTCGGTCTTACCAGCTTTATCCGTTTTAAGACCATTAATCGCCATAAAATAGATCAGTCACAGCCATATATATATGTAGCCAATCATAATTCTTATTTGGATTCACCTGCATTTGTAACTGCCATACCAGGACAATGCCGTCCTTTAGGCAAAGCAGAAATGAAGAAGATTCCTGTTTTTGGATGGCTTTATCCGTATGTTGTAGTTGTAGTAGATCGAAGTAGTGTTGCCAGTCGCATTAAAAGTATGAATGCTCTGAAGGATAAGCTGAGACAGGGAATTTCTGTCTTTATATTTCCGGAAGGAAGTATGAACACTACAGACCAGCCTATGCTTCCTTTTTATGATGGTGCTTTCCGGCTGGCAATAGAAACACAGACGCCAGTACTTCCAATGGTAATTCTGAATAGCCGTAATTTATTACCCAGAATAAAATTTGAACTTCGTCCAGGTACTATTACAACTGTTTTTTTGGAACCTGTGCCTGTTGAGGGATTAACAATGAAGGACGTGGCTGTCTTAAAAGAAAGAGTTTATTGCCAGATGAAAGAAGCACTGGATTATTATAATGCTTATGGTGCAGAGGAGGATAATATTTTTCTGGAACCTAAAACATCTTTTGGATAGTCTGTATGTTTATTGTAAATGAACAGCAACATCACCTATCCACTCTCTACCAGGTTCTAGCACCAGTAAACCAATTTCGTTATTGAATACATTTGCCATACAGGTTTGTGGCTCTATAGCAATGCTGTTGCGATGTGAAGGGGTGAATACCTGTGTATAATTAAATCCGTGATGGCGGGATTGAGTAAGGCAGATTGTCAGATTTTGTAATTCATCATGGAGCAACGTCTTTGCCGATCCTTTGTATTGACCTCCTGTGAACCCATGATCAAACTGTTTGCCAGCTATCTGGTTTCCTCCTTTCTGAAATGCTGCTGCGGTAAATCCCTGCATTTGTTTGATTTTGCCTGTAGGGACAACAAACGCATCCAGTTCATAGTATTTTTTAGAAGGTAAAATAATTCGTAACTGATCTACTCGTGATCCGGTTTTGAAATAAGGATGCCATCCAAATCCCATAGGCATATTGGTTGGTCCTGTATTCTGGACACGAATGTCCATCCGGAATACATGATTAGAAAGAAGGGTATATTTTACAGTTAAGGTATAAGGGAATGGATAGCCTGTAAGTTGTCCTGTATAAGTGTATGCAAGTTCCAGAATGGCTCTGTCATTTTTGATATCTGTACGTATAATCTGAAAGGACTTATCTGCTACCAGACCATGTAAGGCACTCTTACGCATCAGTTCATTAATGGGTAGCTGATAGGCTTTTCCATCAAATGTATATATCCCATCTTTGATCCTGCCTGGAAAAGGAAACAGAAGAGAACTCTTATACCACATATTTCCGGGAAGGTCTTCTTCTGTAACACCATCAATAATAGAATAAGCATGGTCATTTAATGACAGTACGAGTTCCTGAATAAGTCCTCCATATTCAGGAAGTACAGCAATGGTTTCATTTGTTTGCTCATTCTTTAACAAATATCGCGTATATCCGGCAAAAGTATCCGTATGAATCGAAAACACTGATCTAGAATTTAATGTCAAAAAATTAGTGCACTCACAGATTTATTTTCTAGTGCAAAAGACAATAGAGCTTAGAGCCAAATTATTTATTTTTTAGCCATAATCTGCTTACTCAGAAGCCATATATAGGTGCTGTTTGTGACAAAGTAGCGTTTAAACATTCGTTTGGGTTCCTGGGCTAGTCTGTATAACCATTCAAGTGCTAGTTTTTGCATCCAGAAAGGAGCCCGTTTTCTTACCCCTGCATATACATCAAACGCGCCTCCTACACCCAGCAATACGGCATTGATCTTCTTATAGTTTTGAGACATCCAGGTCTCCTGTTTAGGACAACCTAGGGCTACCATAACCAGATTGGCACCAGAATCGTTAATCATTTGTGCATATTTCTCATTATTAGCTGCATTAAGAGATCCGAAAGGAGGGGAGAACATGCCCGCAATACGTAAATTGGGGTGATCTTTCTCGATTCGTTTTCTCATCGCGTCCAATGTTTCATTGGTTGTTCCAAAAAAATAAATAGACAATCCTTCTTTTTCACAATCAGCAATCAAAGAGGGTAACATGTCCATACCTGCTACTCTTTCCTGAGACACACCATATAATGATTTGAATGCTTTAGCCAGAGGTACTCCATCAGGAGCCACAATGTTTGCATTATTTACTATCTCTGCAAACGCAGGTGACCAATGCCCTTCAATGGTCATATGCACATTGGCATAGCATACATAGGAAGGTGTATGACTGCTTCCCAGGTCCAGAATTTCCCGGGTTGTTTCATCATAAGATAATTGGCTTACATCCAAGCTTATGATTCTTTTGCGATTGGCAGAAACGGTAACAGATGTGGTCATAGCTACTGAAGTATGGAATAATGTACGGTAAATTAAAGCAGACGTTCAATTTTTAATATACAGGCTCAGAAATAGATCAATACACGTTTTTACAATTAAAAATATAGTATTTTGCCAGAAAATCTATATTTCCATCTGAAAGGTTATACATGTTCTTCGTTCTATCCAAAAGTTTATTTTATATTTTAATGCCCATCACCTGGATTGTAGGTTTATTTCTCTACAGTTTTTGGACAAAGGTACCTCGACTAAAAAATCGAGCCATAAAAATAGCGTTTATTTTATTAATCCTATTTACCAACAATCTGATCGTTAATGAAGCTATACGTGCCTGGGAAATTTCTGTTACACCAATAGCAGATTTGGCACCTCATGATGTAGCTGTTGTTCTTACAGGCGTAACTGATACAGAGCGTGAGCCTCAGGATCGGGTCTATTTTGCCAAAGGAGCAGATCGTATTTTGCATCCTTTGCAATTGTACAAGATCGGAAAAATAAAATATTTCCTTATTAGTGGAGGCTCTGGTCAATTGGTAAACCGGAACAAGAATGAAAGTGAAGCAGAAGAATTGGCTTCCATACTAAAATTAGCCGGTGTGCCAGACAGCGTTGTTGTACTTGAAAATAAATCTCGTAATACACATGAAAATGCATTGTTTTCTGCAAAAGTGCTGGAAAAACGGTTCCCTGGTAAATCATATTTACTGGTAACTTCCGCTTTTCATATGAGACGTGCTAAGGGTTGTTTTGAGAAAGCCAATGTTCCTGTAACTGTATTTACTACTGACTTTTATAGCTCAGGACGTAAGTGGACTCCTGATTATTGGTTATTGCCTTCTGAAAGTGCTTTGGGAAAATGGTCAACGCTGTGGCATGAATGGATTGGATATATAAGTTATTGGGGAGCTGGTTATCTTTAACCATTGTAATGAGTAAAAAACGCTTATCAGAGTTCTGATACGTTTGGAGAGTAATCAGAGCTCTGATAAATTCTGTAACACCATCAGATTTCTTGTAGTTTGAGAAACTGTTCAGAGTTTTGATTGTCTTTTGTTTGATTGCATTGATGTAGTGCGCGTGTTTTGAGGATAAGTATCAGAAATCTGGCCAATAGATTAAAATAATATTTTATGCACGATTTTAGTAATCAGGTTGCCATTGTTACTGGAGCAGGAGTAGGTATTGGATTCGAAATAGCCCGACAACTAGCCTCTAACGGCGCAAAAGTTATTTTAAATGATATTGATGAGCATCTATGTATAAAAGCATCAGATGCTATTCAGGATACTGGAGGGATTTGTAAGCCATGTGGCGGTGATTCGAGTCAACTGGAAACAATTGAACGACTGGTACAAATAGCTAGTAAAGAATTTGGTCAATTAAATATTCTGATAGCCAATGCAGGTATTACCACCTTTGGGGACTTCCTGGAATATCAACCGAGTTCTTTGAAACGATTACTGGAAGTAAATTTATTTGGAACATTTTTTCTGACTCAGAAGGCAACTACTCAAATGATAGCTCAAGGCATGGGTGGACGTATTTTACTAATGTCCTCTGTTACGGCTCATCAGTCACACAAAAATCTGGCAGCTTATGGAATGACCAAGGCGGGGATAGAGATGCTAGCCAAAAATCTGGTTGTGGATCTTTCTCCACATCAGATTACCATCAATTGTATCGCACCAGGCGCCACCCTCACTGAACGCACACTGGAAGACAAAGAATATATAAATACATGGTCTCGCATTACACCTATGGGGCGACCGGGAACTGTACAGGATATAGCTGAGGCGGCTTTATTTTTGACTTCGTCTACTGCTGGACAAATTACAGGCCAGTGTCTTGTAATCGATGGTGGATGGTCTGCTCTAAGTCCTTCTCCTTATGAATAAAAAACAGAAACTGCATTTTTCGAAAAGATGCTGGTAAGTAGAAATATTGTGATCCTTTCTGAGGTTACCTTTCTATTGCCTCTGTATTAAAATCGTATTTCGCGATATACATGTTTTTCATCTGCATAGTACTAAATGGTATTATGTAAGTGTTTGAGTTTTAATTAACTTTTATTCACTACCTATGAAACAATCACTGTATTTCGCTTATTTAACTATCTTTCTTTCTGTTGGGTTTACCGCCTGTTCCTCTAAAAAAGAAAGAGATGATTCTTATGTCTCAGAATCCGCTGCTATGACAGATACCGTAGCTGTAGCTGCAAATGCATCTCCTCAACCAGAAGGAAATGCAAACTTTACACTTGATAGCAAAAATAATCTGGAAAAAACGGGACGAAAATTTATTCGTACTGCAGATGTAAAGTGTAAAGTGAAAAATGTTAGAAGTGCGACAAATCAGATAGAAGATCTGACTGCCAAATTCGACGGCTTCATTACCAATTCTAATCTCCAGTCGTCTGTTGATCGAACTGAGTCAGTTCCTGTCAGCTCTGATTCTACTCTAGAAGTAAAGACCTATACCGTTACCAATGATATAACTTTGCGTATACCTAATGCCAAGCTTGATAGCTTGATGCGTAGTTTGAATAGCTTGGTCGATTTTCTGGATTATAGAATAGTGAAAGCAGAAGATGCAGGATTTGATTTATTATCCAATCAGTTGCAACAGAAACGCTTGGAAAGTTATGAAAATCGGATGACTCAGAATATCGATAAACGAGGAAAAAAACTGGGTGAAAGTACGACGGCTGAGGAAGACCTGTTAGATAGGCAAAATCGACTCGATCAGTCAAGAGTTCATACTTTGGGCTTGGAGGATCAGATTGCGTATAGTACTGTTCATTTACAAATCTATCAGCGGGAGACTGTTTTTAGAGAAATTATTGTGAACCCTAACAATATAGAAAGCTATAAACCTGGTTTATTTGTCCGGCTCAAAGAATCTTTAGTCGATGGATGGTATATCTTCGAAGAGATAGTAATTTTCTTCTCCCGATTATGGTTTCTATTTGTGATAGGTGGGATAGCCTGGATACTATATCGTCGATATGGTAAAAAGAGCAGAGCGACTATAGCCGCACTGGAAAAATCCTGATACAAAACCTTCTCAAATAAAAAGAGCCATCCTATCATAGGATGGCTCTTTTTATTTGAGAAGGTTTATACATTAGGCAAAGTCAAATTTCTGTGCATTAAGCATTGAAACGGCTTTAGCTTCCAGTTCACTGTGACCCATCAGGTATTCGTCCACTGCACGAGCAGCCTCACGGCCTTCAGAGATTGCCCAAACTACCAGACTCTGTCCACGACGCATATCGCCAGCTGCAAAGACTTTTGCATTATTGGTTTGATAGTTCTGTGCTTTCACATTGCCTCTTTCATCGTATTCAACACCCAGTTCATTTAACATACCTTCTTGTTGTGGATGTAAAAAGCCCATGGCAAGCAATGCCAGTTCACAAGGAATCTCACGTTCACTACCTGCTACTTCAACAAATATAGAACGACCGTTTTCTACTTTCCACTCAAGATCTACTAGTTTGATTGCTTTCAGATTGCCATTCTCATCACCTACAAATTCTTTTGTCTGAATAGCCCAGTGCCGGTTACAACCTTCTTCATGTGAAGTAGAAGTACGCAACATCATTGGCCAGTGTGGCCAAGGTGTGCTTTCTGCCCGTTCTTTGGGAGGCATTGGCATCAATTCGATTTGTGTAACAGAGTTAGCTCCATGTCTGTTGGATGTACCTACACAGTCAGAACCTGTATCCCCACCACCAATTACAATTACATTTTTACCAGTTGCTAACAGTTCACCATTTTCGTAGTTAACACCCCGATGATCTACAGTTACCGGACGATTAGCTACTCGTTTGTTTTGCTGGCTAAGGAATTCCATTGCCGGATAAATACCTTTCAGATTACGTCCGGGAATTGGAAGATCTCTGGCTACAGTAGATCCACCAGAAAGCACTACTGCGTCAAACTCTTCCAATAAAGCTTTTGTACGTACGTTTACGCCTACATTGGCATTGGTTTTAAAAGTGATTCCTTCTGCCTCCATTACTTCCACACGGCGATCAATCACTTTTTTATCTAATTTAAAATCAGGGATACCGTATCGTAATAAGCCTCCTACTGCATCTGCTCTTTCAAATACAGTGACCAGATGACCTGCTTTATTGAGTTGGGCTGCTGCTGCCAAACCTGCAGGGCCAGAACCTATAACGGCTACTTTTTTGCCTGTGCGGAATTTAGGAAGATTTGGCTGAACATATCCTTTTTCAAACGCAGTCTCAATAATATAACGTTCGATCGCTTCAATTGTAACAGGAGGTTTATTAATACCTAATACACAGGATGATTCACAAGGTGCAGGGCAAATACGTCCTGTAAATTCAGGGAAATTATTGGTTGATGCCAGGATTTCATAAGCTAGAGCCCAATCTTGTGCATATACGGCATCATTAAATTCGGGAATAATATTTCCTAGCGGACATCCATTATGACAAAATGGAACTCCGCAATTCATACAACGGGCAGCCTGTTTTTCGGCTAATTCAGTAGAAAACGTTTTTTCAATTTCATTATAATCTTTTACACGCTCTTCTTTCTTGCGTTTTTCTGGCAGCTCTCTTGTAAACTCCAGGAATCCGGTCGGTTTTCCCATATCTATCGCTTATCTGTGTGAATAAATGACTGATTAATAGAATTATTGAATGTTTGGGGTATATCTGTCTTTACAACATATTGTTATAAAGACAGATAGTTGATTCTGGTAAACTATCAGACTTTTGCCAAAAAGTTTCCGTATACGATTTCCTTGTTCTGGATCTGTTCGGAAAGGCTGATATTTTTCTTTTCCAGTGCTTTTTTGAAGTCAGCAGGCATTACTTTTACAAACTGCTTGATAACATCATTCCAGCTTGTCAATACATCTTTGGCAACTTCTGATTTGGTAAATGTTGCATGATTTTCTACATACATCCGGATGATAGTTTCATCTTCTGGTGTAAGCCTTTCCAGATTTACCATCTCTTTATTAACCTTACTTTCAAAATCTCCGGCCTTATCCCAAACATAGGCTACACCACCACTCATTCCTGCTGCAAAGTTACGTCCAGTACTACCTAGGATAATTGCAACACCACCTGTCATATATTCACAGCCATGATCTCCAACACCTTCTACTATTGCTTTCACACCTGAGTTACGTACACAGAAGCGTTCACCAGCCATCCCTTTAATATAGGCTTCACCAGCTGTAGCTCCGTAAAATGCTACGTTTCCGATGATACTGTTTTCAGATGGAACAAAGGTTGCTTTACGATCAGGGTAGATAACAAGTCTTGCTCCTGATAATCCTTTCCCCACATAGTCATTAGCATCTCCTTCCAGTTCCAGAGTCAGTCCTTTGGCTCCAAAAGCACCAAAACTTTGTCCGGCGTGGCCTGTAAACTTATAATGGATGGTTTCGTTTGGTAATCCTTCTCCCAGATATTTCTTAGAAATTTCATTGGAAAGCATAGTACCTACTGCACGATCTATGTTTTGAATTTCAAATTCGCCTTTTACTGAAACTTTGTCTTCTATGGCAACTTTAGCCTGACGAATCAGTTCAAGATCCAGAATGGCATCAATGCCATGATCTTGTTCTTCCTGTTTGTACAAACCTACTTCCAGACTTACAGGTGCTTTATGCAGGATTGCGGCGAAATCCAGGTTTTTGTGTTTCCAATGACTGATATTATCACGTGGCTCCAGACGATCTACCTGCCCTACCATTTCATTTACTGTACGGAAACCAAGCTCTGCCATGATCTCACGTAGTTCCATTGCCAGGAATGTAAACATATTCACTACATGCTCAGGCTTACCAGTAAATAAAGCGCGTAATTCTTCATTTTGGGTAGCTACACCAACCGGACATGTATTTAAGTGACACTTACGCATCATGATACATCCGGCAGTTACTAATGCTGCTGTGGCTACACCAAACTCTTCTGCTCCAAGCAATGCTGCAATAGCCAGATCTCGACCTGTACGAATTTGTCCGTCAGCCTGAACTACGATACGGCTTCTGAGTTTATTTTTTACCAGCGTCTGATGTGTTTCCGCTAATCCAAGCTCCCATGGCAAACCAGCATGACGGATAGAACTTAGTGGAGATGCTCCTGTTCCTCCATCGTGTCCTGCAATCAGTACCACATCTGCATGTGCTTTAGCAACACCCGCAGCGATAGTTCCGACACCTGCCTCAGATACCAGTTTAACACTGATACGGGCATCACGATTCGAATTCTTTAAATCAAAGATCAGCTGTGCCAAATCTTCAATTGAGTAAATATCATGGTGTGGTGGTGGTGAAATCAGACCTACACCCGGAGTAGAGTGACGTGTACGTCCTATCCACTCATCTACTTTGTGTCCTGGTAACTGGCCCCCTTCACCTGGTTTTGCGCCTTGAGCCATTTTGATCTGCAATTCTTGTGCATTGCTTAGATAATAGCTTGTTACGCCAAAACGGCCTGAGGCTACCTGTTTAATCGCAGAGTTTAGCCAATCTCCATCGGGCTGTTTATCAAAACGGCGTTCGTCTTCTCCTCCTTCACCACTATTGCTCTTTCCTCCAATCCGGTTCATCGCAATAGCTAGTGTTGTATGAGCTTCCCATGAAATAGATCCAAAAGACATTGCTCCTGTCGCAAATCGCTTAAAGATGCTTTCAATAGGTTCCACTTCTTCAATGGGAATAGACTTGCCAGGTTTGAACTTCAGCATACCACGCAAAGTCAGAGCCTTTTGTGTTTGATCATCAATTAATTTTGAATATTTTTTAAATAATTGATAGTCATTACGTTTTGAGGATTCCTGTAATAAATGGATCGTTTGTGGGTTGAAAATATGTTGTTCTCCACGTTGTTTCCATTGATACACACCACCTACTTCCAAGCGTTGTGTTGGTATTGGGTCTGTTGGGAATGCCAGTTGATGACGAATCAATACTTCACGTGCAATATCATCCAGTTTTAAGCCACCAATACGTGAAACGGTACGGGTGAAATAAGTATCTATTACTTCTTTATGAATACCAAGCGCTTCAAAAATCTGAGCTCCCTGATAAGATTGTAATGTAGATATACCCATTTTGGCAAAGATTTTCAGTAATTCTTTACCAACAGATTTGATATAGTTTTTATGTAAATAATCTTCTTCCAGTTCAGTTTCTAGTCTACCTTTGCGTTTCATATCAGAGATAGTCTCAAAAGCAAGATATGGGTTGATACCAGATGCTCCATACCCAATCAGCGTAGCAAAGTGATGTGTTTCCCATACATCTCCAGCTTCTACAATGATTCCGACATTATCACGAAGTCCTTTACGAATCAGGTGATGATGCACAGCTGCAGTTGCTAGTAAAGAAGGAATCTGAGCATGACTGCTATCAAAGCTACGATCTGATAATATAATAATAGCAAATCCGTCCACTACAGCATCTTCTGCATATCTGCATAATCTTTCCAACCCTCTTTCCAATGCATCTGGCTGACCATCTGCTTTGAAATAAGTATAGATAGTTTTAGTCTGGAATCCTTTATGATCTATATAACGAATCTTCTCCAGATCCTGATTGGTTAGTACAGGTTGAGGCAGTTCCAGTGTATGGCAATGTTCTGGTGTCTCTGTCAATAGATTTCTGGAAACACCTACAAACGAAATCAGGGACATAACCATTCTCTCCCGGATCGGATCAATAGGAGGATTAGTTACCTGAGCAAACAATTGTTTGAAATAACTGGACAAATGCTGGCTTTGATCAGATAAAACGGCCAGAGGTGTATCCAGACCCATAGAACCTAATGCTTCAAGCCCAGTCATAGCCATTGGACCAATAACAAACTTAAGATCTTCAGATGTATAGCCAGCAGCAATTTGTCTTTTTAAAAGCGTCTTCTCATCCAGTGGACGGAATTTTCCTCCTGGTTCAGGCACATCAGCCAGTTTAATCTTATTCTGTTTCAACCATTCTCCGTATGGTTTACGTGAAGAAATCTGATCTTTTACTTCTTCATCTGATAAGATACGGCCTTGTTCCATATCTACAATAAACATACGGCCTGGTTGAAGGCGTCCTTTCTTAATTACTTTAGATTCATCCACTTCCAGAACACCTGTTTCAGATGCCATGATAACCATATCATCGTTGGTCACACAGAAACGGGAAGGGCGAAGACCATTACGGTCTAATGTAGCTCCCACAATCTTTCCGTCTGTGAATGTAATAGAGGCAGGACCATCCCAGGGTTCCATTAATGATGCGTGGTACTCGTAGAATGCTTTACGTACAGGGTCCATTTGTTCATTGCCATCCCAAGCTTCAGGTATAAGCATCATCATTACATGAGGTAATGAGCGACCTGTTAATACCAACATCTCAATTACATTGTCCAGGTTGGCAGAATCTGAGAAAGTTGGATTACAGATAGGGCGCAACATATCCAGTTCTTCTTTTGTAAAGAACTCCGAGAAAAATTCAGTTTCTGCTGCTGTAAACCAGGTTACGTTACCACGAACGGTATTGATCTCACCATTATGGGCAATATAACGGAATGGCTGAGCCAGTTTCCAGGATGGAAATGTATTAGTTGAAAAACGAGAGTGAAGCACAGTAAGGGCAGACACTACGTTTTCATTATGCAGATCTGGAAAATAAGGACGAACCTGACCAGTTGTAAGCTGTCCTTTATATACTATAGTTTTATAGGAAAGGGACGCAAAGTAAAAATCACCTTTCAGTCCCTGAACAGATTCATTAATAACACGTGTAGAGTAGTTACGCAATACAAATAGTTTACGTTCAAACTCATCTGGATTTGTGATATGTGGAGGTCTTTTGATAAAGACTTGTTCCATCTGTGGTTCTACTGCTAATGCACTCTCTCCAATATCACCATTCATGGTTGGGACAACACGATAACCGATCAGCTCAAGCTTTAATTGTTTAATCTTTCTGTTTAGAATAGTGCGGCATTCTTCACGTAGTTTTTCATCCTTCGGGAAAAAGACCATTCCTACTCCATATTCTCCATAAGGAGGAAGTGCCAGGCCAAGTTTTGTACATTCATCCAGAAAGAATTCGTGTGGAACCTGAATCAGAATTCCTGCTCCATCACCTGTGTTGGCTTCACATCCACATGCACCCCTATGTTCCATACGGGTTAGCATTTTTATACCATCTTCTACAATCTGGTGAGATTTGCGACCCTTGATATTAGCAATAAAGCCAATACCGCAGGCATCATGTTCAAAACTAGGATGATAGAGCCCCTCCGGCTGAAGTTGTTCGTGCTGATCGTTCATCATGATTTGACTTATTAAAATACAATTCTTTGTTAAAAAAGTATCCTCTGGAAAGTGGAAACCAAACGAAAGTTGGGTTATAAATAGTTAACCAACTTTAATTCTGAATGATTCCATTAGGGTAGGTGCTATATTTTGATGTTAAACTCTAACTCGGAATAAAATTTATTGATGAAATAGTTTAGAAAATTACATATAATATTTTGTTATGCAATGTGAGTAGCCTTTTTTTTGATCAGATTATTTGATTTTGATAATTTAAAATAAAAAAAGTTCAATTCTGTTCCTGCAATTTGGGTAGTATTAGCCTGTATTGATAGTGAATCTTGGGTGTATATACTTAATGGATATCACTTTTAACTTCCTTAAATTATTCATATTTATTGATTATCAACAAAATGATTAATAATTTTTTTTTTAATAACCGATTATTGAAATAATATTTTGCTAAAATAATAATATAGGTAAAAAAACTTATTAATGTATGGTTTGTGTTGATTGGCCTCCGATTTTTCTAGTTATTTCTCCTACTAGATCAGCTCAATGATAAAGGTTATTAGAAATAAAAACGTCTTGTATTTTTATTTTTGCTACTGATTTGCTACTGTAAAAATAGAATGTTATATGTTTTTTCTTTAAAGAGGTTAGTTTTTAGACATATTTTACTGATTTGGAACAAACAGACAGATGGTTGTGTAAAAGAGAGGATATGAGGTTGAATTTTTAAGTATAAATCCGAATTTATATGTATAAAACTTCAAATATGCTGCATTTTTATATGGTGTTTCTTTAGAAAAATAGTATTTTACATTGTTTTTGGTTAAAAAATTAACATATAATTTGTTTTTTTGATAAGATATTCTGAGTTTAGCATTCCCGCTGTGAGAAATAGTTAAGTATAAACTCCTAAAAGTTCTTTCAAAGTTTAATAGCATGAATACTCTTATTACATAGCAGATCTTACATCTACTTTTTGATCCTGCCTTTCCTTCATCATACAAACTCATAAATGATTTACACCCTTAACCCTTATTAAGTAATCAAATCGAACCTTTTACCGTTATGAGAAAAGTTGTACTTCTGGCTTTCGCCGTCACCACTCTGTTCTTTAATGCAAATGCACAAGATTCTACACCTGCAGCTACAGAGGAGGATAAAGGAAAGTTTACTTTTTCTGGCTACCTGGACTCCTACTACTTGGGTAATTTCAATAAGCCACTTTCACGCCTTAATACAGGTGCATCTGGTTTAGATGAAGGAGGTGTTACTGTTATAGGAGGAAATGCCCGTGCTTTTGATGCTGTTGCAGGACAATTTTCACTGGGGCTGGTACAAACAAAAGCTGTATACAGCAATAAGAAATCAGAGGCTGTTATTGACTTGACATTTGGCCCAAATGCTGACTTAGGTAACTATGGTAATTATGTTGGACCCCTAGGAGGTGGATCTACTGCTCTTGCTATCAAACAGGCTTACTTTACTTATAAAGCAACAGATAAGTTATCATTCACTGCTGGACAGTTTGGTACTCATATAGGATATGAAGTGATTGATGCTCCTATCAATTACAATTATTCCTTATCAAACTTATTCAATAATGGGCCTTTCTACCATATAGGCTTAAAAGGTACCTATGCTTTCTCTGATAAAGTTGCTTTAATGGCTGGTATTGTCAACAATATAGATAACCTGTATGATAACAATCGTGCAAAAGCCATCATAAGTCAATTATATGTACAACCTGTTTCTGGTTGGAATGTGTATCTGAACTGGATTGGTAGCAATGAAGCACCATCACAGACTACCGTTGATGGAGCTTATTATTCATTATTTGACCTTACTACATCTTACCAGATAACTGAGAAGTTCTTCCTGGGCCTAAATGCTGCCATGGGGAGTGAAAAAGGTGGCTCTGGGGATGACGCTAAAACCTGGGGTGGAGTAGCACTATATAGTAATGTTGCTATTTCAGATGTGTTTGGTTTAGGAGCTCGTTACGAATATTTCGATAACACCAGTGGTGTTAGAGCAGTAAGAAATGGATTAGGTGCTGGTACCACTGTTAACTCTGTAACTGTAACGGGAAACTTTACATTGGCTGATGGTCATTTGTTGATCAAACCTGAGTACAGATTAGATAGCTATCCTAAACTATCAGGTGGAGGAAATGAGCAACATCAGAAATTTGAGGATAGTGATGGTGTATTCAGTAAAAATACCCAATCAACTCTTACACTGGCATTCATCTACAAGTTCTAATAGTCACTTTGTATGAAATTGATTTCAGTACGTTTCTTTTGGCATCGTATTCTTTTGATCACTGGATTGAATATGATCCTTGGCTGGTCTTATGCTCAAAGCATACTTCCTGTCGAAAATAATAAGATTGTTTTTTATGAGGTTAATTCAACTGATTCAATTCCAAAAGAACTACTGCATCAGAATGCTTATAATTGGTTGGTTGCTCAGAAATTTAACTCAATAGTTGATTCATTAACTGCTGATGGCCATAAACTCACTGCGATAAGTGAGTATCCTGTTTATGCAACTGGCTATTTAACCAAAAGGCAAAATGGCTCAGTCTCCTATACAATTCAGATTGAAGTAAAAGAAAACAAATATCGGTATCGCTTAACAGACTTTGTTTTTCACTATTACCACGAAAACAGAAACTATCAGGTTGTGCCCACAGGAAAAGTGAAACCTTTAGAAGACGCAAAAGCTTCAGGATGGCAAAAAACCTGGGAGTCTAATAAAAAAGCAACATATGTTTTAGTCAATAATCTAGTTGCAGGCCTTAAGAAAGCCATGATATATAATCCAGTTCAGGAGAAAGTGGCAAAAGGTCCAATAAAAGAATGGTAATCGTAAGTAGATGTCCTTATAGTATATAACCTAATCTACCTTAATTACTATATTGATTAGTGTGTTTTTGAAATTTAACCTTTGTTTTTTAGGCGTTTATCGAAAAATAAGTGTAAATTTATCTATATGAGCCTTATTTTCGTTGGTGTTTTATCTAAAAACTAGTATATTTGTTAAGTATATCCTGAAAAAACAAGCCTGCCCTTAATCTTATTTAAGTAATAATAGTCAGCTACAGAAAACCAATTCTAAACTTAAAACCGTTAACTGTTTGTCAATTAAACACTTACTTGCATGAACCAAAAGTCCTATTTGCCGCTCATTATTTTACTTGTAGTGAGTTTCGCAGCAGTTTTCCTGCCTGCTGTCCCTACTGAAATCCTTACAAAAGGGACTTTCCCTGATGGAAAGCCTTGGGAAATAAGTGCTGGTGATACTGCCTGGATGCTTACAGCCACAGCTTTCGTTTTGTTGATGACCCCTGGCCTAGCTTATTTCTATGGTGGTATGGTAAATATGCGTAATGTTATTTCTACCATGCTTCAGAGCTTCGTATCTATGGGTGTAATCAGTGTTTTGTGGATTGTAGTTGGTTTTAGTTTGGCTTTTGGAGACTCTATTGGAGGATTTATTGGCGATCCTACTACCTTTTTTATGTTTAAAGGTGTTTTGGATGCAAAAGCCCCTTGGTCTCTGGCACCTACTATCCCATTAGCATTGTTTGCTTTCTTCCAATTAAAATTTGCTATTATTACACCTGCGCTTATCACTGGATCATTTGCAGAACGTGTGAATTTCAAAGGATATGTGCTTTTTATCGTATTATTTAGTTTGATTGTATATTCTCCACTTGCACATTGGACGTGGCACCCTGACGGTTTTTTATTTAAACTAGGTGTATTAGACTTTGCTGGTGGAACAGTTGTACACATGTCTGCTGGTTGGGCTGCATTGGCTGCTGCTATTTTCCTGAAAAAACGCAAATCTATGGTTGAAAATGAAGTTCATCCTCCTGCAAATATTCCATTTGTTCTCTTAGGTACTGGCTTACTTTGGTTTGGATGGTTTGGTTTTAACGCCGGATCTGCTGTAGGAGCAGGTACTTTAGCTGTTAGTGCATTTGCAACTACAAATATTGCTGCTGCTGCTGCTGGACTGTCTTGGGTATTGTTTGATGTAGCTAAAGGTAAAAAATTATCAGCTCTTGGTTTTTGTATTGGTGCTGTTGTTGGTCTGGTTGCAATCACCCCTGCTGCTGGTTTTGTAACAATTCCTACTAGTATCTTTATTGGTACTGCTGCTGGTATTATTAGTAACATAATTGCACATTGGAAGGCTAAGTCAGGAAAAATTGATGATACGTTGGATGTGTTTCCTTGCCATGGTGTTGGTGGTATGGTTGGTATGGTTATGACAGGTATTTTTGCAACTAGCGCAGTAAACTCTGCTGTTGTAGAAAATGGATTAGCATTTGGTGAAACAGCGCTATTCTTAAAACATATGCTGGCATTGGTAATTGTATCTGTTTTTGCATTTGTTGTATCTTATATATTGTTGGTTGTAACAAACGCAATCGTTCCACTACGAGTATCAGAAGAGGAAGAACGTTTAGGATTGGATGTAAGTCAACACGACGAAGTATTAATGGAAGCATAATCAATACTTGGTTATATAAAACAAAAGACCTTTCCAAACGGGAAGGTCTTTTGTTTTATACTATATATAAGTTATCCTAAATGTAAGTATGCGTTTTTATGCAAGCGGATTTCCTGTCTGCGCATAGTGCAAAGTAAAAATCTTTTCAGAAAGACAAGGAAGCCTCACTGACAGGTCTAGAGATTGAGTATTATTCATAGTAGTTTTGCTTTTGATCAAAATTCCGATCGCTTTGTGCAACTATTTGTGCAACTATTCGAATAGTGTTCACTTTTGTGTTTGACCAGAATTCTATTCGCTATTTTGTCTTGCGTATAACTCAATACAAAAAAATCTGATCAGAACTCACCACAAAGTTTTTTTCATCTCGAAGCTATTACACATTCAAGAAAGATGAATCACTAGCTAAAATGGGAGATGACTTAAGATTTAATAATACGATAGGCATACACTTTTAGGGAAAAGAAGCATAACAATAAACCTTCCAGATTCTATGGATTTTCGTTTTCTGATGCCTGCCAATAATTATCAGTCTGTAGTTGCTTTGTCTTTCTTTCAATTTCCAATTAATAAAAGGTGGTGGGCATTAGGACAAATGGGAAAATCCAGTTTGTTAACTTCAACTCCCAGAGGATTACTTTTCGGAAAAATGCTTGGTAGTGGTAAGGGAGGATTTAGCATGGTTCCGGATTTTACACGTTATGCTTTGCTCACAGTCTGGAGTACACTTGAAGATGCTACTTATTTTTTTCAATCAGGTTTATCCAAAGAATATTTATTAAATACCAGTGAAATCTATAGTCTTCTGTTATTGCCAACTCGCTCTCATGGGTCTTGGGATCGTAAAAATCCATTTGTCGAAACCTACACTATCAAAGATACTACACTGCCAGTTGTAGTGCTTACCCGAGCTACCATCTGTTGGTATCGATTACCAGAATTCTGGTCTAATGTACCCCGCGTACAGGCAATCATTCAAGACTCACCTGGCTTATTATTTTCCATTGGGGTAGGGGAGTTACCATTGATTCAACAAGCTACTATAAGTATTTGGGAGAATTCGGATGCTATAAAGGATTTTGCTTATCAGAAAACCTTTCACAAAGAAGTTGTACACAAGACCCGTACCCGAAACTGGTATAAAGAAGAGCTATTTGCAAGATTTCTCCCTTTAGCTACATATGGTACCTATCAGGGCAAAGATATTTTGGAATCATACTTTAAAAAGTGATATTTTTACATAAAAAAGTCACTTTCATGCGTTTTTTCTTTACACTCTCCCTTTATATCTTTCTACTAAGCAATAGTATCTTTTTTTATTCCTGTACTACACCTGAAACTTATCCAGGGGAGGCCGCGGATCGTGAATTAGCAGAAAAGTATTGCCAGTCATGTCACCAATTACCCACGCCTGATTTAGTAGATAAGAAGACATGGAAAGAGGCAGTCTTTCCCAAGATGGGGCCATTATTAGGTATTACGGGTTTTGAGGGAATACTTTATAAACAAGAGAAAGGTTTTCTCAACTCCTATTTATTTCCTGATAAACCTATTTTATCAGATGAGGAATGGCGGTCAGTAATGCGCTACTTCATTACATTGGCACCTGAAAAAATGCCTTCGCAGATTACACACACACCGATCCGGAAAACACTTTCACTTTTTCAGGTCCATACACCAAAATTTCCTTTTGAAAATCCAGTATTGTCATTGGTAAAGATAGATACTCTTCATAATAAACTATATTTTGGAGATGGAGAAAAAGGTATATTGTTTCATACTGACAAGTCCTTGAAAACATTTGCATTTACAAGGTTGGGTACTGGTCCTGTACAAATGGATAGTAGAAAGGAGGGTGCTAGGATATTATTAATGGGATCTTTTCATCCTTCTGATTTTAGAAACGGCGAACTAACATATCTCCAATCAGACTCATCGGTTGCCGATGCCATTATTACTGGTTTAAGCCGTCCAACACATGTTGCCTACCAGGATTTGAATGCAGATGGCAAAGAAGATATTGTCGTGTCTGGATTTGGCTATTATACAGGGTCTTTGAATTGGTATGAAAGAGTCAGACATCAATACATGGAACATATTTTAAATCCTTCTGCGGGAGCTATTCAATCTGCTATAAGCGACTTTAACAAAGATGGAAAACCAGACATAGTAGTACTTATGGCCCAGGGTAACGAGGGTTTTGACCTATATACAAACAAGGGAAATGGTGTTTTTTCACCTCCTGAGAGAATTATTCAGTTTCATCCGTCCTTTGGGTCTAATTCGTTTTCCTTGGTTGATTTTAACAATGATGGAGAATTAGACATTATGGCTACCAATGGCGATAATGGTGACTATAAGCAGATTCTAAAGCCTTATCATGGCCTAAGGATTTATTTAAATGATGGAGATAATCATTTTACCGAAAAGTATTTTTATCCTATTAATGGCATCACAAAAGCTGTCCCGGTAGACTTTGATCAGGATGGAGATTTAGATATTGCTACAATTGCTTACTTTCCAGATTATGAAAAACATCCGGAAGAGAGCTTCGTATACTTGGAGAATAAGGGAAACTTTCAGTTTGAGCCTTTCACTTTTCCTGAATTTGATTTCGGTCGCTGGCAAGTAATGGATACAGGTGATATAGATCAGGATGGAGATATAGACATTCTTTTAGGCTCTTGTGTACTCTCCATTTATCCTGTTCCAGAGAAATATACCCAAAAGTGGGATACTTTGAAGTATCCTGTGGTATGGCTGGAGAATAAAAAAATTTCAGGAAGATAACTATATAAAGGACTTTTTAAAGAAAGAATGCTCTGGAATACTTCTCTTTCAGGGCTTTTCTTATTTTTGTGACATTCTTTTACAAAATTTCTCTTATGGAAATCATAAAACAACTCATTGACTTTATTTTACATATAGATAAACACCTTGCTGAACTTATCTCTGACTATGGTACTCTTACCTATATTATCCTCTTTGTTATCATCTTTGTAGAAACAGGATTAGTCGTAATGCCCTTTCTACCAGGTGATTCATTATTATTTGCAGCGGGTGCATTTGCTGCGTTTTCTAACAATAAGGACCTTAATATTTACTATCTGCTGCCCTTATTATTTGTCGCTGCATTTTTAGGCGACACAGTGAACTACATAATAGGTAAATACATTGGTCCGAAAGCTTTTAGCGGGAAGATAAAATTCCTGAAGAAAGAATATCTGGATCAAACGCAGGCTTTTTTTGATAAGCATGGTGGTAAATCTATTATTTATGCACGCTTCGTTCCCATTGTTCGTACGTTTGCTCCATTTGTTGCGGGTGTAGGTAGCATGAACTATGGTAAATTTATTTCTTATAATATTATAGGCGGATTAATCTGGGTGATTGGTTTGACATTAGCAGGGTATTTCTTTGGTGGTATTTCTATTATTAAAGATAACTTCGAAAAGGTAATTATTCTGATTATTCTAATTTCAATCCTCCCTCCTGTAATAGAATATGTAAGACATCGATTTGTTAAAAAAGCTGCATAACTTCATAATTAAAGATACATGCGTATTTTCGGACTTATTGGTTATCCGTTAGGCCACTCATTTTCTAAGAAATACTTTACAGAAAAGTTTGCTAAAGAGCATATTACAGATGCTTCTTATGAACTATTTCCTTTAGAAGATATTAAACTGTTGCCTGGCCTTATCTCTTCCCAGCCTAACTTACGAGGACTGAATGTCACTATACCTTATAAAGAGCAGGTAATTCCTTATCTAACATCTATAGATCCAGCTGCTAAGCGTATTGGGGCTGTAAATGTGATTAAAATCGCACCTGATGGATCAACTACAGGTTATAATTCAGATTATTTTGGTTTTAAATTCACATTGGAAGGTTTTCTTAACGGAAATTATATTTCAGAAGGAAAGAGTCTCCGAAAATTAAAAGCACTTATTTTAGGAACGGGAGGGGCAAGCAAAGCTGTCAAGATCGCACTGGATGATATGGATATCGAAAATGTGTACATATCGAGACGGCCAGGTGAGAATATATTTGGTTATGATGATCTTACAGAAAAGATCGTGGGTAAGTATTTACTGATTATTAATACTACGCCTCTTGGAATGTATCCGGAAGTTGATGTCTTTCCTCCATTACCCTATGAATGGCTAACAGGCGATCATCTTTTGTATGATCTGGTATATAATCCGGAACAAACTATTTTTTTACAAAAAGGGTCTAAGCAAGGAGCAAAGACATTTGGAGGGTTACCTATGTTGTATGCACAGGCAGAGAAGTCGTGGGATATATGGACAACTAAGTAGTCAATTAGTTTGTTAAATGCTTCATAAAGGATCGATTGCCTATGAAGCTAAGGAGTTTTAGCTCGTTTTCTGATATAATGCTTATTTTTAGGTTATCAAGATACTGTGAGATAATCTATTCTTTATAAAATGGAAATTCACAACACTATTTTCTTCTCTATAATTATACCTACTTATAACCGTGCGAGTTTTTTACCCGCGACATTACAGTCATTACTGAAACAAACTTTTAAGGATTATGAAGTTATAGTAGTTGATGATGGCAGTACAGACAACACAGAAGAGGTGATGAAAGGGCTGACTGATGATCATATTCGTTATTATAAAAAAGAAAATGGAGAAAGAGCTGCCGCCAGAAATTTTGGAATTAAACAGGCGAGAGGACAGTATATAACATTTCTGGATTCTGATGATATCTTTTATGAGCAATGCCTTTCAAATGCATATGAAAGTATCTTAAAGTTTGAAAATCCTCCATTATTGCATGTTGCCTATGAAGTGACAGATAGGAATCTGAAATCTAAAGTGAAAGTAAATAATCTTGTCTCGGATGATATCTACGTATTGGTAAAAGGAAATCCTTTAAGTTGTATGGGGGTATTTCTTCGAAGAGATATTGCAAATACATACCAATTCACAGAAGACCGGGCTTTAGCTGGTTCTGAAGATTGGGAATTATGGTTACGTGTAGTTGCTAATGTAGGTATTAAAGTAGATAATCGAGTTTCGGCTGCATTGATAGATCACGATTCCCGAAGTGTAAAGCACTTCGTAGAAGGCAATCTTGTTGAAAGAAAAGAGTTGGCTCTGCGGTATGCCTTTGAGGACGAGACTGTTAAGAAGATATTTTCTCCGTATTGGAAAAAGATTAACTCATACTGTGATTCGTATATCGCATTGCATTTGGTGTTAGGACATCAGTACCGAAAAGGATTATCATTTTGGTTTACTTCACTTCTGGAATATCCGCTATCCCTATTTGAAAGGCGTTCAATGGCTATTGTTAAGTATTCCATTCTTGGGCTTTTAAAGCGATAACTTATCTATTAGTTCGCTGCCCAATCACAACAAACATTCTGCCTGATTTTTTACCTTCTTTACGATAAGAGAAATAATTATCATTATGTTCAACTGTACAGAAGGGAGAAACCTCAACTTGCTCTTTTGGAATACCTGCTTTTAGCAATTGAGAGAAATTTGCTTGTTTCAGATCTACAAAAAACTTATTTTTCTCAGAATCCCATCTTTTGTAATCAGATGTAAAATAATCTGCAACATCTGCATCGACTTCAAAGGCACATTCACTAATACAGGTACCAATATATGCAAAACAATTCACCGGATTTGTTCCAAAGTGTTGTGTCATTGTTTGCAGTGTTTTTGACACTATTTGTTTCATAGTTCCTTTCCATCCTGCATGAATGGCTGCAACTGCATTACTACTAGAGTCGTAAATTAGGATAGGTGTGCAGTCAGCTATGGAGACACCAACAAATACACCTGGTGAGTTTGTCACAATGGCATCATAGCCTTCGTAATTGCCAGGTTGGGTCGCCACCAATACTTTGTCATCATGAACCTGATAGGATAAGGCTATGTCTTCGGGTTGGAAGCCCAGGTTATTGAAAAAACGATTTCTGTTTTCAAGTACATTTTTCCTTTCATCACCTGAAGAAAGCCCTAAGTTAAGAGAAGTGAATGGTGCAGGACTGACACCTCCATGTCTTAGACTCTGAGCTGCAATAAGATGAGGAAATTTAGTAAATATCTCAGGTCGATAAGCTAGGGAGAGGGTTGGGACTGTCATTGAGTAATACCTGTTTTTGTCAAAGATACTGCTTTTACGAATTTTGGAAAGGGTAGTTGTAGATTCACAACTAAATTTGTGTTTTTAGAGCCTTTAAAATTTGATGACTATAAAGTCTGCCAATTGGTAACTCTTCAGAGCCTATAGTAATATGATTAGCTGTAAAGGCTTTGATTTTACTCAGAGATACAATAAACGAACGATGAATACGAAGAAAATTTGTTTCGGAAAGCATTTCTTCCAGTGCATTCATACTTTGTTTCACAACCAAAGGTTTGGAGTCATTGGTTGTAAAAATTTTGATATAATCCTTCAAGCTTTCTATATAAAGAATATCCTCTGTGAGAACTTTAACCATTTTCCTGTCTACACGAAAATAGAGAAAGGCATCTTTATTGGGTTGATATTTCTTTTCTTCTGAAGAAAAATTATTTTCCACTTTAGTAACCTTAGCTATTGCTTTCAGAAATCGTTCTAGTGAAATAGGTTTCATCAAATAATCCACAGCATCCAGTTCAAAACCTTCTACAGCATAATCACGATATGCAGTAGTAAAAATAACCTTGGGTGGATTTCGCAGGGTACGTAGAAAGTCTGTACCTAATAACTTAGGCATTTTGATATCCAGAAACATCAAATCTATATTTTTTTCCTGCAATACACTAAATGCCTGAATTGCATTATGACATTTAGCGATAACTTCAAGACCATCTACATTTCCTATATGTGATTCCAATACTTCCAGTGCTGGTGGTTCATCATCTACTAATAAACATTTTAGATTCATGCCCATTGGGTTTGTATCGTTTTGTACTGTTGACTGTTTTCTGTTTGTTTGGTTATATCATTTTGTAATTCCAGATTGAGTATCACCACAAAGATTTCATCCTGTTCTACTATTTTAAGGTCATATTGTTTAGGATAGATCAGTTCCATCCTTTTTTTTACATTTTGTAATCCAATGCCTCCTGTATAGGAACTTACCTGATTTTCTTCACTCTTGCTATTAATTAATTTCAGCCGCATTCGATTCTTATCAACAGATAAATCAAGACTAATCCATGCCTGATCTATTTGTTCACTGACGCCATGTTTGAATGCATTCTCTAGAAATGGCATAAGAAGTAAAGGCGCTATCATTTTACCTGTTATATCTCCAGTAAAGTTGAGAGATACATCTACATGTTCTCCATAACGCATTTGTTCCAGTTCAACATAATTTTGAATAATCTGTATTTCTTTTTCCAGAGAGACTTCCGCAACATTACAATCATATAACATATATCGTAACAAGCCAGACAATTTTACTACTACTTCTGGAGCATAATCTGACTTGGTAAGCGTAAGTGCATACAGATTATTTAATGTATTAAATAGAAAATGAGGATGCAACTGGGCTTTAAGTAGTTGGAGTTCTGCTGTTAGCTTTTCTTTTTCTACTTGTTGGAATGCGCTTTGTTTTAAATACCAATACTTGGAAAGCTTAATGGCCGCGGCAAATCCTGCTATCGTGATACCACCTCGTAATCCTGCCATCAGGCCAATTGATAAAGGAAAACGATGGGTCGGCCATCCTAAAATCGCTAAGTAACCATTTACTATATAAGACGATAAAAAAAAAGAAAAGAAACCTGATCCCAATATACAAAGGCATAGTCCAATCGCCAGGTGTATATATTTTCCTTTTAGCAAATAGGAGGGGATAAGCCAGTAAATGATAGAATAGCTCAGAGCAATATGGTTAAATGTAAATATAATGGCATTGGTAAAGGCCATTAACACGATCTTCCAGTAAGAGACTCCTTCCGGAATAACAGGCCTGTAGCTATAGATCACTGTACAAAAAAGGATGAATGCTATCCAGAATAGAATATGACGAGCAAGCCGATATCTCCATTGATTAGAGAAAACGAAGTCATAATTAAAGATGTACATGGACAAGGAATTTAGTTCGCATTATTAAAATTACAATTTCTGGCTTTACTATGTCTCTATGTTAGCTATTAGTCGACAAACAGCATAAAAACGTCTCTGAATGACATTTTTATGGATAAACGGTCTTGAAAGGTCTGTGGAAGTTATGTCTGTATGTAAGTCTGTTGTTGAGCGAATATTTCTGTTTCGTTTTTAGATAGAAAGTATCTTAGATCTATAAATCGGATGGAGATCATCTTTATATACTAAACAATTACAACTATGAAAAAAATTATTGTAAGTATCAGCCTGCTAATTGGTATTGGAATAGTGGGAGTCGCACCTGCACTCGGGCAAAGTTCTGGATATTGGGTGACAGAGTCGGATATTCACACAAAACAATATACCATTGTTCATTTTTATAATGATGCTAATGTGCAGATATATGAAGAAAAGCTGGATGGTGTATTTCTTAATCTTAAGCGCAAGAAGACAGTCCAGCAGTTAAATGCTGCATTAAATAAAGTGATGCAGAATTGGATTTCAAATCGCGAACTATCCAAAGAGGATCATTGGGTAGCTGCGATGATGAAATAATGATGAGAAACAATAAATAGAAAAGCACCTCTTATATGAGAGGTGCTTTTTTGTTATAAAACTATATGTTGAGATTATGCTTATAAAGCAGCTTGCTTTTCTGTTTCATCCAGATAGCTTTCAATAGGCTCACAGGCACAAACTAAATTCCGGTCGCCATAGGCACTATCAATACGGCTTACAGATGGCCAGAATTTGGCAGCTTTTACGTAAGGCAGAGGATATACAGCTTTTTCACGGCTATATGGACGATCCCAATTTTCTACCAATACAACACTTGCCGTGTGTGGAGCATGTTTCAGTACATTATTTTGCTTGTCTGCTTTTCCTTCTTCCACCTCTTTAATCTCTTCCCGAATGGCTATCATGGCATCACAGAAGCGGTCTAGTTCTTCTTTAGGCTCGCTTTCTGTAGGTTCAATCATCAGTGTTCCGGCAACAGGGAAAGAAACTGTAGGAGCATGGAAGCCATAATCCATCAATCGTTTGGCAATATCTTCCACCTCAATACCGACATTTTTGAAGGCTCTGCAATCAAGAATAAACTCATGGGCACAGCGTCCATTGATGTTGGTATATAAAATAGGATAATGCTTTTCCAGACGAGCTTTGATATAATTAGCATTCAGAATGGCTGCACTTGTTGCGTCTGTAAGCCCTTTTCCTCCCATCATAGCAATATATGCATATGAAATAGGCAGAATGGACGCACTACCCCATGGTGCTGCAGATACGGCATGAATGGCTTTTTCCCCACCAACAGGTACAACTGCATGTCCTGGAAGGAATGGAACCAAGTGAGCTGCAACTCCAATAGGACCCATACCAGGACCACCACCACCATGTGGAATACAGAATGTTTTATGCAGATTCAGATGGCATACATCTGCACCAATAGTTGCCGGACTTGTCAGACCTACCTGTGCATTCATATTCGCACCATCCATATAAACCTGTCCACCATATTGATGAATCAGATCGCAGATTTCACGAATGTTTTCTTCATACACCCCATGAGTAGACGGGTACGTCACCATCAGAGTTGATAATGTGTCTTTGTATTGTTCTGCTTTGGCTTTAAGGTCTGCAAAATCAATATATCCTTTCTCATCAGTCTTCACTACCACTACCTTCATTCCTGCCATTACCGCACTTGCCGGGTTGGTTCCATGGGCAGATGCAGGGATTAGGGCTACATCTCTGTGATCATCCCCACGGCTCAAGTGATAGGCACGAATAACCAATAAACCTGCGTATTCTCCCTGAGCACCAGAGTTTGGTTGCAAGGACATTGCTGTAAATCCTGTTACTGCACACAGCCAGTCATTAAGGTTTTTGAATAATTCCTGATATCCTTCTGTTTGATTAACAGGCGCAAATGGATGTAGATTTCCAAACTCAGGCCATGTTACAGGGATCATTTCTGTAGTAGCATTTAGTTTCATTGTGCAGCTACCCAGCGAAATCATGGAGTGAGTAAGAGATAAATCTTTATTCTCCAGATATTTCAAATACCGTAACATCTCATGCTCAGAATGATGAGTATTGAAAACAGGATGTGTCAGATATGCCGATTTGCGGGTTAATTTCTCAGGATATTGCAAAACGATTGAATCTGCAATAGGCGAGAGGTCAATATGGTTGGTTGCACCAGTACCTTCTGCCAGGACAGATATAAGTGTTTGCACATCAGAAACTGTGGTAGTTTCATCAAGAGATATAGAAATTTGATTGTTCGCACTGTAACGAAGGTTGATATGGTGTGCTTCTGCTACCTTACGTATGTTGCTTTGCTGAGGACTAGTGAAGGAAATAGTATCGAAGTAATGTTCATTAGTGATCGTGATACCGATTTTAGCAAGCCCTTTTGCTAACAATTGAGTTAAACCATGGGTACGTTCTGCAATTTGGCGAAGACCTTCAGATCCATGATAAACTGCATAACTACTTGCCATTACTGATAATAACACCTGAGCAGTACAGATATTGGAAGTTGCTTTTTCACGACGAATATGCTGTTCCCGTGTCTGCAGCGCCATCCGTAAGGCGCGATTTCCTTGGGCATCAACAGATACTCCAATAATCCGACCTGGAATTTGTCTTTTATATTCTTCACGAGTTGCAAAGAATCCAGCATGAGGTCCTCCATAACCCATAGGGACGCCAAAGCGTTGTGCAGAGCCTACTACAACATCAGCTCCCATTTCTCCTGGAGGTGTTAACAATGTCAGCGAAAGCAAATCTGCCGCAACAGTAACAAAAATATCCAGTTCGTGAGCTGCTGCAATAAAGCTTGTGTAATCAGACACAGAACCATTGGCTGCCGGATATTGTACTAATACGCCAAAAATATCAGGGTTAGACAGATCAATTGCTGTATAGTCTACTACCACTATTGAGATACCTAATGGTTCAGCTCTGGTAATCAACAGATCTATTGTTTGTGGAAAAACATCTGTCGATACTACAAATGTCTTTGCATTCTTACGGCTGCCTTTACGCATGCTGTATAACATATGTAAGGATTCCGCTGCGGCTGTTGCCTCATCCAGAAGGGATGCATTAGCAATTTCCATGCCTGTAAGATCTACAACTACTGTCTGAAAGTTTAACAGTGCTTCCAGACGACCTTGTGCTATCTCTGCCTGATAAGGAGTATAGGCTGTATACCAGCCTGGATTCTCCAGAATATTACGAAGCACAACTGGAGGAGTGATGGTATTGTAATAGCCTAAACCTATATAGGACTTATTAATCTGGTTCTTTTGTGCTAATTTTTTAAAGTCCTGCAAAAACTGATATTCAGATTGAGGGTCAGGTAGCTGGAGTGGTTTAGGCAGACGAATAGAGGCAGGAACGGTCTGTGAAATAAGTTCTTCTACGGAGCCTACTCCAATGGTTTTTAACATTTCTGCTTTTTGAACATCGTCTGGCCCGATGTGCCGGGAAGCAAAAGCTTCAGAATGGCGCAAATTGATTTTCATGGAATGTTGATGGGAAGTTTAATATAATACTTGCCGTTTTGTGTTTTTTTGAAGAACTGCTTTATATAAAATAAGGATGAGCGATTTGTGGCGCAAAGATACATAGAAAATAATTATACATATAACAGTTTCCTAATACTGAAGGGTTCAAGAAGTCATGTTTTTACGGACCTATTGAGAAAGTTGTAAAATGTATTTATAAAATACCATTATAAACTAACTGTAATTAAAGCCATTCTACTATTAATACTGTATGTAGAGAAGAAGTGATAGTTTTAAAGAATGATGAAGTCCTCAAATAGAAAAACTTTGAAATCCGTCAATTTAAACTGAACTTGCAGTTCTGATTTTAAGATTTTGGTAATTGAATATTTATCACTCAACAGTAACAAATGAAGAAAATTATTATTCTAACAACTTTCTTCATGAGTATCATGAAGCCAGTTGCTGCTCAAAAAAGTAATACAGATAAATCAGTAGAATACGCAAATACCATTACAGCTACTGATCTGGCTAAACACCTAAAGATTCTGGCTTCTGATAGTCTTCAGGGGCGCGAGACTGGAGAGCAAGGGCAAAAGATGGCAGCAGATTATATTGCAGAGCAATTTTTTAATGACCATTTGAAACCAGTAATGAAGCATGATGGTGAAGATAGTTATTTTCAGCATTTTGATCTGGTAAGAAAAAGTTGGGGTGAGGTATATATAGAAACAGGTACTAAGAGAAGAGAGTTTTTAAAAGATTTCTACTTACTTGGAGCATTATCTATTCCACAGGAAAAAAATGTAGAAGTAGTTTTTGGTGGTTATGGCATTGAATCTGAAAAATATTCGGATTACAAGAATATAAATGTCACAAATAAGGCCGTTCTAATCTTGAGTGGTGAACCTAAAAGTAAGAAAGGAAAGAGCTTAGTGACTGATAGCGATAAACCATCAGAGTGGGCTAGTGACTGGAGAAAGAAAGTAACGCTGGCAAGACAAAAAGGTGCTGCATATGTACTGGTAATACAACCTGATGAAATGAAGGTAGGTACATTCATTGCGAACTACAGAGGTTATCTGACCAATCCCCGTTTAATTCTGAAATATAAAGATACTCCTACACAAGGTGACGGAACTATATTTGTATCCAAAGAGATGGCAGTAGAGATATTGGGAGTTTCTGAGAAAGCATTGGCAAAGTGGCAACGTAAGATAGCCAGAAAGAAAACCCCTAAGTCGTTCGCCATTGCTAATGTTGCCCTGAAGTTTGAAAATAAAGAGCAGATTGTTCAGTCAGAAAACGTATTGGGTTTAGTAGAAGGGACAGATAAGAAAGACGAAATTGTTATTGTCACCGCTCACTATGACCATGTGGGTATTATTAATGGCGAGATTCATAACGGCGCAGATGATGATGGTAGTGGTACTGTGGCGGTGCTGGAAATAGCTCAGGCTTTTGCTGAGGCGAAGCGTAATGGAGATGGCCCTCGCCGGTCCATGTTATTTATGACTGTTGCCGGAGAAGAAAAAGGATTATTAGGTTCTGAGTACTATACAGATCATGCTGCACTTCCTTTGCAAAATACAGTGTGTGATTTGAATATAGACATGATTGGGCGAATTGATGAAGCACATACTGGAAATCCTGATTATGTATATCTGATCGGTTCTGATAAGCTTTCAAGTAAACTTCATGCTATAAGTGAAGAGATGAACCAAAAATACAGCAAGCTTGCTCTTGATTATAAGTACAATGATCCTTCTGATCCTAATCGATTTTACTATCGTTCAGACCATTATAACTTTGCTAGATACAAAGTCCCTGTAATTTTTTATTTCAATGGTACTCATGAAGATTACCATAGGCCAACAGATGACATTGAGAAAATTAATTTTGCAAAGATAGAAAAGATTGCCCGACTCGTTTTTCATACCGCATGGGAGGTTGCCAATCGTGAAGAGCGCATTAAAGTAGATAGTAACAAAAAATAAATGCAATAGTATAAAGAATAGGAAGCGTTCTCTTAAGGAAAAATAAAAGATCATGTTATACTGCATGATCTTTTATTTTTATAACATATAGAAGTTGATATATGAAATATATTGTTTCCTTTCTAGCAATCTTATCATTCTTCTCTTGCAATTCCACAAGAAAAGCTACTTCCCCTATTAACCAATATTATACGAATAATGTGGTTATAAATGAACAGAAGGATGTAACAATAAGTAAATCGTCAGGGGGCAAACTTATATTTGAAGGATCCAATAATCTGATTGAGGTAATTCAAAAAAATGTGACATTCTTTGATCAGTGCCATGATGTCATTATTATTCAAGGAAACAATAATAGCATAAAGTTATATAATACCAATATAGTGGACCTCAGAGGAAAAGGATCTGACACATGCATCATTGTGGGCAATCATCAAAAGTATATTGTAGACTTTGCTAATGCCATTCTTATTCAATCTAAACACATAAAGACAGATACTATAAAACTCAGTGAGCCGCTTTTTAAAATTGGAGAGTATAGTAATGACTTTCGGGAAAATGCAGACAGAGTTGTCACACTCAAGTATTTTAACGAACCTGTAAGCATTAAATACGCTTTTGACTACTTCACAGCTGAAATCAAATCGGGAAATATTCAGTTTTATTATGAATTAGCAGAGCTTTATTTGTATGGAATTGGCACAGAGATATCTACTGCCAAAGCAATAAATCTATATGAATATGCAGCCGTAAAAAATCATGTTCTTTCCATCCGTCAGCTTGGAGATATATATGCGAATGGTACATTTGATTATCCCAAAAACTTAAAGCTAGCCGTTTATTATTATAAAGTTGGTAGTCAGCTTGGCGATACATATTGTAAGGATATGTTATCCAATAAATAATTGATTAGTTGTTAAGTGCATAAACATATATTCTTGTCAAAGATATACCAGAACGGATTTTTGTTAAAAAACAAAATATTATTTTATTATAAGCAGAATAATAACTGTAAAATTCTAAAAACAAAATATTATTCGTTGCAAGCCTAAAGAACTTAAAAAATATACCGCGCTGAGTGAACAATTCCGCAGTGAAATCAGTATATTTGAAACATTCTCTATTTTTCATGTTTAAATAATAGACAGCGTATGGTTGACACGCTCGCATTTCCTATAGAAAAGACAACACAATCCAGGTTGTCACAGGTAGATTTTACCAATCTTGGTTTTGGTAAGTACTATTCCGATCATATGTTTATTGTGGAGTATGCAGAGGGAAAATGGCATAGCCCACGAATTATTCCTTATGGTGATCTAAGTCTTAGCCCTGCAACATCTGCTCTGCATTATGGGCAAGCTGTCTTTGAAGGACTCAAAGCCTATAAAAATGCAGAGGGAGAAGTCCTTATTTTCCGTCCGGATGCTAATGCACAACGGTTAAATGCATCTGCAGAACGTCTGGCTATGCCAGCACTTCCTGAAGATATTTTTATCAATGGTCTGCAGCAACTGTTGACACTTGATAAAGATTGGGTTCCGGCAGCAGCAGGACACTCTCTATATATTCGTCCATTTATGTTTGCTACTGACGCCTATACAGGTGTTCGTCCTTCTGAAACATATTACTTTATTATATTTACCTGCCCTGTAGGAGTATATTACAATAAGCCTGTTCGTGTAAAAGTAGAAACAGAATTTACCCGCGCAGCTAAGGGAGGTACAGGGGCAGCAAAAGCAGCGGGTAACTATGCAGCTTCTTTGCTACCGGCAACTCTGGCACAGAAAGCAGGCTATGATCAGCTTTTGTGGACAGATGCCAAAACGCACGAATACTTTGAAGAATCAGGAACGATGAACGTTATGTTTGTGATTGATGGCAAACTGATCACTCCAGCAACGTCTGACTCTATTCTGAAAGGCATTACACGTGACAGCGTATTAAAGGTAGCTCAAAAGTTAGGTATCCCTACGGAAGAGCGGGCAGTAAGTGTGAAAGAAGTTATTGACGCCGCGAAAAACGGAACGCTACAAGAAGCATTTGGTGTAGGAACAGCGGCAACTATCGCACCTATTGCAGTGATTGGGCATGAAGGAACTGACTATACGTTGCCAGCAGTAGAAAACAGAACAATTGCTCCTCGCATTCAAACTGCATTGGATGATATTAAAACCGGAAAAGCAGCAGATCCATTCGGATGGATTCTGAAAGTCTGATCCATTTGTTCTAATAAATAAAAACGCCTCTGATTTATTTAAGTCAGAGGCGTTTTTATTTACAAATATTGGATTAATTTTACAAATACAAGAAAAGATCTCTTACCTCATTAATTAAATCATTAAAGGCAGGTATTTTCTTGATATCAGGCTGCCATGCCAGTCCACGTTCAATCAAGTCAAATGTATGTTTGATCTTTGCTCCGGGAATAATGTTATTCTGGGCATCTCTGTCTCTCCCCATAATCCAGAGTGTATCAGATATAGCAGCGGTTGAAACAATGTCATGTGATACAATAATAATGGTATTATGCTCATGTGCGTTGGATATCTCACAAATCATCTCACTCACTTCATCCACCATATTGATGTCCAATCCTGAGAATGGCTCATCCATCAGTAAGAAGTTATCTGAGCACAACAATTGCTGAGCAATAGCTATACGTTGCTTCTGTCCACCTGATAACTGAGCCGGATACATATTTGTATGCTGTCTGAGATGAAACCGATCCAGCATCTCAAAAATCTTATCTTTTCGTTTTTGTGGATCTGAAATAGTTTTCTTTGCGGCAATCTCCAGATTGCCCATCACTGTTCTGTGATGAAAGAGAGGATAGTTTTGCTGCACAACTCCCATCCGGCCAGGAGCTACCAGCTTTTGAGCTTCCCCAACATATACTTCGCCAGAAGTAGGTTTCAGCAAACCTGCCATAATTTCAAACAATTTTGTCTTTCCTACACCTGAAGGTCCTAGAAAGCCTACTACTTGTCCCTGTGTCATACCGGGACGAACAATGTTTTTAATTTCAGCATTTACATTCTGGAGAATTATTTTATTATCCAGTGTAAGACTTACATTATCTATTTTTAAAATGCATTCATTCTTAGAGTATTCCATTTCCTGTCTGTCAAATATTTGTATGTAATCACGAGCAGAGTACTTATTTCTCTACAGTAAGTGAACTATAAGGCAAGAAAAATTCTTTCATTTGTCCAATTCCCCAATCCAGTAAAATACCTATCAGCAAGATGACAAACTGAATAGCAAAAACAGCATCCAGGTGTAAGTACTTTTGTTGATTGAGTAATAAAGGTCCAATCCCGCCCTCAGAACGAGAGATTCCTTCTACTAATGTTAGCATAGTCCAGCTAATGGCAAAAGTCTGGCGGATTACTTCAAAAACCTGATCCAGCCGTCCTAAAACTATTATCTCCCATACCACTTGCCACTCATTCATGCGCAATGTACGTGCATGATAAAATTCATACTTGGGCACTGATTGGATAATGGATACCATTGCAGTGACAAAAAATACAGTGATACCAAACACCATTAAAGATGTTTTCAGACTGCTGCTTCCACTCGTCATTTGGGTAAAAACAAACGACAAACCCACCAGTGTTAAGAAACGACCTTTTGAAATAAGGAAACCAATAGGTTTGAAAAATGGAATTACAGTAGCATAGGCAATCAGAAGCGAGATAACAATAGCAATACCCATAGCCTTGATACATAACCATGTACTCGTCCACAACTCATACGCCAGATTTTGTTCCTGAAATAAGCGTCCCAAGGCTTTTATAATCTCTACAGGAGTTGGAAAAATAGTTGACTTACTGGCAAACCAAATTACCAGGAATACAACCACTTGTAGTACAATCATTAGGGTAATAACAGACCTGTTATTCCTGGAATTAGGAATAAACAAAGGTTTTATTTGAGTAAGCATATTTTCAGATTTGTAATAGTGTATAACACAACACTGAAAGAGCAAAGAAGGAAGTATAGCTAGGAGGTTTAATGTATCCTATCTGAGAATAGAAGAATTTACTCAGATAGGATACTGAAATTTTATTTACCCATGACAATAGTCACACGGCGGTTTTTGGCTTTGTTCTCAGGCGAGTTGTTGGGTACTATGGGTTGAGTCTGCCCATGTGCAAAAACCTGTACACGTCCTTGTGGGAAGTTATTAGGAGATTTTTGTTCCATCCACTGTTTTACAGCAAAGGCACGTTCTTCAGACAGATTCATATTCTTACTAGGATCGCCAGTGTTATCTGTATGCCCATGAATTTCTACCCGCAAATTGTTAGCTACAACCAGATCATTAAACAATTCATTTAATGTTTTTTCAGTCTGAGGAGTAAAGGAGGCCTTTCCACTCTCAAACTCAATACTCCATGACTTCTCTGATACTTTCTCTTTAATATTTGCATCATTCGTGAATGCCACTGTTTCAGCAGCAGAAACATTGCTTCCAGCTTTAGCAATAACATCTTTCAGATAGCTTACTTCTATTACATCATCAGATTTAGGATAAGAAGGCATTAACTTTGGATAAAGTTTAGATGCTACCCCTCCAAACAAATCATATACAATCTTCACCACATTGGTACTTCCAGGGTTTAATCCGAAGATTTCTGCATTATCACCCAGGTTATGTACTGCAGATCCACCCAGGTCTACCACCAAACCCTGCTTATCTGCAGACTGTGTACCTTTATAATATTTTACCCAATACGCCTTATCGGCTTCATTATATACCTTAGCAGATAGTTCCCCCGCTTTATCCAATGCCGCAGAGTAAGACTTTACCTGATCTCCACCTTCTGCAATCCCTTCGATCATTTTTTCTACTGTTGGGCGATTATCTTCCATATATTTCTTAATACCAATCAATACACAAGGCATTTGGCTACGATACTCTTTAGTAGATACAATCGAAACCAGACCACCTTTTTTCTCAGCAATATTTACATCACCAGGAGTCCAGGTTGCTACCCCATTGACAGATACACGTTTCTTTTCTCCGGTGCGTTTGCCATTCTGGACTACTTCACGATCTTCTGAGTAGCCTGCAATGTATTTTTCAGCGGCATCCAAGTAGTTATCGGCTGCCACAAAGTTCATAGCGTCCGGATCATAAGTAGTTTCATCCGGATTGACACGAATGCCATTGTCCCCACACCATTTTACTACAATATTCCAGTCACCATCACGAAGTACAGCAGCCGTTAATCCGCCTTTAGCAGATTGAGGATTATCTCTCCAGGAAGGAAGACCCATAAACTTGTCTTCACCCAGCGATTTTCCACAAGTATATATAATCTGGGCACGGTAATCAGGACCTATCTTTTCCAGCTCGGGATTCACTCCGGACAAGAACGCCGCTGCCCCATCCCCCATAATAGTTACAAAGTGTGCTCCTTCTGGAGTACTCGGATTGCTTTTATATTCATTGGCAAATTTGATCAACGACGCCTGCATTTGGGGAACATCATCCTGACGAGTAATTTTCAGGTTTACTCCTTTTTTAGCCATAATAGACCCTTCTGTGGTCTCAGAACCTCCATTTGCCAGAATAGCTCCCATCTGTGCATTCCATGCCCACATGAGCCAGCGTACTTGTGGTGAGTTTAGATTAGCAGGTTTTTCTCCGGGTAGAGACATTGCTTGCACAGTACTGGAGGCGTTTTTAGGAGCCGTTGGCAAATCAACTTTACCAACATCCTGAGAGGTTGTTAGTTGTTTTGTCATTACATAGCCACTATCCATGATAAGCCATTTAAGGCCCCAAAGACCAGCCAGAATTAGGGCAACAATGGTAATTCTACCTAGAGGTGTTAAGCGTTTCATCTTGTATGAAAAGAGTTAAACAGTATAGATTATGTATAGGCAATAGATTTTTAAAATTCATCCGGTAAAAAACCCCAAACTTTTCAAAAAGAATGTGAAAAATTTGGGGTGAGGTTGTCATTTGTAATGATTTATTATTTGGTATTTGATAAAAGGAAACCTATAGTAAAGTTAGCATCCCAGTCAAATACAAATTGCTTGCATTCAGTGGCATCCGCAATAGCTTTATAGATATTTACACCAGCTTTATCTTTAGCTTCGCTAGGATTATAATCGCCAGGAGCCTTCAATACGGTATATCTTTCTTTTCCATTTCGTACTTCTTTGGCCAGTTTAAAAGGAGCACCTCCAATAATAAAGCATGTTTTTCGGTATCCTTCTGGCACTTGTTTCGCTTTTGCGACTATTTCATCATATACTTTCTGGTCATCAACGCCATTCTGAAAATATTTGGCACCATAGCTTTCCAGCGATTTAATTTTTCCGTTTTCTTTCCATGAGATTTTTGTATTGCCAGACCCGATATCTACTACAAAAGCTCTGTCTTCATATACTGGAGGCAGTACAGCCTGCAAACCCATAGTTCCTTCTTCTTCTGCTGTCACTACATTCACATAATAATTCAGACTTTTCAATTCCTTTGTGATCTTTTGGGTTACCTCTGCTTTAGCAGCTCCGGAACTTACCACAAAGTGAATATCTTTAGGACTTACCCCATAATCCAACATTGTACCAATGTATTTCTTTAAGCCACTTCGTATATCTTCCTGAGAAGCCATATTCTCAGTAACTAAACTATTCCCAAATTCAGCTTTCTCCAATTTCCAATTTTTGTCTGCATCTGCTTTCACAATAAAAGAATTAAATCCGCTTGCACCCATTTCTACGACACCTTTCAGCTTACCATTGGTAGGAGCAGGAGGCTCATAAGAAAACGAAGAAGCCCCAGAAGAAGCAGACGTTGCTTCAGTACTACCAGAAGATTCCGGCTCTTTTTCTGTTGCTGTTCCATCTGCAGGATTAGCATCAGAAGAAGTTTCTACCTGTTCTGTTTTTGTTCCACCTCCAATAATTCCTTTATTTTTTAATGCTATGTAGCCACCAGCAATAGCTGCAATGATGATAGCCACGATTGTAAATCTTCCAAAAGAAGTTAATTGAGCCATGTTAGGTTAAATTAGGTTTGCAATAGGATACTCAGAAATATAATAGTCTATTAATTTCTCTTTTAAAGAAAAGCCCTGCCCAAAACAAGACAGGGACGTTTTCTTTAAATTTCATTATCTTAATCAAATAATTTGTTATACTGATTGGTGTTATGAGGAGGACGGTTAACGGGTGCATCCAGATCAATATACTTGTTTGGATTGTTTCCTTCTGCAATAAGAACTTGCTTCTGGTCACCCAACAGGAAGGAAATACCTTCTTTTTCCCATTGATCCAACATTTCCAGACCTTTCTCTTCATATACACCATTTTGTAAGTCGATAGATTCCATGAAGTTGGCAGACAGTTCCATAAAACGTTCCATCTCCCCTACCTTACGGCTCACATCATCTGCAATAGCCTCCATTGCCTGATCAAACATTAATCGCTTATCTTTATCTCCAGAGATAATGTTAAGAGCAGATTTCATGGCAGAGTGACTATTTCGAATGGCTTCACGCTCTATTTTCTTTACCTGTACCTGATCTTCAATATCTTCCAACAGAATACCTGAGTTTTCAAACATTTTTGTTAAAACTCTGTACAGGATCTCCATCTTCTTATACAAATCCCCAAGCTTCATATTAGACTCCTGTAAACGACCTGCTTTACGGGTTTTCAGAATCATCTGAGCTTGACTACCTTTCTGTTTAGCTTTATTGGCAAGTGCCAGACTATCATTCATGGTTCGCTCATTCTGAGTCATCAGATCTTTCAGTTTCCGCATTTGCCCACGTAGACTCTGAATCTGACGATCCATTTTGCTCAGGTTTCCTCTCAGGCTATCAATATATGATTCCAGGATTCCAATAGGATCTATTTGAACAAACAAACCTGTAATAAACCGCATAATACTTTTGTATAAGTACCATACTAATGTCCGGAACTTCGGATCAAAAAGAATGTATAGCACTATCGCTAAGCCTGCTAACAGGAAAATAGTATACAATGTATTCTCAAGCAGTGTAATGATATAAGGAAGTGCTTTGTATAACAGATATCCTCCTCCTCCTATTATGGCTGCCATGAATAACTTTCCGGTTGTACCTTCTGGTTTTTCCCAAAATGATTTGGGTTTCATTGAGTCTAATGAGTTCATCGTTGAATGTGCTATTTTTACTATTAATGGATAAAATCCTGTCAGGTAACCTTATATACAGATAAAACTTGTTATTATCCAACTACCATCTCCAGATTGCAGATAATCAATACTTGAGATTATTACATTTCACTTTGTCATTTCAGGAATCGCTCAATATTGGCAATATCATTCTGAATTTGTCCCATTACAGCCTCAAGAGTAACATAGAAGTTGTTTTTGGTTGTTTCAATTTTGGTAGCAGCTTCAGTTATTACACTTTGGGCTTTATTCATTTCTTCCTGATGAGCAGTAATTTCTTCTGTTAGCTTCTTTATCTGCTCTGCTTTCTGTTGAATAAGAGTTTGCAAACGCTCTGCTTCCTTTTGCTTTGCAGTTACATTCAAATCTACCTGTTGTACAACAGCTTTATCAAAATTATCTTTTTCCCTCGATAATATTCCCTGATAAAATTTTGCACTATCTACCAGCTTTTCAACTGTTAATCCCATAGTCGCAGCGGTAGCATAGGCAGATTTATATCGTGTAGATTCATCAGGAATTATAGTAGCCAAAGTTTGTAATGAATTCTTAAACTCCAGAAAATCAAATCCTGGTTGATTATTATCTTCCAATGCTTTCAGCAAAGAGTCAAAGATTCGCTGATCAACTCCTCCGGGTATTGTTGGTGTATTCTGTGGTACTGGTGGAGGTGTTTGATTGGAAGTTGTTTTTTGTTGTGTCGCCTGTGGTTGCTGCTGAACAGACTGATTGTCTGTACTGGTTTCATCTACAATAAAAAGCGACTTAATATTCTTGAATACACTCATACAATTTTTTCGCGTTTATAGGAATAGCTCTTATCCTTTCGGAATCTACTTGGTAAATATAAAGAAATGCTATTGAATGCATTTACAACGTTTTTCTTAAATACCTGACATTAAGGTAAATATTCTTTATTTGAAAAACAAAGGTGGGGAAAGTTATACTATTTATACTACAAATAAAGCATTTAGACTTTGCCAATTTGTAAAATTTGTCTTATAGCGGATGTAAGTTCAGAGTTAATCAGGATAAAACAACCCTATAATCAGCCTAATGTATGTGATTGCTTTTATGAATAGTATTTACACAAAAAATTTACAGACTTGTTTTGATTGAAGTAGCGACAAAATTAGAGGTTCCTTTTGCAAGTAATTTATTCTGCTCATTAGTCAGTTGGCATTCTACATTAATTAATGTTTTCCCATTGCGTACAACTCTGGTCTTTGCATAAATGGTTTCTCCTTCTTTAGCATTATCCAGAAAATCGACAGTAAGACTAACCGTTACATACACAAATTCCTTTCCTAATGCATAGACTGTCATACCCATTACATCATCAATAATAGCAGAGGCGGCCCCACCATGCAATATTCCCAAAGGATTGGTCATATCTTTACGTACCACAAACGAGACTGTCATTTCACCTTCCTTTACATCCACAAAAGTTCCATTAAGCCAGTTTCCTAAACTGGCAGAAGATTTTTCGACAGACTTTCCTATCTGAGACTGAAAGTATTCGAGGATAGAATCAGGCATAAAGTATTGATTAAAATCCGGAGTTTATAGATTGGAATTTATTTACGTATATTCCACACAACAACAGCCCAGTTTTCATCATTGGGAGCTGTATATTCATGAATGGATTCAAAACCCACTCTACGATGAGCATTCATAGAACGTTGATTACGGGTAGCCACCTCTGTAACGCATAGTTCATAGCGATCTTTTAATTGTTCTTTCTGTCCCAGATAAAGCTGGTCAAAAAGTCCCTGCCCACGATATTGTTCATCAATACAGATTTGTCCCATTACATAATAGTGGTAATCTGATAATACCTTATTCGAAAGATATATCTGAGACAACATGGCAAACATAGGCTCCAGCACAGGAATAGATTGTCTAAACTCTTTGAGCATAACCAGGGCATAGCCAACGATCTTTTCTCCATCTCTGGCTACAATCTGTGGTTCTGCCTGATTCATCTGTTTTAGCAGATCAAATGTATGTTCTACCGTTACGAAGCCCTGACTTTCGATGGTCTGAGGAGAGTTATTCCGGGCAAGATTTTTATGTTGAAGCTTTAGTAATTGCTCAATTTCATCATCTGTGCTTAACGTGGTGATGATAACAGACATAAGGTTAACTATGTATTGGTTTTGATGGTTTATTTTTCATCCTCTACTTCATCTTCTGGCTCTTTCTCAAGTTGCTTGGCATCAAATCGCCATTTGCCTCTTACATTGTATCTGTTATGCATCAACAGCCGTGTCCCATAAATACCTGCCTGAACCAAGCCAGAACCAAAAAATGCAGCACCCAAAGGGAAGACCCATGCACCCTGAAAGATTCCCGCAAATAAAATCACTCCACCCACTGTAGCAGAAATCATCCCCAACGCAAACTTCAGGCCTCTCCCATTCTCACTAACAACAGCCAGACTGTCTATGATTACAGAATGCCCATTGGTAAGGAAAGTATTTTTGGTAATCTGCGTTATAACACCCGTTTCAAAGAATGAAGAATTGTTCAATCGAAAAGTTATGCGATCTCCTACAAAAAAATATTTTTCCAATCGTTTGTTCTTGCGTTTAGTCAGTACTAATGCATCCTGTGCATCTGCAATCTGAGCAAATGCACATACACAAAAGAGACTAAATGTAATTATGTATCTGGGATGTAAAGGCATAATTGTATAGGAAAGAATATGGTGTTTCTAGAGTAAAGCGAATTCTATAGTTTTACAAGTTGGCTTGATTCCTTGAATTTATATGTGAGTTTTATGAAACAGAACTCAATTATACAAATTTTCAGGATTAACCGAGTTTTTAGGCAAGATTTATAAATGAAATCTATATACAAAGTTTGTAATGTACAATAACAAACCATATCACAATAATAGCCAATCAGAAATCTTCTAATTAGCTATTATTGTGATATGGTAAGATTTTAATAAGAATTAACCCGGCAGATTAAACTTCTTATTTGTGATTGCTCTCATTTCTTTCCTTTTGTCTTCCCACTTGTAGCTGCTGCTGGTTTAGGTAAGAAGCTATCTGTTTCAACATACGCATTAAATAAAGCGATTTCACCTTCTTTTCCAGGTTTTGCATTACCATGTTCCATACCTAATATTCCCTGCCAGCCTTTTTCGTGAATATGTTTAAAAATATTCTTATAGTTCATCTCGCCAGATGTAGGCTCTTTACGTCCTGGATTGTCACCAATCTGCAAATAGCCTATCTCTGACCATGTACGATCTAAGTTTGTAATAACATCACCTTCATTACGCTGCATATGATACATATCAAACAATATCTTGCAGGCTGGACTATTTACTGCACGACAAATCATATAGGTCTGATCAGAGTTTCTTAGAAATAATTCAGGCGTATCACTCAATGGTTCTAATACCATAGTTAATCCATGAGGTGCCAATATTTCAGATCCCTGGCGTAGTGCATCAATCACATTGCCGGTCTGAATACCTATTGGGATATGTCTTTCAAAAAATCCAGGTACTACAGTCATCCACTTGGCATTACATCTTTTGGCTACTTCTACTGCTGTCCGGCAAGTTTTTAGAAATGTATCTTTAAATTCCTGTTTGCCTGTTGTCAAAGAGATTTTCCAGTTATCACCTCCATCTATTACAAACACCCCCATAGTCATCCCATATTTCGCTAATGTCTCACCAATCTTTGTCTGTATCTCTGGTGTACGTCCCATCATGCCGTTATCCTCTATGGCAGTGAATCCAAGTTCTGACATTACCTTAAGCTGATCAAACAAATCTTTGCCTGCCAGGTTTTCAAACATACCAAAATGAGGAGCATATTTTAGATTGAATTTATTTTTAGCTGGAAGAGGATTGTCATCACCGGCAACTTGTGCAGGAATATTTATTCCGGCTACTCCCGCAACAGCCAGACTTTTTTTAACAAAATCACGACGAATCATAAGTGAAAGAAAAATAAGTGGTGTGTAATTTTTGTGAGTAAAAATAGTATGTTTTTGATAAATGCCATGAGTAGAACAAAAGATTTGAGTAATAGAGTGAAGTAATTATGTTTCCTCTTTATGCTATTTTGTGCAAATCTTCCAATTACTAGCCTGAACAAAACAGTCTTTATGTCTGTTCATATAAATGTCAGTTGAAAATAAATAACGATTTCTGTATTTTTACAGACCAACCCAAATTAATACCATTTTATAAGCTAATATTCATTTTTCATTCACTCAAAGTACTAGAAGCGTTTGGTAGAAAAAGTAATCACATTAGAAGATGTTTCCCTGATTGATTTTTTAGGGGTAGAAAATTCAAATATCAAAGAAGTAGCTGCGGCATTTCCCAATAGCCGTATTATTTCAAGAGGTAATGAAATTCGCATCAAGGGTACTACACCCGAAATCATTAAGATCAGCGATATTCTGAATGCTTTACTTGAGCACTATCATAAATTTGGTAATATTACTCAGGAAAGCATCCAAAACTATATTCGTCAGGAAGAAGATGTAGTTGTTCCTAGTCTGGCTCTTGATAATGATATTCTGGTGTATGGTACCAAAGGACTGATCATCAAGGCCAAGACTGCCAATCAAAAGAAATTGGTAGCAACTGTAATGGAACATGATCTGGTTTTTGCATTGGGACCGGCAGGGACTGGTAAGACATATATATCAGTAGCTATGGCTGTCAGGGCTTTGAAAAATAAAGAGGTAAGAAAAATTATCATTACCCGGCCAGCAGTAGAAGCAGGTGAAAATTTAGGTTTTTTGCCCGGAGATCTCAAAGAAAAAATAGATCCGTATCTCCGACCTATTTATGACGCACTCGATGATATGATACCACCAGAGAAATTGAAACAATATCTGGAGAATCGTGTGATTGAGATTGCACCATTAGCTTATATGCGTGGACGTACACTGCATGATGCCTTTATCCTACTTGACGAAGCTCAGAATACAACACCTATGCAGATCAAAATGTTTTTGACACGTATGGGACCTAATTCGAAAGTGATTATCACAGGAGATCAATCACAGGTAGACTTGCCTAATCGTCAGAAGTCTGGATTAAGCGAGGCATTACATATATTGCGCAATGTATCTGGAATTGGATTTGTAGAACTCGATACACGGGATGTGGTTCGTCATAGACTGGTAAAAGCCATTATTGATGCCTATGATAAGGCTGAAAAGTCTATTTAATTACACTATCTTATACTTTTGAAGTAGTTACACTGTTGTTTAGTTCTTCCAGAATGATTAACATGGTAAATCATTCTGGAAGTATATTTATGTCCCGAATTTACTATATACTCTTATCCTATTTTTTATGAGACCATGGGGTTGGTTTTCCATTGCTTTCTGTATAGTATTTTATTTATCAGAAAAATCAATTGCTCAGACTACTATACAGAGATGTGCTACCACCTCATATGATTCATTATTAAAAGCAAAAAATCCTGTTTATCGTAAAAGCAGAGAGCGGTTTGAAGAAATACTTCGACAATACCAGACATCTGGGAGATCTTCTCGTATTAGTGCGAATACACTTACTATACCTGTGGTTGTCCATGTGGTACATAACAATCAGAATGGCATTATTGGTGGGATAAATAACTCTAATATTTCTGATGATCAGATCCATGAGCAAATCAGAGTATTGAATGAAGATTATCGAAAAAAGGAAAATACAAATGGATTCAATACAAATCCCGTAGGAGCAGATGTTAATATCCAATTTGTACTCGCCAGTGCTGACCCGAATGGTATGGTAACTAATGGTATTATTCGCACTTATTCTTCGAAGCCAGGTTTTAATCCTGAAAGTGAAGAGGACCGACATGTATTAGCTACAATCTCTGGTTGGCCTACAGATCGGTATCTCAACATTTGGGTTACTACACTTTCTGGTAATACAATTGGATATGCTCAATTTCCCGATGGTACAGGATTAGCTGGTCTGGATGCAGAAAATGGCTATGAAGATAGTGATGGTGTATTTATTCATTATGGAGCCTTTGGGGTAGGGCCTTATGTCTCTAGTTCTATATATGATCTTGGTAGAACTACAACCCATGAAATTGGTCATTGGCTAGGGTTATTACATACATGGGGCGATACGTATTGTGGTACAGATTATATTGATGATACTCCTGTTGCTGCCAGCGCCAATAACAGTTCCTCATTGAACTGTGTCAGCGTCTATTCTAATTGTACTGGCACTCAAACCCGAAATATGACTGAAAACTACATGGATTATTCTCCAGATCTGTGTATGAATATATTTACGCAAGGGCAGAAAGACCGTATCTGGCTGACACTGGATCTTAGTCCCCGTAGAAAGAAACTTGTTGAGTATGTACAAACAGAGAACCAACTCCCTGAATCTGACAAACTCACTATACGCAACAGTTATCCCAACCCTCTTAGTCACGATAACCGGAATTTGCGTTTAGAAGTTTTACTAAAAGGAACGCAAGATATAACAGTGGACATACTAAATCGTTTGGGTGGTATTGTAAAAACATCTCAGTATCCTCAAATAGCTAGTAGCAATATAGGCATTGATCTTACTACTATGGCGCAGGGAATTTATCTGGTGCGTGTACGTACTGCAAATGAAGAGAAGGCAACAAAGGTAGTTGTGTATTAACGACCTTTTTACTTTGTTATTGATACAATCTACTATTGCTATAAACTTTTCTGTACCAATCTGAGTTATTCCTTTACTCACTCACTATAGATTAAAGATTTTTTACATCCAAACTGAAAGCTGACAGGCCTTTTCTCTACAAGGTCTCACAATAGCTTATTTTCATAAGACAGGTTATCAAAAAACATAAAAAAACAGTATCTTTCTAAAAGACAGTCTATTGTCTAATATTTCTACTAAACTTTCAACCAATATATAAGCTATGCTTGGCTACCGCTTTTCTAAATATACACCTCCACCAAATGAGGGAAAACCAAGTTTTGAAAATCTTTTAAAAATGTTTATGCAATTACTAACTATTACAGCTGGTGATGTGCAGGAAGCATTGGATTGGATGAACAGTCTTGATCGACAATATGGGATTACTGATGATGACTATGGCATGGGAAATTTTATTCAGGACTTGAAAGACAAAGGATACATCACAGATGAAACACCCGATGGTCAATTTGTCATTACAGCTAAAAGTGAACAATCCATCCGGCAAAGTGCATTAGAGGAAATATTTGGTAAACTCAAAAAGAATAAAACAGGTAATCATCATACTCCCTTTCAGGGAACTGGAGATGAACTTGGTTCTGATATTCGCGATTATGAGTTTGGTGATTCTGTTGAACAGATATCCATGCTGGAATCTATCAAAAATGCCCAAATCAATCATGGATATACAGAAGACTTCTTTCTTACAGAGAGAGATCTCGAAGTTGTAGATACAGAATTTAAATCACAGACTTCTACTGTGCTGATGATCGATATCTCCCATTCTATGATTTTATATGGGGAGGATCGTATTACACCTGCCAAGAAAGTAGCGATGGCTTTGGCAGAACTAATTACAACCAAGTATCCTAAAGACACACTGGATATTATTGTATTTGGAAACGACGCATGGCAAGTAACGATTAAAGATCTTCCTTACCTGCAAGTAGGCCCATATCATACAAATACTGTGGCTGGTCTGGAACTCGCGATGGACTTACTGCGTCGTCGAAAAAACAAGAATAAACAAATCTTCATGATAACAGATGGTAAACCCACTTGTTTAAAGGAAGGCATTCGTTATTATAAAAATAGCTTCGGTTTGGATAAAAAAATTCTCAATAAAACATTAACACTTGCTGCACAATGTCGTAGACTGAAAATTCCGATTACCACCTTTATGGTAGCATCAGATCCATATCTGCAACAGTTTGTTCGTGAGTTTACTCAGGTAAATCAGGGACGCGCTTATTATAGTAGTCTCAAGGGGTTAGGAAATATGCTATTTGAAGATTTTCAACGCAATAGAAGAAAGACATTTTAAACAAACACTTTCTGATGTATATGGAATCACTACTTTGTCTCCATTTTACTTTTTTTCCGGAAAGAGTTCTAAACCGTAAAACAACGACAGCTAAATGAACTACAATCAACTAACATCCGACCAGAAACTAAAAATTAAAAACATAGCAGAATTAAAAGCTGCTGGATATGAACCGAAATCAATCAAACAGGAGCTGAGAGATAATCTAATACAGAGACTACGGAAAAAAGAAGAAGTGTTTTCAGGAATATGGGGATATGAAGAAACAGTTATTCCTGATATTGAGCGGGCAATTCTTTCCATGCATCATATCAATTTATTGGGTTTACGAGGACAGGCCAAAACACGTATAGCCCGACTGATGGTAAATTTGTTGGACGAATACATTCCTGTTGTCAAAGGGTCTGAATTGAATGATGATCCTTTACAACCTCTCTCACGGTTTGCCAAAGATCTGGTTGCTGAACACGGAGACAACACTCCTGTAGAATGGCTGCATCGAAATGATCGATATACAGAAAAGTTAGCTACACCTGATGTATCTGTAGCAGATTTAATTGGAGATGCCGATCCTATCAAAGCAGCAACATTGAAGCTACCCTATTCAGACGAACGTGTAATTCACTTTGGTCTAATACCTCGTTCTCATCGCGGAATTTTTGTTATAAACGAGTTGCCTGACCTTCAGGCTCGTATTCAGGTATCTCTGTTTAATATTTTACAAGAAGGCGATATTCAGATCAGAGGTTTTAAGATACGGTTGCCCTTGGATATTCAATTTGTCTTTACTGCAAATCCTGAAGATTATACCAACAGGGGAAGTATAGTCACACCATTAAAAGACCGTATTGACAGCCAGATCATCACTCACTATCCTAAAAATAGTGAAATAGGTAAACGAATCACGAAACAGGAGGCGGTTGTTAAAAAGGGACAGGATTCTTTGGTGAAAATGCACGAGATCATGGCAGATCTGATAGAGCAGGTAGCAATTGAAGCTCGCAGTAGTGAATATGTTGATGCGAAGAGTGGGGTTTCTGCACGTCTCACTATTTCTGCCTATGAAAATTTATTAAGTGCTGCTGAACGTCGGGCATTAGTAAATGGAGAAAAGCAAACACTTGTTCGGATTGGTGATTTGTGGGGAGTAGTTCCTGCCATTACAGGTAAGGTAGAATTGGTATATGAAGGCGAACAAGAAGGACCACAAATTGTAGCCCAGAACCTTATAGGCAAAGCTATTCGTACTTTATTCCTAAATTATTTTCCAGATCCTGAAAAAACAAAGAAACAAAAAAGCAATGGCTCAAATCCGTATCGTAGTATTACAGATTGGTTTGGAGAAGGAAATACCATTGATCTGATGAATGATATGTCAAATCAGGAATACCGTAATTCTCTACTTGGTGTAAAAGGATTACGTGAACTGGTAAAAGAACGTCATAGTGGTCTTGAAGAAACTGAACAATTGTTTATGATGGAGTTTGCTTTACATGGTCTAGCCGAATACTCTCAGATTAGCAAAAATGGCTTAACTGCTGGCTTACAGTTTAAGGATCTCTTAAGTAGTATGTTTAGCGGATCCAACTTTGGGAAAGACGATTTTGACGACGATGACGAAGATTATGGCGGTAAAAAAAGAAGGTTTTAAAAAAAAGAGCTCACGTCAAACGTGAGCTCTTTTTTATGTTTATAATCTTTATTTCAATTTTTCAAGGCATTGTTCCAAAGATATAGTCCCATAATGGTGAAGATACTCCAAATGCCTTATGGCCATCTTTGTAATGATGCATGCTATGATGAATCCACAACTGACGAAACATGTTTTTAGGAGGTGCATACGCATGAGTAATATAGTGCACAAATAAATAACCAGCGTAGCCCATTACAAAACCAGGTAAAAAGGCAAATGCATACTTATTCATAATTAAATATGTAATACCCAATAGAAGTGTTGCAATGGTAATACTAATAATGGGAGGCATTGCCAAACGTTCTTTATCTTTTGGATATTCATGATGTACACCATGCATAGTATACTGAAGTTTAGCTCTTGTTGCAGTATGTGTACTCATATGGAATACATATCGATGCATCAAATACTCGACCAGGGTAAAAAGAATGAGGCCACTAAAAAACAAAACCCCAATTACAAGATAAGGTAATTGAGCCATTGTAAATGCGTACATAAGCAATCCTATTGAAAATAGAACAAAAATCGAAATAGGGATTGAAATATGTGTGCGGGTTAAACGCTCTAGAACTGGGTTTTCAAAAAGTTGTTTTCTACCTGAATTTTTGGGTTTAGGAGTAGTTTGTTGGTTTGTTTCCATATGCTCAGTGGTTAAAGGGATGTTAATAATAAAAATAGATACTAACACCAAAAAAATAATGCCTCATTACTAAGGACAACTAGGTCTTCAATAATGATTTATTATTTTCTGGCAAAATATTTAATTATTACGAATAAATTATTTACTGATAGTAAGAAGGTTAGCCGACTTACTTTCTTCCACAATACGTTGGTAATAAGATTCATATTTTGGCAAAATTGTCGAGATATCAAATTCTGCTGCTCTTTCTTTCGCTTGTTTTTTAAAAGTGGGAAGGTTCTCATCTTTTAAAACAAACAATGCATTTTTAACCATATCATCTATATCACCGACTGGACTCAGAAACCCGGAAACCCCATTTACATTTAGTTCAGGCAAGCCTCCTGCATTGGATGAAATTACAGGTATTTCACAGGCCATTGCTTCTAGTGCTGCCAATCCAAAGCTCTCTTTTTCAGATGGCATAATAAACAGATCAGAAACAGAAAGAACTTCTTCTACTGCATCAAGTTTACCCAGAAAGCGCACTGCATCTGCGATATCCAGTTGGCGACACATTCTTTCGATTCCAGCACGTTCCGGACCATCACCTACCAGTAATAGTTTACTGGGTATTTGTTTATGTACTTCGGCAAACACTTTTACAACATCTTCAATACGCTTTACTTTCCGAAAATTAGAAGTATGAATCAGGATTTTTTCATTATTGGGAGCAATTGCCATTTTAAAATGCTCTTTCTTCTGTTTCTTAAAACGTTCCAAGTCAATAAAGTTTGGAATTACTTCGATCTCACGCGTGATTTCAAACTGTTGGTAGGTTGATTTCTTAAGGTCATCCGACACTGCGGTTACTCCATCTGACTGATTGATACTAAATGTAACAACAGGTTCAAAGGACGCGTCTTTCCCAACAAGTGTAATATCCGTTCCATGCAATGTAGTAACTACCGGTATATGAATGCCATATGTTTTCAGGATTTGCTTAGCCATATAAGCAGCAGAAGCATGTGGAATAGCATAGTGAACATGTAAAAGATCCAGTTGCTCATAACGCACTACATTTACCATTTTACTGGCCAATGCTAACTCATAAGGTGCATACTGAAATAATGGATAGGTAGGAATCGATACCTCATGATAAAAAACATTCTCATTAAAGAAGTCCAGCCTGGCAGGCTGAGTATAGGTAATAAAGTGTACTTGATGACCTTCTTTGGCTAATGCTTTGCCTAGTTCTGTAGCAACGACACCACTTCCTCCGAAGGTAGGATAACAGACGATTCCGATTTTCATTTGAAAAAAATAGAAAATATACTTAAAAGGACAACGATTAAAGAAAAAAAAAGTTCGATTAGTTATATTATGTTTTATTAATCTTGTGAATTTGAGTCTATTGCCTACTGTTTATGATAGTAAATACCTCTACAGAAGTAAAAGCTATATACCTTTAGTGAAGATAAGTGAATAGAGATTAATAGCAAGTTTCTATTTATTGGTTTGCCTAGCATGAACATCTACAGAATAAAGCCCCATTTATATCACTCAGAGATTTCTAGAAAAAGTTAGAAAAAGAATGTAACTACCTTCAGTGAAGGTCTCTGCTTTGCGCATAGTTCATGGCTAAAGATTCTTTGATAGTGGCAAGGCATCCCTACCTATCATTTAACAGTTTGCGTTTTGTTCACTGTATTTTCTCTTTTGACCAGAACGCCGGTCATTTTTATCGGTGCGCATAGTTCACTGCACAGAAGTTCTTGCGCATAACTCACGGCAAGACTGGAACTCACCACAAGCAACTACAAGTATAGAGGTATATCCCGCTTATGGCGGGATATACGCAACGTGTTGCCCTTATCTTTTTCATTTCTGAAAGTTTTAGGGAAAATCTTTTTTTCCTATTGAAAAGATCTTCCCGCCATTGTCGGGACAGGCATGACAAGATTGGCGACCTTTAGAGTTTAGAATATATTTTTATCTCAGAAAGCAAGCATGGCTCTATTTGCCACATCTGTCCCGCCCTGGCGGGAAGTTTCTTTCAGAAGGACAGAGAAGAGGGATCCTTTTAGAAGAATAGGGATGATGTTTTTTCTTTATTAAGACATTTTATTTCCAGAAAAGTTATGGGACAAGATAAGTGTTTCGTTTGCCGTTAACTAACCACAAAAAAGAAAGTAAAACAGAGCGCCGGAATAGCACCTATTTACAATTGGAGATGAGTCAAATAAAAAATACCATGCATAAATATACATGGTATTTAATACTATAATAATACTATAAATATGATCAAAATTATGGTTTGATACTTTTGGAATCTGAGTGTCCAAGAGATTTCTCAGGAAATGCTTTGTCGCGAATGAGTTGTTTAAGTTCTTTAGGCTCAGGAAAATGACCAGCTTGTTTTCTGTCAAAGATCACTTCATCATTCAAAAAAACAAGATATCTTCCTGCTATTTCTCCTGGACGTAATGTTACCTGTCCAAGATCTTCTGAGAAAGTTGTAAGTAATTCCTGTGCCATCCAGGCTGCACGTAACAGCCAACCACATTTAGGACAATATTCTATTGTTACAGATGGTTTCATAAAGAACAATTCTATTGTTTAATACTGGCTGTCTGAATCTGGTAATTGGAAATAGATTTATATATCCAATCCTGAATTCGTTTCCGAATACCATATCTAGCCAGTTTATTATTATCTGGATTAGGATATACACGATTAGAAAGAAATATGTATACCAGATTTTCATCAGGATCAACCCACACAATTGTACCTGTAAAGCCTGTATGACCAAAAGAATTTTTAGAAGCAAATTCTGATACACTGCCTCCACCATCATTTCTGGGTCTATCCCATCCTAATCCTCTTCGATTGCCTTTGTTATAAGATCTGGTGAAAGTAGGTAATGTGTTATCCTGGAAATACCGCCTTCCTCCATAATAACCCTTTTGAAGATTCATCTGCATAAGTATGGCCAAATCATTTGCAGTACCAAATAACCCTGCATGGCCAGCCACTCCTCCCATCATAGCAGCCCCTTGATCATGAACAGTTCCCCGAATTAGACTACGACGAAAATATACATCTCTTTCTGTTGGTGCTATACATTCCTGTCCATAAGTACAGAGAGGGTTAAACAACAACTCATCCGCTCCCAATGGATCATAGAAGTTTTGCTTTAAAAACTGATCAATAGGCTGATTTAGTAACCGTTCTGCTATTTTATGCAGAATATAGAAACTCACATCACTATACTCAAAATTATATTTTTCCTGAAAAGCTGGCTTATGCAGCAAACGTGATCCAATAGTCCATTTCCAAATGGAGTCTCTCATAGACGTTGTTCCATACATTCCAGGTGTAACCTCTACATTAAACTTATCCGATTTCTCAGGGCTATAGTATTCTGGTAACCACCCCTGGCGGGTAATTGTACGATCCCAGTGTGACTGAAAAGCGACCAAACCTGCCTGATGCATTAATACATCTCTAACCAGAATATTTTCTTTGTTTGTCCCAGCCAACTCTGGCAGATAAGCAGATACTTTCTGATTAACATCTAATATTCCTCTTTCATGTAAAAACATGATAGCCTGTAAAGTTGCGGATACTTTTGTGACAGAAGCAAGGTCATAGATAGTATGCTTACTTACAGGCTCCAAGGTATCATAGGTCATATACCCGTAAGCCTTATCAAAAATCACCTTTCCATCTTTGGCTACTAATACCTGGCATCCGGGCATTGTATGATCTTCAATGGCACGTAAACATATTTTGTCTATTATTTCTAAAGTTTCGCCTTTCATGCCAACCCGTTCAGGGACTGAATATCCCAGTCTGGCAATGGAGGTTGTAATAACCCCTGTTCCAACCTTCAACGCCTCACTTGCAGTTACAGGTAAACGACCATTAGCACCCAATGCACCAAATAAAACCTGAGGGACCAGACGTCTGGTAATCTCATTATCTTCATATGCACAAAGCAGTGTATTTACTTTCTCAAAGTATTTAAGACTATAGGGTGTTCCAAAAACCGCTAATACTACATTGGTTTTTGTCCGAAGCCGTTCTATCAGACTTCGAGAAGAGGCACGTATACCGTAAGCTTGTCCTGGCAGATTATTCAGATCATGCAAACTGATAATAACAACTTTGTATTGGCTTAGTCGTTTAATCATCTTTTGTAGTGCAACTTCAGAGGTATCTTTATCTGCAATAGCATAATTGGCAACAGTAGTATAATTGCCAATTATTTCCTGGAAAGTATTTCCTTTTGGCAAACCAATGGATACACACGCAAACGTTGTTGTATCCAGATGGACTAAAGGCACCAGTATATTCGTATTTTTAACAACTGTAATTGCCTGTTCATATAATTCTTCATTAATTGCCTGAATCTCTGGCTTATTTAAATCGCTATTCAGTGATTCGGTTTCTATGGGTTTACGAGCATGTAATCCTGTCCAGTATTTAGTAGCAAGTATCTTTTTTACGCGGACGTCTACATCGTTCTGCAATGAATTTTTTCCCTTTAATGCTTTCTTTACTCTGGCAACCGCTTCCGGCACGTTTTCAGGAAATAATAAGACGTCATTTCCTGCCTGAATTGCCATTGCTTCAATATCCCCAGGCTTGTAAAGCTTAGTTACAGCTTTCATATTCAAGGCATCGGTAAACACCAATCCAGGAAATCCAATCTGTTCTTTTAATAAGTCAGTCACTACTGATTTAGACAAAGTGGAAGGAATAATCTTTCCCTTTTCAAAAGATGGAACAGCCAAATGCCCCACCATTAAACCGCGTAGTGTATCCTGAATAAGACGTCTGAAGGGAAATAGTTCCTGTTGCTCCAGTTGATCTAATGTCTTATTTAAAATAGGCAGCGACTGATGAGAGTCTGCATCAGTGTCTCCATGTCCGGGAAAATGCTTTGCTACAGCTAAAACACTATTACTCTGAAATCCTCGCATATACGCAACCCCTTTAGCAGCAACATTCAGTTTATCTTCTCCAAAAGACCGATAACCAATAACAGGATTGCGTGGATTACTATTGATATCTACAACAGGTGCAAAATTAATCTGTACTCCTAGTCTTTTACATTGGCGAGCCACTTCAGCACTCATACGAAGAATTGCTTCGTTGCTGCGTATCGCACCCAACGTCATAGCATATGGAAACCTTACTGTACTATCTAAGCGCATGGAAAGTCCCCACTCAGCATCCATCCCTATGAGAAGGGGTACTTTTGCTAAAGATTGATAGTGGTTAGTAAGTTGAGCTTGTTCCAAGGGGGTTCCCTGAAAAAAGATAATCCCACCTATGTGATAGGTATTAATCAGTGTCTCAATGCCTTTGATATCAGCTTTTGCACTATCTGAATAAGCTGCTACCATGAACAATTGTCCTAAACGTTCATCAGGCGTGAGTGCATTAAATACGCTATCTACCCATTGGCGTTCTTTCTCGCTATAGGGAATCTGTGGCTTTATAGTTTCTTTCCGAACTGTTGTTGCAGAGAACAAGATCAGTGAAGAAAACAATATGGCGACTAAGATCTTTTTCAGGAAAACAGGCTTTAATGCCTTCACTTTAAGGAAATTCAAATCCAATGATGCGGTTCTTGGTAATGTAATCAGCACGACAGTTCTGAAATTGTAAACGGTGAATGGATAAGAAAGTTTCGGCTGAAAGCAGTATTCTTATGATTTATGAAAAAGTTGTATAAGTGAATCCTCATTTTATATCCTTTCTGCAGTTATGTGTCTGGCATTCAGATTAGCGATAAACAAGAGGATATTCTACAAAGTTTTTATAAAATCTTTGAATTATTAACGCAAAAGTAGCGTTTTTCAGTGAAAACTCTATACGCTTCGTATAGGTATGTATGTAAAATGTCAATAAAACAAGTAAATCTTCACTAGTTGAGCGCTTTTTTCTAGAGAAACTCATTTTCAACAGATAGTCAGATACATACATATAGCTGTGCACTGAACTTTTAACTTCTTTTTTTACTCCCGAAAAATATGCGCATTTTTGCATTATAGTTATGAAATAGCAGATGACAATAAAATGTATGAGCTATTTTAAAAGATAAATGTATTGAAGATCTGTAGAATAAGTGCCATCAGGTCAGACAGTTTGTCAATCGAAAAAATGTGATTCTGCCACGTCTTTTTTATGTACTATCTTTATGAATGATATCATTAAACTGCTACCCGACTCTATTGCTAATCAAATAGCTGCCGGAGAAGTAGTACAACGCCCTGCATCAGTAGTAAAAGAATTATTGGAGAATGCGATTGATGCGCAGGCAAAACATATCCAGCTAATTGTAAAAGATGCAGGGAGAACTTCGATTCAAGTTATCGATGATGGGATTGGCATGACTGAGACAGACGCCCGCATGTGTTTTGAGCGTCACGCTACCTCTAAGATCCGGCAAGCCAATGATCTGTTTGCAATCCGAACTATGGGGTTTCGCGGAGAAGCAATGGCGTCTATTGCTGCAGTAGCACAAGTTGAATTGCGTACCCGGCAAGCTCAGGCAGAGATTGGAACCATGATACGTATTGAAGCCTCCGAACTAAAAGCTCAGGAGCCGGTTAGTACACCTGTAGGCACTCATATTCTTGTAAAAAATCTGTTTTTCAATGTTCCTGCCCGTCGTAATTTCCTTCGGTCAAATGCAGTTGAAATGCGGCATATTCTGGATGAATTTCAACATGTAGCTTTGGCACACCCTGAAATTTCTTTTACAATGTATCAGAATGATCTTGAGACATACAACTTACCTTCAGGCAAATTAAGTCAGCGAATTGTTAATCTATTTGGAAAATCATACAGAGATCAGCTGATTTCCTGTCAGGAAGGTACAGACTATGTAACTATTACAGGATACATAGGAAAGCCTGAGTTTTCCAAAAAGACTCGAGGAGAACAGTTCTTTTTTGTTAATAAACGTTTTATCAAGCATAACTATCTTCATCATGCTATAATGACCGCATATGAAGGCTTATTACCAGATGAGAGTTATCCATTCTACACACTATTTATCGAAATAGATCCTGCTCATATTGATATTAACGTACATCCCACCAAAACAGAAATCAAATTTGATGATGAAAGAGCTATTTATGCAGTAGTTCAATCTACCATACGCAAAGCATTGGGAATGCATCATCTCTCTCCAACTCTGGACTTTGATCAAAGTACCAGCTTTATGTTTTCTACACCTGCCACTGAAACTAAAAACGGAAATAGTCAGTCTTCTTCAACTAATCTCTTTTCTACTCCTCCTAAAACAAGTGGGAGTACTCATAGCAGTCCTGAAAAACAGAATGCCAACTTCATTACTATTGAAAGTGATCTTCGCAGACAAAATAACCAGAAAAACTGGTCAGTGTTGTACAAAGATTTTCAGGAAGCATTTCCTAAAGAGCAGGTAAAACAAGAAGAACCAGAACAAATTGTACTTACTCTTGAGAGTAAAGTTAACCGATTGCCAGGAGATACAATATCTTCGTCATCTGAACGTCTTGAGAACGAGGGGTTGGCATATCAGATGCACAACAGCTATATTGTATCACAAGTATCCAATGGCATGATGTTGATAGATCAGAGAGCGGCACATGAACGTATTTTGTATGAGAAGTTCCTGAATACACTTAGTAAACGGAATGGGACTAGTCAGCAACTGTTATTTCCTAAAGTTGTTGAACTTAGCTTACCAGATTTTGAGCTTGTTATGGAAATAACGGACGAAATAAAACATTTGGGTTTTGAGATTGGAATTCTGGGACGAAATACTGTTGCCATACAAGGTATTCCTGCTGATATCCCTGATGGACAGGAGAAAGAGGTGCTGGAAGGATTGATTGAGCAGTTCAAATGGCACCAATCAGAATTAAATTTGGGACGTAGGGAAAATATTGCACGTTCACTTGCCAAAAGATCTGCGATAAAACATGGCCACAGACTTACAGGTATTGAGATGCAAAATCTGATAACGCAATTGTTTGCTTCTTCTAATCCTAATTATGCACCTGATGGAACACCAACACTAATAATCTTAACGTTAGATAAAATAGGAAGTTTCTTTACTAAATAATAGAAAAACAAACAGGTACCTATACAAGTACCTGTTTGTTTTTCTATTATTATTTTTTTGGCGATTATTGTATTTGAACATTTCTAATACTACAACCTTGATTATATACGATGGGCTTTTCTCTCACACCAATGGTAAGAAATCTCTTACTGATAACTATAGTAATATTTTTCCTTCAGGGACCTTTTAACCTGATTCCTAGATTTGCACTTTATCCTTTCTTATCCAACTACTTTATTCCATTTCAGCTTGTAACATATATATTTTTGCATGGGGGGCTAGGACACATATTCAGCAATATGTTTGGATTAGTCATGTTTGGACCAATGCTGGAACGTGTATGGGGACCATCCAGATTTCTGGTGTTCTATCTTATTACAGGAATAGGGGCGGGATTGATTCATAATGGGATAAACTATTATGAAGTAATGAAGATGGAGAAAGCTGCCAATGTTTACCTAATGGACCCAACTGCTTCAAACCTTTCTACATTTACAAGTGAAAATGAACACTTGCTCTCTCAAAGGTTTACTATGGAGTTTCTGGATAAGTTTGATAAAGATCCCAATAATCCAGACTATATTCAGTTAGGAAAAAAGTTTGTTCGTGATCAAATTGATCAATACCTGAATAATCCAAATCTTGGCACAGTAGGGGCATCAGGAGCATTATTTGGTATTATGGCTGCGTTTGCCTTGCTTTTTCCTAATACCGAATTATTATTTTTGTTTTTTCCCATTCCCATCAAAGCAAAGTATTTTGTACTTTTGTATGGCATCTATGAATATTATTCAGGTATACATCGTACAGAAGGTGATAATGTAGCTCACTTTGCTCATTTGGGTGGCATGTTATTTGGATTTATTCTTGTAAAACTTTGGGGAACAAACCGACAACGCTTTTATTAAATAGGATTCATTGCTTTTAGCAATTTTTGATTTTAAAATTCTATTTTTGTTCAGAGAATTAAGCAATAACTTGTATCTGTGCGTCATGGCACATTGACACAACGACTATGACCGGCATTGTTGATGATTTTAAAAATGCGTTTCGTAAGCAAAATAATGGATTGGTGCAGATTATTCTCATCAATGTCGTTATTTTCTTGGTGATGATTACTCTTTTCTGGATTTTCAAGGCGGCAGATAAACGTGAGTATTTCATGTCATTGGAAGAAAACCTATATCTGCCAGGAGATATCAAAAAATTTCTTTTTCATCCCTGGACTTTAATAACATACTTTTTTGTCCATAGTTTGGAAGGACCTTTCCATATTTTATTTAATATGCTATTCCTTTACTGGTTTGGGAAGCTAATAGATGAATATCTGGGAAGTCGCAGGTTAGTTAACTTATATATATTGGGAGGCATTGCTGGAGGTATCTCCTACCTGATTCTGGCAAATCTCATTCCTGGTTTTTCAAATAGCCGGTTGTTAGGGGCATCGGGAGCTGTTTATGCTGTTGTAGTTGGTGCAGCAACCTTAATGCCTAATTATACATTCTTTCTTTTTCTTCTAGGCCCTGTCAAAATCAAATACATAGCTGGCTTTTATGTAATTACATCTTATATAAGTCTTGCCGTTAATGGTGAAAACATGGGTGGTAATATTGCTCACCTGGGTGGAGCGCTGATGGGGTTTTTGTTTATTACCCAGTTAAACAATGGGAATGATTTGGGACGTCCTATTAGTCGCTTTTTAGAATGGGTAAAAGGTTTATTCCAAAGTAAACCTAAAATGAAGGTTACTTATCGTAGTACCACTACTGTTACAACTAAAGCAACTTCTCCTACTTACAGTGGTACTCCTGATGACGATGAGATTGATGCTATTCTGGATAAAATTAATCGCTCAGGTTACGAGAGTTTAACTAAGGAAGAAAAACAAAAGCTATTCCGCGCAAGTCAGAAGAATTAATAAATCTCAGGTTTACGCCTGAAAATAGGCGCTTATTACTGGTCTTTTCCTTTTATTTTAGTTGAAAGACAATGGACTTCGCCACTATGAAAGCCTTGGTCAAGCAGGGCGAAGGTATAAATATTGAATTTAAGCTTAAAGCTGCTCATCCGGATAAAATTGTTCGGGAAATTGTAGCTTTTGCAAACTCAGAGGGAGGAAATTTATTGGTTGGGATCAGTGATGATCAGCAAATCAAAGGAGTAAAGTTTGTTGATGAGGAAGAATATATTCTGACAAGAACCATTGAAAAATATTGTAATCCTCCTATACATTATCAAACATACCGTATCCCTGTAGGAGAAGAACGACATGTATTGGTATTAACTATCCCACCGAGCAGTGAAAAACCTCATTATGTGCTGCATGATCTGGATAACAACATTGGTAAAGCGTATGTGCGGCTAGCAGATAAAAGTATTCAGGCAAGCAAAGAAATGCGTGAAGTTTTGAAGGGAGAGAGAAAACAACGTAATATTCGTTTTCAATATGGAGACAAAGAAAAAATACTTATGCAATATCTGGGTGCAAACCAATCTATTACAGTAAGTCAATTTATGTCCGCTGCAAACATTTCCCGCACTATTGCTTCCAGAACCTTAGTGCTTTTGGTGTTGGCGCATGTATTGAAAATATCACCTCATGAAACAGAAGACTTTTTTACAGTACGAGAATAAATTAAGTTCCATTTAATAAGACTATTTTACCATCTTTCTTACATCAGTGAATATCCTCTGTTTTAGAAAAAAATATTTTCTTCTAAAAAAGTAGCAGACATTTTTACAGAAAAACAGGTATAGCTTTATTTCCTTTCTTCTACTTTTTATTCAAAAGATGTATATAGATACATTTTTTCCTTCCATGTTTTTTATAATCATTTCCTTTCTTACTCTTTACTTTTCAGAGATCTTTGGAAAAGGCAGAATGATGCAGGAACTTTGTATTGCATTACTACTTGGATTATAAGCTCTTAGCTTTTAATCAGGAACTATGACTTGGGTTAATTTTTTTACCTTTCTACACTGTTATATTTTAACCAGAAAAACAATTGCTTATGCAGTTAAATTTACGAGTTTTTGGTCTGCTGTTTTTTTGTTTTGTAGTTGGATATTACGGACAAGCGCAGAATTCCGGGCGACCTGCTAAGGGACAAACTAAACCTAAGGCAAAACCAAAGCCAGTAAACACATCTCCCTGGCATTTTACGCGCTATGATAGCTTACGAGGTAATCTAAGTCCTCGCAGAAGCTGTTATGATGTATTCTTTTATCACTTGAATTTACGCGTAAACCCTAAAGATAGTACTGTTGGCGGATATAATATTCTTGCCTATCGGGCAGAGTCAGACTTCAAAACTATTCAGGTTGATCTATATAAGAATATGCATATCAGTGCTATTACTTATCATGGAAAGCCTCTTTCTTTTAAGCGGGATAGCAATGCTGTTTTTGTAACCTTTACTGAAACACAACGGAAAGGCACACTGGATTCGATTGTTATTCATTATGGAGGTAAGCCTCGTATTGCCAAAAACCCACCATGGGATGGGGGATTTATCTGGGTAAAGGATAAAGTTGGCAAGCCCTGGGTTACAGTAGCATGCGAGGGTGCTGGTGCCAGTCTGTGGTGGCCTTGTAAAGATCACTTGTCTGATGAACCAGATAGTATGTATATCAGTATAGAAGCTCCGTCTGATTTACAATGTATCAGTAATGGAAATCTAAAACAGATGGCTTATCTACGTGGCGGCTATGCCCGGTTTGACTGGCGTGTTCATTATCCAATAGACACATACAATGTAACAGTAAATATTGGAAATTATGAACACATGACAGATACCTATCAGTCTAAAGATGGCAAAACTCTTGCGTTGGATTACTATGTAATGCCTTATAACAGAGGAAAAGCTGAAAAACAGTTTAAACAGGTTAAACCTATGCTTGCTGCCTATGAAAAGTATTTTGGTAAATATCCTTTTTGGAATGATGGGTATGCGCTTGTTGAAACTCCTTATCTTGGAATGGAACACCAGAGTGCAATTGCCTATGGCAATGATTATTTACCAGGTTACAAAGGCAAAGATCTTTCCGGTGTTGGCCTTAACTTTGACTATATTATTATTCACGAAACGGGACATGAATATTGGGGCAATAATGTGAGTATGGCCGATCATGGCGAAATGTGGATCAATGAATCCTTTTGTACATATGCAGAAGCTTTATTTGTAGAAGAAATATATGGTAAAGAGACTGCTTTTAAGTATGTAAAAGGACAATCCGCGCTGATACAGAATACAGAGCCGATGCTAGGGCCTTTAAATGTAAATTTTGAAGATTATAAGACAACAGATATCTATTTTAAGGGAGCAAATATGCTTCATACATTACGAAATGTAATTGACAATGATTCCTTGTGGGTTGATATTTTACATGGTATACAGCAGGACATGAGATTAAAACAGGTACATACGCAGGATATTGTTAATTATATAAATCAAAAAACAGGCAAAAACTTCAACGCCTTCTTTAATCAGTATCTTAAATATCTATCTCCTCCTACACTGAATTGTGTGCTTACTCAAACAAGCCGGAAAGAAATAGAGCTTCGCGTAAAATGGACTGCAGATGTAGCAGATTTTGCAATGCCTGTGAAGATAGCTTGTACAAAGGATAAAGACGAAAAGTTGATCTTCCAGACTATACAGCCTACTAAAGAATGGCAGACTCTCACTTTCGAAGGAAAAATTGAGGATTTTCAGATTGCTAACAATCTATATTATATCCTAACAGATATTCAGGCCAAAAGTGCAGATCCAAAATAAAATAAATACGATAAAAATAAGTAGTAATTAATTTTATTACTATATTTGCAGCCCGTTTTTGGGGACTTATCTGACCTGATTACGTTTAGTTTAAGAATAAAAGCCAGATAACTTTCAAAAGCATTTGCAAATAAGTAATCCAACAATAAAATTATGAAACAAGATATTCATCCTGATTATCATCCGGTTGTATTCTGGGATCAGCAAGCAGATTATAAATTTCTGACCCGTTCAACCATGACTTCCAAAGAAACTATTCAGTGGGAAGATGGCAATACGTATCCTGTAATTAAAATCGAGGTAAGCTCACAGTCTCATCCTTTCTATACAGGTAAAAATGTATTGGTGGATACTGCTGGTCGTATCGAGAAATTCAACAAACGTTACGGAAAGTAATAATAATCTCATCCTCATTTGGAAAAAACAAAACCTCGGCTGCCAGTCGAGGTTTGTTTTTTAGTATTAGTAAGCAAAATGCTATAGAGTTATTTCTGATGACTTCATAAATGGAATTCCAGCCTTTCTGGCCTCTGCATAAATAGGATCTCCCAGATAACCAAATCCTGTTACATCAGACATAATATCATCAATAATAACAAACTTTTTAGCTAGTTCTGGAGCAGATTGCAGTACTTGTTTCAGACTGGTGGCAACACAGTGTGATTTTGCCTCACCACAAAGAAATATCTGGTCATACGCCAGCAATTCATCAATAAGTTTGGTATTGAGTTGTGTTTCCGGGGCATCATCAATTGGGATCTGCGCTTTGAAGATACCAAAATGCTCTGTCATTGGATTTGTACCCTTTTCTATGGTATGATACTCCTTACCTGTGTGTGCAAAATAGCGCAATGCTTCTAAAAGAGAGTCTTCCAACGCTGCTCCTCGTGAGCCATGCAAACAATGTTCTGGCCAGATACAGTGGATAAACTCGCCTTGTAGTTCTAACTTTTCGAGATAGTTTAAAACTTGTTCCGAATTAAAACGTGGCTTCCATTTCCCTGACTTCACATCTTCGGCTTTAATTAATGTAAAGGGTGCTGGTTCCTGACCTTCTGAGCTTATCCAGAAAGAAGGATGGGAAATATCATTAACTGGATGTGTATCCAGTGTTGCATAAATGGCGTCTATCTTATCAGAATGAGTAGTAATAAGGTGACTCAGGCGTTGTATATCCTCTTCTGCACCTGGAACATATAATGCGCCATTAGGGTTACAGAAGTCGTATTGTGCATCAATGATGAGAAAAGCCGTTTTCATAGGAATATAGAACTAAAATAATAGTGTAAAAGTAAAATAGAATAATGCAACAAATAAAGTGTATTATATACAATAAGTAAAGTTTTATGAGAATATTTTTATTGCTCTCCAACAAACGTTGAGTTCAGTAATTTTTTGAGGAAGAGAGGTGACTTATGTATATTCTAAAGTAAATAGCCTATTTCTCTTAAAAAAGATACTAATTTTGCAAAAGATAGTAGATACTATCTTTAAAATTGAAAAGTAAACTATGGCAAAAGAAAAAATCGAGAAGATTGTTAATATAAAAAATAAACGGGCTTCATTTGAATATCAGTTCCTGGATACGTATGTAACAGGAATTATGCTGACAGGTACAGAAATAAAATCAATCCGTCAGCAGAAGGTAAACTTACAGGATGCGTATTGTTATTTTCACGAGAATGAATTGTTCATTAAGAATATGAATATCTCAAAATACAGTGAAGGTACCTATTACAATCATGATCCTCTTAGAGAACGAAAGTTGTTAATGAAAAAGAATGAACTGCGCAAACTCGAAAATAAACTGGACGACGGACTAACAATCGTTCCTCTGCGCTTATTCATAAACGATAGAGGGTTAGCTAAGATGGAGATTGCTCTGGCAAGAGGCAAGAAGCTATATGACAAACGGGAGGATATTAAATCCCGGGATGTATCAAGAGAGATGGCTAGAGAACGTTACTAAACTTACCTCAGTATGAGCAGTTGTAAAAGTATGTGTTACATGCTTACCGTAGTAAGCACTTTTGTAGCCTGTTTGTCTTGTCAGCAACCACCTAATTCTCAATCATCCATTATGCAGCAACCTCCTTCTTCTATACAAATATCATTTCTTTCATTAGGTGATTCCTATACTATTGGAGAAAGTGTTGCAGAGAAAGAACGATGGAGTGTACAACTGTCAGAGATGCTTCGTCAAAAAGGGGTACTAGTCAGCAAGCCGGATATCATAGCAAAAACTGGTTGGACAACAGAAGAACTGGCAGATGCTATTGCAAAAAGTGGAAATACAAAGACCTATGATCTTGTCTCACTTTTAATTGGCGTAAACAATCAATATCGTGGGCAAAGTACTGAACGCTATCGGAAAGAATTGAGCGAGTTATTAAAAACATCAATTCATTATGCAAAGGGAAATCCGAAGCATGTTTTTGTTCTTTCTATACCCGATTGGGGAGTAACACCTGCAGGTGAAAGTCGGGATAGACAACAAGTGGCTAAAGAGATAAATGCATTCAATGCAGTTTGTCAGGAAGAGTGTAAGAAGGCAGGTATTGTCTTTTTTGATATCACACCTTTATCACGCACAGCTGCCACAGATAAAAATCTGATTGCCAGTGATCAGCTACATTTTTCAGGAAAGATGTATCAGCAATGGGCTACTCATGTACTGGAGGGTGTTATTGAACTGATAAAATAGCTATAGACTATTATTTACCCAATGAGAGGCGCTTTTCTTCGAAAGCGCCTCTCGCTTTTATGGATAAATTACTATATTCACTCCCTCTCAGACCTAACCATCAACATAAACATGAAGAAAATTCTATTTCTTGTATCTTCGCTTCTTACATTTCTCGATGCACATTCACAGGAAAAGCTGTCATTGTCCTATTACCTCCCTCAGAATGTTTCTTATAGTTCAGAAATCCCTACACCTGAATCCTTTTTCAGTTGGCAAGTAGGTGAATGGCATGTATCACATGATCAATTAGTAAGCTATATACGTGAAGTAGACCGAATTTCGGATCGGATGACAATGGAAATCTATGCCCGCTCCTATGAAGGACGCCCATCTATCTTACTTACTGTAACCGGGGCTTCTAACAGAACAAATCTGGATAAAATAAAATCAGATCATCTCAAGCTTTCAGATGCGTCTCAGTCAGGCTCATTGGATGTAAGTAGAATGCCTGCAGTAGTTTGGATTGGAGCTAGTGTACATGGAAATGAACCTAGCGGTTCCAATGCCATGCTATTGCTTACTTATTATCTGGCAGCGGCCCAAGGACCTTCAATAGATTCTCTGCTAAACGAAACTGTAATCCTAGTCGATCCGGCATTTAATCCGGATGGCCTTCAACGGTTCTCACATTGGGCTAATACAAATAAAAGTAAAACACTAATGACAGATCCTAGTAGCCGAGAATTTAATGAGACATGGCCAGGAGGCCGATTCAATCATTATTGGTTTGATCTCAATCGGGACTGGTTGTATGTCCAACACCCGGAAAGTAAGGGGCGTGCTACAAAATTTCAGGAGTGGAAACCTAATATTTTGACGGATCACCATGAGATGGGAGCAAACAGTACATTTTTCTTTCAGCCAGGGGTTCAAAGCAGAGTCCATCCTCTTACACCTAAGCTTAATCAGGAGCTAACTCAAAAGATAGGGACTTTTCATGCAAAGGCACTGGATAAATTGGGTTCTCTCTATTTTACAGAAGAAAACTATGACGACTTTTATTATGGTAAAGGGTCTACTTATCCAGATGTACAAGGATGTGTGGGTATTCTTTTTGAGCAGGCAAGTTCACGTGGTCATGCACAGGAAACTGTAAATGGTGTATTATCTTTTCCTTTTACTATTCGCAATCAGTTCACCACTATGCAGTCTACTTTAGCAGCAGCACGTTCTTTGCGTACTGACTTGCTGAACTTTCAACGGGATCTTTATCGGAGTGTAGCCAATGAAAGCAAAGGTGCTTCAGGATATATATTTGGAAGTCAATATGACAAAGCCAGAAATTATGAAATGCTGCGTATTTTGTTACAGCAGAAAGTAGAGGTATATCCCCTAAAAAATACAGTAAGTATAGAGGGTAAAACCTTTGCCTCAGAAACTTCTTATTTTATTCCTGCTAATCAACCGCAATACCGTTTGATAAAGGCAATGTTTGAAAAACGGACTACTTTCGAGGACAGTTTATTCTATGATATCTCTGCATTCTCGCTCCCTCTCGCATTCAACATGCCCTATGCGGAAGCAAAAACAGCTAGTGTGGGTGAAAAGCTAACAAGTATCAGTTTTCCCGAAGGGAACGTAATAGGTGATAAAACTGTGTATGGATATGCATTTGCTTGGGATAATTACTATGCACCCCGTACTATCAATGAACTTCTAAAGAAAGGATATCAGATACGTGTAGCAACTAAACCTTTTACAAGTGTTATAGAAGGAAAAACGGAGACATTTGATTATGGTACGATCCTAATTCCTGTAGGCCTACAAAATCAATCACAGGAAGCTATTCTGGCAGATATGCAAGCTTTCGCGAAAAGAGATGGCTTGAATATAACAGGTATTTCAACTGGCCTGACGCCAACGGGTATTGACTTTGGAAGTAGTAACTTTGCAGTTGTCACTGATCCAAAGGCTATGTTGTTGGTTGGTATAGGGGTCACTGCTACAGATGCAGGTGAGGTATGGCATCTGCTTGATCAACGCTATAATATGCCTCCTGCCATTGTTGATCTGAGTTATAGTAACCGAGTAGATTTTGATAAGTACAATACCATTATACTATCTGGTGGAAATTACAATGGATTAACAGGAAATGCTCTCTCAAATCTTAAGCGGTGGGTACAAAACGGAGGAACTCTGGTTGCTATGTCTGAGGCTATTCCCTGGGCAGTATCCAATGGACTAGCCAATGTAAAATTAAAGAAAATACCTAGCGACTCTACAGGTAACAAACCCTATGTTTTTCTGGATGAATACACACGAGCACAGGAAATTGTGGGTAGCATTTTTCAGATCCGTCTGGATCGTAGCCATCCGCTAGCATTTGGGTACAAAGAAGAAACAATCCCTGTATTCAAGGACAATACCGTATTTATGGAAAAGGCAAAGAACCCTTATGCCACTCCAGGACAATATACTGTTAATCCATTGCTGAGTGGATATATTTCCAAACAAAATCTGAAACAATTTAGTAATGCAGGCTCTATAGTGGTTAATTCTTCTGGTAGTGGTAAAATTATTTTATTTGATGATAATCCTAATTTCCGCGCATTTTGGTTTGGAACAAATAAACTGTTTATGAATGCTCTTTTCTTTGGCAGAATCATTAACAATACAGCAACAGTGAGAACTGAAGAGTAGGAGAGAGGTAAATCGGGAAGATACTTATATTTTTCAAGTATCTTCCCGATTGAAAACATGATTATTATATATGTATTTTCTGATTTCTACGGCTGGCAACAATACTTTTAAGTTTCATTAGTATTGATAAACCTATTACCATAGGTTTCCAGAGAGTGTTATATTGAATAGAAAACTTAGCCAACAGGATAAAATAGGTAGTTATCTGTACCCACAATGGCTTATTAATATTTTTTAATACAGCCAGAAGGTTTCCTTGCAACTTATATTTGTCACTTTGCTTCCAGATAGACTTACCCACGTTTTGTGCTGAAGGATAAGGACGGGCATGACAAATGGTAGCGTCAGGTGTAACACCAATTCTGATATTATGATACTGGCAACGTTGACAATAATCCAGATCTTCACCATACATAAAAAACAGAGGGTCAAATGTACCCACAATTTTTATGCAATCACGTGTTAGTAACCATGCCGCAGCATTTACAAACGATAATGGGTAAATCTCTTTTGTTTGCTTAAGATATATATCTGAAATGATATTAGGGCATTTGTCTGTTTCCAGATATTTTGAAAAGCCATACTCCAAGGCAGAGCCTGTTGTATTGAGATGGAATGGACTGATAATCCCAAAATCTGGTTTATTTAAACTTACTGATAGTAATCTTTCAATAGTATTATTTTCAATCCATGCATCCTGATTAAGCAGAAATACATAATCAGCCTGGTGAGCCATTGCAAGGTCAATACCTATATTATTAGCTTTACCAAAGCCAATATTTTCTTTACTGTGGATAAACGTAATATGTGGGAACTCATTTTGTATAATTTGAATGCCTGTTTGGGTGGTAGAATTGTTATCTACAACCACAATATGTAATGGTAGTACACTTTCTGTTAAACTTTGTAAACATTTGTGTATCCATTCTTCTCCGTTATAATGAACAATTACTGCCCAGACATTTGGAACCATTTGATATAGATAACTAACCGTAAGATGTTTTAAAGAAAAGTGAGAAAGACAGGTGCCTCTTTTAGATCAAAGCTAATTTCTTAGCTACATCTTCTCTACAGATCAGATAATTAGACTCATTAGCTGCAAAAATTTTATCTGTTTTATGAATCTCTCCTTCTTCATTGATAACAAAATATAAGTAGTTACACCCTTTTAACGATGCTTCGATTCGGGTAGCAATAGAGTCATTCATTACTTCAATCAACAAGGTGGGATGGAATTTCACGAGATATTCTCCAATGCCATTTAACACCTCAGGTTCATGTAACTCTACATCTATCTTCATCAGATCTACTCGCTGAATATTATTTTTTTCTATGTAATCCTTTACAGTAGTACATGGAACCTTTGTCTCCAGGCGAGAGTCTAGTAATGGAGCATGTCGCACATCGGAAAAATTCTTATTAATAGTGGCGCTGTAATTGTTTACTATAGGAAGGTCATATATAACTACTTCTCCGGTAGTATCAGATACCGCCATCCATTCACAGTGAATATCAAAGTTATTTAGTTGACAATTAGCCTTATATTTTTCATAAATTCTGCGGGTTGGTTCAAATCCATAGACTTTACTTTGAGAATTGACTGCTTTGGACAACAAAGAATACATACCTGTGTTTGCTCCAATGTCAAAGATAACCTCAGATTGTTCTGATAACTTCTGCCAGAGCCTTAAAGAGAATCCTTCTCTGCCAACTCCCAAACCCTGCCAGAATAAACCATCCTCAATAACAAATCCGTGTGTATTGTAATGGTTCATATAAAAGAATTTTTTGCCAACCTGAACTTTGAATTTTCCTCCAAAGAATAAATGCCTGAATACTGACCTTGGAGGCACATACACAGATCTGACAATCTCAAAAAATTGTCTTTTAAAGGGAATGGCTTGATAAATTCGTTTTACCAGACTTGTCTTTGTCTTCATTGTATAGAATATGAGTATAGCTTTAAATCGAAAGCAAATTTATACTTTAAGTTTAAATCAACTATCATTCCTTATATCTTTGCCAGGGATATTACTCAAGAGGATAAATTTTCTTTCGATTTCCTTCTACATAAACTATCTCTAAAACAGACTCATTACTAAAATATTATCAGCATTTATTGTTGAAACTACATGGGCGTTATTATCAGGCAGAGTGTTAAAAATTCAATTGTATCCTATGCAGGTGCGGCAATAGGCATGTTCAATGTACTTTGGCTTACACCAAAGTATTTAACGAAGGAGGAGATAGGGCTGACCCGCTTTATGCTGGATATGGCTTTGCTTCTTGCCCAGTTTGCACAATTAGGAACCTCTCATCTCGCTGTTCGTTTTTTTACATATTTTCAAGATGAGACTCAAAAATATAAAGGTTTTCTTGGTTTTTTGCTTCTATTGCCTTTCATCGGGTTATCTATTCTGATACCTCTGTATATTTTTTTTCAACCAGTTTTTTCAGACATCTATACCAAAGAGTCCCCTGAGCTCCTACAGTATTATTTCTATTTCCTTCCTCTTATTATTTTTCTGGTATATATCGGAGTTCTGGAAGCGTATACACGTGTGCATCTTCGTATTGTCGTACCTGCACTGATACGAGAAGTTTTTCTTAAGCTTGCCAATGTTTTGCTAATACTTCTTTATGGGTTATGTATCATAGATTTTCACTGGCTTGTCATTTTATTTATAGCATCATATGGTATTGCTGTTATTTTATTAACCATTTATGTCAAAAAGCTAGGACGTCTCTATCTGGTATGGGACTTCGGATTTATAAGAACTCCTTTATTTAAACAAATGATCATCTATAGCTTTTTTGTATTATTAGGTGGAGCAGGCACTCTTTTGGCAAGTAAAATTGACACACTTATGGTAGCGGCTTACAAAGGAGGCCTTAATCTTACAGGTGTATATGCTTTAGCTTTTAATATTGCTATGGTGATTGAAATTCCACGCAGAGCGATAACACAGATTAGTACACCACTGGTAGCAGATGCATGGCGTAGAAATGATCTTTTACAGATAGCTTCTTTGTATAAGAAGTCTTCCATTAACCAGCTTATCGCAGGTGCATTTCTGTTTCTAGGTGTTTGGTGCAATATTGACTCAATCTTTGACCTTATTCCTAATGGGGATACATTCCGAATTGGAAAGTGGGTTGTTTTTGTTATCGCAATGAGTCGTGTAACAGATATGGCGAATGGTATAAACAGTGAGATCGTAGTAAATTCCAAGTATTACAGATTTGATCTTTTTACAATGGTATTACTTGCCTTCCTTACTATATTTTTAAACAGCATTCTTATTCCTCGTTATCAGATTGTAGGCGCGGCAATGGGAACATTTATTTCTGTGGCATCTTATAATATCATCCGCACAGTCTTCTTATGGATTACTTTTCGTATGCAGCCCTTTACAGTTAAAACAGCCATCACAATAGGGATTAGTCTATTGACCTTCTGGATAGTATCTTTTCTACCCAGGTATTCAAATAGCTTTGGGGCGATAGTATTAACAATTGCAGTACGTTCTATTATTATTACTATTTTATATCTGAGCTTGATTTATATAACAGGAGTAAGTGAAGAATTAAATAGTCTCGCCCAACAACTAACAAAACGTATAGGATGGTCAGGAAATAAGTAATATTTAAAAGCAACTATCCCCATTCATTCTATTTAGAATGGATGGGGATAGTTGCAAGATATTAATTTTATAAAGATAACGTAGCCAAAACGTTATTCATATTACGTACTGCATCAGCTGACTTACTAAATGTATCTTGCTCTTCCGGATTTAATTTATAGTCTATAATCCTTTCCCATCCTGTACGCCCAATCACAACCGGAACTCCCAGACAAATATCATTTTGACCATATTCACCATCCAGATAAACACAACAAGGGAACACACGTTTCTGGTCTCTAACAATGCTTTCTACTAGTAGAGCACTAGAGGCCCCAGGCGCATACCAAGCAGATGTACCAATGAGTTTAGTCAATGTTGCTCCTCCCACCATTGTATCTGCTGCAACTTGTTTTAATTGATCTGCTGATAAGAATTGGCTTACAGGAACTCCATTATATGTTGCCAGCCGGGTTAATGGAATCATGGTTGTATCACCATGGCCACCAATTACAGTTGCATGCAGATCGTTAGGCTGGCATCCGATAGCCAACGACAGATAGGTTTTAAAGCGTGAACTATCCAGAATACCTCCCATACCAATAATTCGGTTTTTGGGTAGTCCAGATTCTTTCAATGCAAGATAAGTCATAGTATCCATGGGATTAGAGACTATGACAAATATGGCATCTGGTGAATATTTTAAGGCATTATCTACTACTGATTTTACAATTCCGGCATTGGTTCCAATCAACTCTTCCCTGGTCATTCCTGGCTTGCGTGGAATACCTGATGTAATTACCACTACATCTGATCCGGCAGTTTTACTGTAATCGTTTGTTGAACCTGTGATTTTGGTATCAAATTCAAGCAGCGTGGCTGTCTGAAACATGTCCAATGCTTTTCCTTCACTTAATCCTTCTTTGATATCTACTAATACAACTTCTTCTGCCAGCTCGCGACGAACAATATTATCAGCGGTGGTAGCTCCGACAGCTCCTGCACCTACAACTGTTATTTTCATAAAAATGACCTGGTTTGGGTTAAAGAGATAGTACTTTCTTATACTTGAAATTAGGCGAGAAAATAATTATAAAGCAAACTTTAATTGGAAAATTAATATTTCTCTTTTGAAACCATATATACTTTCCTATTTGGAAAATTGAGAGTATATGTATTTATCCATTATATGTGATATCTACATTACTTATCTTTTACTTCCATACGAATCTCAAATACCTCTGTCTTCACATTACCCGATACAAAGTTAGTTTCTCAGAGATTACTACTATCTACTAAAGTTTTTTTGGCAGTATTCTTTTAACCGTATACCTTATACAGTGTAGTTCTAATAACTGTATATGAGACCTTTTTAGTAAGCATAACAGAGTTAATCCTTGCATAATACAGGGGAATTACTTACTACTATTCAATCTTCTCGTTATTTTTAATAGGTTTCTTTCTCCTGTGTTGTTATTTCAATTTGGATAATAGATACTTAGAAGGAGAAACAACATAAAAAATGTGACTATAATTTTTGTCACACTTGGATTAGGGAATTAAATAAAAAGTGTTGCTATTCGTTCTTTCTATAAAACAAAATTAAAAACCTGTTTTTTCGCAAAAAACCATACGCGAAATTTCACTACCTTTGCGCCAATCAAATAACCCTTACGAACCTTGTACTTAAAAGATATTTCCAGAGTTTATTTTATCGGTATTGGAGGCATAGGTATGAGTGCTTTGGCTCGCTGGTTCCGTCATTATGGCTGTGAAGTGGCTGGCTATGATCGCACACGTACTACCCTTACAGAACAATTGGAAAAAGAAGGTATTGCTGTTCATTATGTTGATGATGTAAATCTTATTCCAGAATCATTCCGAACCCCTCAGAGCTGTCTCATTGTATATACTCCTGCAGTTCCATCCGATCATAAAGAATTGATTTTCTTTCGAACTAATGGATTTTCTGAATTAAAACGGTCACAGATTCTAGGGCGAATCACACAGGATTTATTTACCATTGGAATTTCTGGTACCCATGGTAAGACTACAACTTCTTCCATGACTGCTCATCTTTTGACAGCGGCAGGAAAAAACTGTACAGCTTTTTTGGGAGGAATTACCCAAAATTATGGCACAAATTTATTATTGGGCAAGGCAGATAGTAATGAAGATCCATTAGTTGTAGCAGAAGCTGATGAATTTGACAGATCTTTTCTGACCCTATTTCCAAATGTGGCAGTAGTTACCTCTATAGATGCTGATCATTTGGACATTTATGGCACTCATGATGAAATAAAAAAATCCTTTCATGAGTTTGTCGCACAGATCAAAAATGATGGAGTTGTTATTGTAAAAAAAGGACTGGAATTAGGAATTCCTGAGCATGTTCACGGATACACATATGCTTGTGGGCAACCAGCAGATTTTTCGGCAATAAACATCCGTATAGAGGCTCCTTATTTTACTTTTGACCTGGACACACCCAATGGTAAGATCAAAGATCTACAGATCCAGGTTCCTGGATTTCATAATGTAGAAAATGCTACAGCAGCAGCAGCAGTAGCTTTATTGCTGGGTGTATCTGAAACTAATGTGCGGGAAGGATTACGAACGTATTTAGGAGTGAAACGCAGGTTTGAATATATTTATCGGAGTGAGTCAACAATTTATATTGATGACTATGCTCATCATCCGGCAGAAACAGAAGCTTTTATTAAATCAGCAAAGGCTTTATATCCGGATCGTAAAGTAACTGTGATCTTTCAACCACACTTGTATAGTCGTACCCGTGATTTCGCATCAGAATTTGCGAAAAGTCTAAGTTTAGCAGATGAAGTTATACTTTTGGATATTTATCCTGCCAGGGAACAACCCATAGAAGGAGTAACATCAGAAATAATTTTTAACGAAATTAAGTCACCCGAGAAGCGACTTTGCCGTAAAAGTGATTTGATGCAGGTATTAACAGAAAAAAGACGAGATGTTCTGGTAACGATGGGCGCAGGAGATATTGATACATTCATTATTCCAATCCGGGACTGGCTAACAGAAACAGAAAAAAAATAGAGATCCTTAATACTGTAAAGAGATACTATCAATAAGACCTGATTAAAATTTTTCATTTAAGATACAAGCTTTCTATGTTTGGTAGTTTAGGGAAGATCAAGCTAAGAACTCCTGTAAAGATAGTAGCAGGAGCATTGTGCTTTTTTATTCTGATTGGATTTGTAGAAAATAAACAACATAATAAAGTTTGTTCGGGAATTAATATTCACATTGAGGATGCATATGACACCTATTTCATTAATGATATTGATGTTTTAGCCCTATTAACAAATAATGGGACAGAACGGATTGATGGTCAGTCTTTTAAGGAAATAAATCTGAAAAATCTGGAATTAAGGCTTAAAACCAATAAATTCGTTAAAAGTTGCCAGGTATATGTAGATCTTATGGGGAAACTGAATGTTATAATCCAGCAGAATCGACCTATTGCCCGAGTAATTGATAGCCATGTTCCAGATGCATACATTAGCGAAGATGGAGAGATATTACCTCTCTCTGAAAGATTTACGGCAAGGGTTGTACTAGTAGAGGGAAGAGGTCTGAGGAAGCTGCTCGACAAAAATTTACAAGCAGACAGTACAGCAAAGGAATATTTTGAATTATTACAGTATATTGATAATGAGCGTTTTTTTAAAGCGTTAATAACACAAGTAGTAATCTTAGAGGACGGTACAATTCAGATGTATCCTCAACTTGGCCGACAAATTATTGAGTTTGGTACTCCAACTGATATTAAACGGAAATTTGAAAAGATTCGGATTTTTTACCAGAAAGTGATGCCTGCTCAGGGATGGAACCGGTACGGAAGAGTAAATGTTGCGTATCAGAATCAGATTGTCTGTGAATAATCTGGCAGAGTTTACAAAAGCAGACTTTTTGCATTAAAAAATACTATTTAGGTCATTCAAAAAAGTTTCTGAAACAGGAGGGTAACTGACTAGTCTTACAGAAATAACACTCATCCCGACAAAGGCGGGATAAGAGCAGCAACATGGACGATAAAATTGTAGTGGGTCTCGATATTGGCACCACCAAGGTGTGTGTTATTGCAGGCCGTAAAAACGAGTATGGAAAAATAGAGGTTCTGGGGTTTGGTAAAGCACCTCTGGAAGAGGGAGTGGTTCGTTCAGGCATTGTTACAAAAATTGATCGTACATCAGAAGCGATTCATCAGGCAATACACCAACTACAAACCAGTGTTGAAGGCCACATTAGTGTGGGAGAGGTAAATGTTAATATTGACAGCATACATATCAAGGGTATACAACATCGGCTGGGATTAACCCGACGGAATACACAGGAAGAGATTAGTATTCAGGATGTAGCTCAGCTTAATGAAGATATGCAACGCGTCACACCTCCATTAGGTAGCCAAAATATTCATGTGCTTCCACAAAAATATCGTGTGGATGGAGAGAGTGGTGTGATAGATCCTGTTGGGATGCTGGGAGTACGGCTTGATGCTGACTTTTATGTGATTAGTGTACAGTCGACTGTGATGCAAAATCTGGGTATTTGTATGCGTCGTGCAGGTCTTGAGGTAAATAAAGTATTTTTCTCCCCATTGGCTTCAGGTCTTGCTGTATTGAGTGAAGATGAAAAAGAACAAGGTGTTGTACTGGTTGATATTGGAGGAGGAACCACAGATGTGGTAATCTATCACGAGGGAATTGTTCGACATGTTGCTGTATTACCTTTTGGAGGAGATGTAATTACCAGAGATATTTCTCATGGGTGTGGGGTAACCCGTAATCAGGCAGAAGTCATGAAGGTTAAATACGGAATGGCAACACCTGAGTTCACAAGCCACAAAGATCGGATTGTTGTTCCCGGTTTACGTGATCGCCAACCTACGCTGGTCTCTATGAAAAATGTGGCTCAGATTATAGAGGCCCGTCTCAGTGAAATAATTGAGATGGTCTATATGGAGATTGAAAAGTCAGGTTACAAAAGCCGGATTCGGAATGTAGGTATTGTATTGACAGGAGGTACGGCATTACTCCAGAATATAGATAAGTTATTTGAAGAACTAACAGACATGCCAACACGTATTGGTAATGCAGGAGAGCATTTGGGGTTAAGTCCTGTTAGTTTTATCAAAGAACCTTGTTATGCAACAGCTGTTGGGATGGTCTTAGTTGGGTTTCATGCACTGGATGCGAGAGAGAACCGCTATCAACAAATTAAACCAACCGTTACACCACGTAATGATCCTCCTAAAACAAACAATGGAGGTGGGTTATTTGGAAAGATTCGGACATGGCTATCTGAAGACCTCGAAGATAAGAATGATTATTAAAAGTTATTGATTCTAACGGTTTTAGTTAAAATTTAGAAAGATATTATTTAAGAGCCCATACAACCAATATGTTTAATATAGGCAACATAAAATTTGACTTACCTATCAATAACCAATCTATTATCAAAGTGATTGGCGTTGGGGGTGGTGGTGGAAATGCAGTAAACCACATGTTTCGTCAGGGAATCCGGGATGTTGAGTTTGTCGTTTGTAATACAGATGCTCAGGCTTTAACATCTAGTCCTGTACCATATAAGATTCAGTTAGGGGCAAGTCTTACAGAAGGTTTAGGGGCAGGCGCTAACCCAGATCAAGGTAGAGCTGCCGCATTGGAAAGTGAAGAGGATATCAAGGCGTTATTTACTCCTAATGTAAAGATGGTTTTCATCACCGCAGGTATGGGTGGTGGAACAGGTACGGGAGCAGCACCTGTTATCTCACGAATTGCGAAGGAGATGGGTGTTCTGACTGTTGCTATTGTAACGGCTCCATTTAGCTTTGAAGGTCGGATTAAGATTCAGAATGCATTCAAAGGTATTGACGAATTAAAACAATATTGTGATACGGTTCTGCTTATTTCCAATGATAAACTTCTGGAGATATTTGGAGACCTGCCAAAGAGTAAAGCCTTTGCAGAAGCTGATAATATCCTGACTAATGCAGCAAAAAGTATAGCGGAAATCATTACCGTTCCTGGTTATGTAAACGTCGACTTTGAAGATGTAAAGAAGGTAATGAAAAATGCAGGTCAGGCGGTAATCGGATCTGCAACAGCTCAGGGCGAAAGTCGTGCAAGAAAGGTTATTGAAGCAGCCTTAAACTCTCCATTATTGAATAGTCGCGATATTCGTGGTGCGAAAAAGATCCTGGTTACTATGTTTTATAGTCAGGAAGCTGAGATGACCATGGGTGAGACTAAGGAGATCATGAAATATATTGAGGAGAAGACAGGCATTCTGGTAGATGAATTGATTCATGGTGATATTATTGATGATTCTTTAGGACAACATATCCGGGTAACCATTATTGCTACCGGCTTTGATGCACCTGAAAATACTGCAGTAAAAGCAATTATAGAATCGGAGCCTGCACAACCTGTCAAAGTAGAAGTAATACCTGTTCCTCAGCCAGAAGTTGTTGTGAATGTACCACAAGTAAATAAGTCTTTACCTTTTGAGTTTTCGCTGGAAGATAAATCTACAGTAGGTGGTCCTACACCTGTGGTATTAGAATCTTCATCAGTAGTTGAAGAAAAGCCAATTACTCCAATATCCCAGCCATCAGAAGAAGTTGAACTCTTTTTACAACGTAAAAAGTTAGGAGATCGAAAAGACTTACGACAATTAAACAGTACGCTTACACTGGAAGACATAAGGGAAAAAACAGAAACTCCAGCCTACGTTCGTCGGGGTATTCATATCTTCGAACCACCCTCTGAGCCGAATATCACAAAGCATAATCTGGATGATTAACCCGAAAGTCCATAAAACTAGAAAACCCTGACCTTATGCCAGGGTTTTCTAGTTTTTAGGGTATCCAAGTATGTTTGAAACACATCCTTTCAATTCTTATGATGCATTATGAAGATTTCTTTAAGCTATTTATAGCATTGCTAGCAGGGTCACTAATTGGAGCAGAACGGGAATATCGAAGTAAATCTGCTGGGTTACGAACAATCGCTCTTATTTGTGTTGGAGCCACTTTGTTTACAATCATGTCAAACTATCTGGGAAATGATAATGAACGCATTGCTTCAAACATTGTAGTTGGTATTGGCTTTCTGGGCGCAGGTATTATTTTCAGAGAAGAAAATCATGTTCGTGGCTTAACCACCTCTGCTACTGTATGGGTGACAGCAGCCTTGGGAATGTGTATAGGGGGTGGTTATTACAGCCTTGCAACAGTTGGAGTGATTCTGGTGCTAATTATTCTGTTCCTATTGGTATATGTCCAAAAACTTATTGGCCATAAGCAACAAATTCGAAATTATAGGATTGTTTTTAATCAAGGACAGGGTAGTATAAAACACTATGAAAAGGAGCTTAAAAGATTTGACTTAAAAATTAAACAATCTAAACACAACCGTATAGGAAACCTGGTAACTGCTACCTGGACAGTTACCGGTTCAGAAAAGAATCACAAGGAGTTTTCTCAGGAGATATTTGATAGCCCAGAAATACACGAATTTGATTTCTAGGTTGCCTGAGGTTAGTTAGATAACAATTTATCAAGCAGTTTCTCTAGTTCTCCATCTTTCAAATCTACTCCAACAATCTTCTTATCTTTATCCAGCAATATGTTGTAAGGGATACTGGTAAGATTAACCTGTTTGGCAACTACACCATTCCAGGCATTAAAATCACATAACTGAAGCCAGGTAAGTCCGTCTTTGTGGATTGCGTTAATCCATGGCGTTTTTGTTTGATCCATTGATATACTTACAATCTCAAGCCCTTTACTTTTGTACTTTGTATAAATCGTTGTCAATAATTTATTCTCTGCACGACAAGGGCCACACCAGGAAGACCAGAAATCTAATAAAGTATAGGTTGAGTGTATATCTTTCAATGAAACTGGCTTACCTGTTGTATCTGGCAACTCAAAATCAGCCATTTTAAAACCTACCTGATTCGTTGCGTCTCGCTTTATCTTGCGTAGTAAATCTTTTCCAGGTTCGGAATTAAACAGACTCTGGTCTAAATAACTCATGTATTTCTTTCCCCAGGCTTCACCCAGAGATCGTTCATCCATAAAATCTTTTACTAACATTAAGGATAAATAGGAAGAAGGATATTTTTCAATATGAGGCTCTATATCCTTTTGTAATTCTTTGTAAATAGTAGCACCAGTAAGTTTATCTTTTTGGCTTAGTACTTTAAGATGATTATATAATTGGGTATAAAATTCAGTATCGACAGTTCCTGTAGAAGAGATAGTAGCCAGGTAAGGTCTATTCATTGATGGGTGATTATAGATTTCAAAGGTTGCATCAATTGTACCATCATCCAGCCAGATTCCAAATTCCTGAGATGCCCCAGTCGCTTTTACCAAAGCGAGACAAGGATGAGACAATACACCTTTTAATTCAAAACGCCCATTCTTAACTAAAACATCGAAATCGCCTTTTCCAGAGATAGTACCATAAAAAAGTGTAATTGCGACTTTATCAGGAACTCTTCCTTTCAAAAACTGTCCCTTCAATACGATTTCCTTCGCAACACATAGTGTACTAATATTTAAAATAAATAAGATAGTAAGTATTCTCATAAGAGTTAGTAGATATAGGTTAAGTGGTGTTTATTTGTAGTTAAACGGGAATGTATTTAAATTATTTTGCAAATAGTAACAAACACCAAAAAATATACTACTTTCTAAATATGAGTTAAAGTTAGAGATGGCCTTTCTCGTTGTCGCTTAGTTCATGGCAAACTATTTTTTTAAGGAGCCACACCGGTTGGTTCAATCTATAAGGAGATTACATCTTATTCTGAGCAGACCAAAATTTGATCGGAATTCACCACAAAACGTCTACTTGCATAGAACTATGTGCATAGGGCCACAGTATTGTGAATTAAACGTAAGCCTTTCTTTCGACGCATTCCAATATGTACTACTCGCTAAAATTTGAGATTATCCCTGTACAAATTTTCAAAAACAGAAGTATACATGTGATTTTGCGAATCAGAGTATGTTTAAAAATTAAATTGTGAACAATTTAGAAACGGTTAAGAATAATTTGGCAGTTAGCCCATAAAATCCAGGCTTGTGCACTTTTAGTTGTTTTCTCATAATCTTTTGAATGTCTTCGGA